>NZ_RHLN01000004.1 GCF_004121075.1 Lutibacter sp. HS1-25
TCCTTGTTTTATGGCATTGCGCCCTGCAGATTCAGCAGAAACCAATGTAGCTTGGAAAATGGCAATGGAAAATGATAAAACACCAACAGGACTTATTTTATCTCGTCAAGGAATAAAAGACCTTCCAGCAGCAACTTCAAGATACAAAGAAGCATTAGCAGCAGAAAAGGGTGGTTATACTGTTATAGAAGCAGAAAATCCAGCTGTAGTTTTAATCGCAAACGGATCAGAAGTAGCAACTTTAATTGAAGGAGCACAATTACTTCAAGAAAGAGCAAACATAAAAGCAAAAGTCGTATCAGTTCCTTCAGAAGGAATTTTCAGATTGCAATCAAAAGCATACCAAGAAAGTATCATTCCATCAAACAAACCAGCATTTGGTTTAACAGCAGGTTTACCTGTAAACTTAGAAGGCTTGGTTGGAAACAACGGAAAAGTATTTGGTTTAGATCATTTTGGATACTCAGCACCAGCCACCGTATTGGATGAGAAATTCGGATTTACAGGCGAAAACGTGTTTAACCAAGTTACAGAATTATTAAAATAACAAAATAGGAAGATGAAATTTTTTATAGATACAGCAAATTTAGAGCAAATTAAAGAAGCACAAGCCTTAGGTGTTTTAGATGGCGTTACCACAAACCCATCATTAATGGCAAAAGAAGGAATTACAGGAGCCGAAAATATTTTACAACATTACTTAGATATCTGTAATGCTGTAGATGGAGATGTTTCAGCAGAAGTTATTGCAACAGATTTTGAAGGTATGGTTCAGCAAGGTGAAGAATTGGCCGCTTTACATCCTCAAATTGTGGTAAAATTACCAATGATTGCAGACGGCGTAAAAGCGTGTAAATACTTTTCAGACAAAGGAATTAGAACCAATGTAACTTTGGTATTTTCAGCCGGACAAGCATTGTTAGCTGCAAAAGCAGGAGCGACTTATGTTTCTCCATTCTTAGGACGTTTGGATGATATTTCAACAGATGGATTGCATTTAATTTCAGAAATCAGACAGATTTACGACAACTACGGATTTGAAACGCAAATATTATCGGCTTCAGTTCGTAACACTATGCACGTAATTAATTGTGCAAAAATTGGAAGTGATGTAATGACAGGACCATTAAGTTCAATTACAGGATTGTTAAAACACCCATTAACAGATAGTGGTTTAGCACAATTTTTAGCTGATTATAGTAAAGGAAACCAATAAAAAGTCAACTATGAGTACTAATAAATATACTATTGGATTAGATTTTGGATCGGACTCTGTGCGTGCATTACTTGTAAATGTTGGTACAGGTGAAGAGCTAGCAACTTCAGTCCATTATTATGCACGTTGGAAGCAGGGAAAATATTGTGAACCTTCAAAAAATAAATTTAGACAACATCCATTAGACTACATAGAAGGTGTTGAGAATACCATAAAATCAGTGTTATCACAAGTAGATGAAAGTGTTAAAAATAACATTGTTGGAATTGGTATAGACACAACAGGTTCAACACCAGTTGCAGTTGATAAGGCAGGAACTCCATTAGCATTATTACCGGGTTTTGAAGAAAACCCAAATGCCATGTTTGTTTTATGGAAAGACCATACTGGAATTAAAGAAGCCGATGAAATAAATGATTTATGTAGTAAATGGGCTATTGATTATTCAAAATATGAAGGTGGTATTTATTCTTCGGAATGGTTTTGGTCAAAAATTTTACATGTTTCAAGGGCTGATAAACAAGTGCTGGATGCTGCTTATTCTTGGGTTGAGCACTGCGATTGGATTCCGTTTTTATTAACAGGAGGAACCAATGTTGAAGATATGAAACGTAGTCGTTGTGCTGCAGGTCATAAAGCATTATGGCATGAGTCTTTTGGTGGATTGCCTCCAAATGAATTTTTTGTAGCCTTAGATCCAATGCTAGATGGTTTAACAGATAGATTATTTTCAGAAACATATACTTCTGATATATCGGCAGGAACTCTAACTCAAGAATGGGCAAATCGCTTAGGTTTATCAACTTCTGTACAAGTTGCAGTTGGTGCTTTTGATTGCCATATGGGAGCAGTTGGAGTAAACATTGAGCCTTATTATTTAACCAAAGTTATGGGAACTTCAACCTGTGATATTTTGGTAGCTCCAAAGCAAGAAACCGAGCATTTAGTAAAAGGAATTTGTGGACAAGTAGATGGTTCAGTAGTGCCAGGAATGTTAGGGTTAGAAGCTGGGCAATCGGCTTTTGGAGATATTTATGCCTGGTATGAGCGTTTGTTGTCTTGGCCAATAAAAGAAATTATAGGGCAAAGCGATTTGTTAGATGAGGCAACAAAAGCAAAATTAATTGATGAAGCCATTGGAAATATACTACCAAAGTTAAATGAAGCAGCCGCAAAAGAACCAATTGGAGCTTCAGGAGAATTAGCGTTGGATTGGATGAATGGAAGAAGAACTCCTGATGCCAATCAAAACTTGAAAGGAGTTATTTCAGGAATCAATTTAGGGAGTACAGCACCAAAAGTTTTTAGAGCATTGGTTGAAGCTTCTTGTTTTGGAGCAAAAACAATTGCTGATAGATTTATAAGTGAAGGCATTCCAATTAAAGGAGTTATAGCCATTGGAGGGATCGCTCAAAAATCACCATTTATTATGCAAATGATGTCCGACGTATTAAATATGCCTATTAAAGTGGTAAAATCAGAACAAGCGTGTGCCTTAGGAGCAGCCATTTTTGGTGCTGTAGCAGCAACTATTTATGAAAATACTGAGGCAGCTATGGATGCTATGGGAAGTCCTTTTGAAAAGGTTTATGAGCCAAAACCAGAGAACGTTTCAGCTTACCAAGAAGTATATAAACGTTACATCAGTTTAGGTGTTACTATTGAAAAACATATTATGAAAAACTTATAAGATGAGTAAATATAAAGCATTAAAACAGGAATGTTATGAAGCCAATATGGAGTTAAATGCACTAGGATTGGTGATTTATACTTTTGGAAACGTAAGTGCAGTAGATAGAGAAAATGGTGTTTTCGCTATAAAACCAAGTGGTGTAGCTTATGAAGAATTAAAGCCTGAAGATATTGTTATTGTAGATTTTGATAACAATATTATTGAAGGGACTATGAGACCATCTTCCGACACAAAAACACACGCTTATTTGTATAAAAACTGGGATGATATTGGTGGAATTGCACATACACACGCTATGTATTCTGTGTCTTGGGCGCAGTCTCAATTGGATATTCCAATTTTCGGAACCACACATGCCGATCATTTAACGGCTGATATTCCTTGTGCGCCGCCAATGAGCGATGAACTCATAAAAGGAAATTATGAGCACAATACGGGTATTCAAATATTAGACTGTTTTAAAGATAAAAATATTTCGCACAAAGAGGTTGAAATGATTTTAATAGGAAATCACGGGCCTTTTACTTGGGGTAAAGATGCTGCAAAAGCTGTTTATAACAGCAAAGTTTTAGAAACTGTCGCTCAAATGGCGTATTTAACACTGCAAATCAATCCAAATGCACCGCGATTGAAAGACTCATTGATAAAAAAACACTATGAACGTAAGCATGGTAAGGATTCTTACTATGGTCAAAACTAATAATAAATAATAAACAATAATTTTATGAAGAGTTTAGATTATATTGATTGGATTGTAATTGGTATTTACTTTCTGGTTTTAGGAGGTGTTGCCTTGTGGGTTATTCTTCAAAAAACAAAAAACACGGAAGACTATTTTTTAGCAGGTAGAAATATTGGGTGGTTTGTTGTTGGAGCATCTATTTTTGCGTCAAACATTGGGTCGGAGCACGTAGTTGGTTTAGCAGGAGCAGGAGCAGATAATAAAATGCCTTTGCTTATTTATGAAGTTCAAGCTTGGATAGTACTAATGCTCGGTTGGATTTTTCTACCCTTTTATGCTCGAAGTGGTGTTTTTACAATGCCCGAATTTTTAGAAAAACGTTTTGATTCAAAGTCTAGATGGTTTTTATCTGTGTTTTCTTTAGCAGCATATGTATTAACAAAAATTTCAGTAACTATTTATGCAGGTGGTATTGTTGTTGCCGCATTATTAGGAATTGATTTTTGGACAGGTGCTTTAGCAACGGTAATTTTAACAGGAGTTTATACCATTTTTGGTGGGATGAAAGCAGTGGTTTATACTGAAACGTTACAGTCTGTTATATTAATTATTGGAGCAGGAACTTTAACCTATTTAGGGTTGGATGCTGTAGGTGGCTGGAATGGTTTAACAGAAACTGTTGGTCCAGATTATTTTAATATGTGGCGACCAGCAACTGATCCAGATTTTCCTTGGCCAAGTTTATTTATAACCAGTTCAATTGTTGGTATTTGGTATTGGTGTACAGATCAGTATATTGTTCAACGTACGTTAACTGCTAAAAATGTAAAAGAAGGTAGAAGAGGTGCTATTTTTGGTGGTTTACTAAAGCTAATGCCGGTTTTCTTATTCTTAATTCCAGGTGTAGTGGCTTTAGCTTTAAAAATGAAAGGCGAACTTCACTGGGATACTCCAGATCAAGCGTTTCCAGTATTAATGACCAACTTATTACCTTCAGGATTAAGAGGTTTAGTAGCTGCAGGTTTATTGGCTGCATTAATGAGTTCTTTAGCTTCGGTATTTAATTCTTGTTCAACATTGTTTACAGTTGATATTTATAAGAAATTGAAACCTGATGCTCCAGAAAAAAAACTATTAAGAGTAGGAAGAATTGCAACAATAATTGTAGTGATTGCTGGTATTTTATGGATTCCTATTATGCAAAATATTTCAGGAGTTTTATATGAATATTTGCAAAGTGTACAAGCATATATTGCCCCTCCAATTACTGCGGTTTTCTTGTTAGGAATCTTCTTTAAAAGAATCAATTCAAAAGGAGCTATTTCAACATTGGTATTTGGTTTAGTCGTTGCAACTATTCGAATTATATTAGAATTATCGAAAGATAGTTTGGTTCCAGGAACATTTATTCACACATTTGGTAGTATTAACTTCCTAACATTCGGAGTATACTTTTTCTTAATGTGCTGTTGTGTGGCTGTATTGGTTAGTTTATTAACTGAAAAACCTTCAGAAGAACAATTGGCAGGATTAACATTTGGAACCATTACAGAAGAACAAAAAGCAGCAAATAAAAATAGTTACGACTGGAAAGATATTGCAGCTTCAGTATTGGTAGTAGTATTAGTAATAATAATCATGGTTTCATTTACGGGTGAAGCTTAAAACAAATATAAAATGATAGATTTAAAAAAATATGAAGTTTGGTTTGTAACTGGAAGTCAACATTTATACGGTCCAGAAACCTTAAGACAAGTTGCTGAACATTCTCAGCAAATAGCTAAAGAATACAATAATAATGCAGCAATATCTGTGAGTGTTGTATTTAAACCAGTAGTGAAAACTGCTGATGAAATTCACCAAGTTTGTAAGGAAGCAAATAACAATGATGCTTGTATTGGTTTAATTACTTGGATGCATACTTTTTCTCCAGCAAAAATGTGGATTGCAGGTTTACAGGCTTTGGCTAAACCATTTTTACACTTGCATACGCAGTTTAATAGAGATATTCCTTGGGGAACTATTGATATGGATTTTATGAACTTAAATCAGTCGGCTCATGGTGGACGTGAATTTGGGTTTATTGCTTCAAGAATGCGTATAAATCGTAAAGTTGTGGTTGGTCATTGGGAAAATACCGATGTAATAAAACAAGTTGACAGTTGGTGCAGAGTAGCTGTTGCAGTAGCAGATTCTAAAAAAATGAAAGTTGCGCGTTTAGGTGATAATATGCGTCAAGTTGCTGTGACTGAAGGGAATAAAGTTTCTGCGCAAATCAAATTTGGATATGAAGTAAATGGATTTGGATTGGGTGATTTAACTAAATTCATAGACCAAGTTACAGATAAAGAAGTAGATGCTTTAATTAAGGAATATGCAGATACTTATACCTTAGCAAAAGACATTGTTGTTGGTGCTGAAAAGCACTTTTCGTTAAGAGATTCAGCTCAAATTGAAATAGGGCTAAGAGCATTTTTAACCGATGGTGGTTTTACGGCCTTTACCAATACATTTGAGAATTTACATGGAATGAAACAATTGCCAGGTATTGCAACTCAAAGATTAATGGATAGTGGCTTTGGTTATGGTGGTGAAGGTGATTGGAAAACTGCAGCTTTAGTTCGTACAATGAAAGTTATGGGTGCTGGACTAGAAGGTGGGAATAGTTTTATGGAAGATTATACCTATCATTTTGATCCAAAAAACACGGCTGTATTAGGGTCGCATATGCTTGAGGTTTGCCCATCAATAGCTAAAGGTGAAGTAAAAGTTGAGGTACATCCATTAGGAATTGGAGGAAAAGAAGATCCTGCACGCTTGGTATTTAACGCAGGTGCCGGTAGCGCTTTAAATGCTTCAGTAGTTGATATGGGTAATCGTTTTAGGTTGTTGGTAAACAAAGTTGAGGCATTAGAAATTGAAAACGACATGCCTAAACTTCCTGTTGCTCGTGTACTTTGGGATGCAAAACCAGATTTGAAAACAGCAGCATCAGCTTGGATTTTAGCGGGTGGTGCACACCATACAGGTTATAGCCAAAATATATCAGCTGAGCAAATGCAAGATTTTGCTGAAATGATGGATATTGAATATTTATTGATTGATGAAAAAACTGATTTATATCGTTTCAAACAAGAATTACTTTGGAATGATGCAGCTTATGCAATAAATAAAGGGTTTTAAATATCAAGTGTAGTTTGTTAAATAACTATTCGATTAAAATGAAATGCGTAGTTGTGTCTTAAGTTTTAATTGGATAGTTATTGTTTTTTTATAAAGTATATAAAATAAGTAATTATGAAACAGTTTTGTAAAATTGTAATTGTCGTTTTTTTAATTGGCTTAGTTTCTTGTAAAAAAGAAGCGAATAAAGTTGTTAATGTTGAAGATATATCAAACTTCAAATCGTGGGCAACAACGCCACCTATGGGCTGGAATAGTTATGATGCTTATCACGGCGCAGTTACCGAAAAACAATTTTTACAAGCTGTAGATACTTTAGAAAAAAAATTATTGCCAGTTGGCTATGATTTGGCTACAATCGATTTTTGTTGGTTCAATCCTGGGCCAGAAGGTTGGAATCCTGACAATTGGACAACCTTTCCTGTAAAGCAATCTAAAGATTCTGAAGGCAATTTAACACCAACACTTACAATGGATGAATTTGGACGATTGTTACCTTCAGAAAACAGATTTCCTTCTGCTGCCAATGGAGTTGGATTTAAAGCTATTGGAGATTATGTTCATAGTAAAAAAATGAAATTCGGAATTCATATTATGCGTGGTATTGCGCGCCAAGCAGTCATTCAAAATACACCTATTAAAAACACAAAATATTTTGCTAAAGACATTGCAAAATTACAAGATACTTGCAAGTGGAATAATAATATGTATGGCGTTGACCCATTTAAACCCGGAGCTCAAGAATATTACAATTCTTTATTTGAATTGTATGCTGAATGGGGAGTAGATTTTGTTAAGGTTGATGATATTTCGGCACCAACGTACCATTCAAAAGAAATTGAATTGATTCGCAAAGCTATTGATAACTCGGGTCGCCCAATGGTGTTGAGTTTATCTTGTGGTGAAACTTTTGTTAGTTATTCAAATCATCTTGAGGCTAATGCTAATATGTATCGTATTTCCATAGATTTTTGGGATAAATGGGAAAAAGTAGCACATATGTTCGATTTGGCCTATGCTTGGCAACCTTTAATTAATAGAGGTACTTATCCAGATTTAGATATGATTCCTATCGGAAATTTATGTTTAACCGATTATCCTTTACAAGAAGAAAGTGGTGATAAAACACAACATTTTTCAAGATTAAATAAAGAAGAACAAAAAACATTGATAACACTTTGGTGTTTTGCTAAATCACCTTTGATTTGGGGTGGTGATCCACTTTCAAGCAATTCAGAAGATTTTGAAATGATTTCTAATAAAAATTTAATCCATATCAACCAGACAAGTACAGGGAATAGACAAGCTGCCAATTTTGTATACGAAGGAATGGGGAGAGAAGATAGAATTTGGTTGGCAGAGTCTAAAGATGGAAACGAGAAGTATATAGCTTTTTTTAATTTAGGTGAACAGCCCAGAGATTTACAATTTTACTTTCATTGGGAATATTGGGATGGAACTTATGAAATTGTTGATTTGTGGTCAAAAGAGAATATGGGTGTTTTTTCTGAAGAATTCACAGCTACGCAAATTCCTGCACACGGAGTAAAAACATTTAAAATGATTAAAAAGTAATTAGATATTATGAAAAAAATAAGTTGTATTGTTTTATTCCTTTTAGGAATTTCATACGGTTGGTCGCAAACAGTTGCTGAACTGAAATCGAGTTATTCGGGTAAATTAAAATGGAACAATAAAACAAAGACTGTTCGTTTTGAATCTACTGGAACCATTTTTTTTAAAAATAAAACAGGTATTGGTCAAGATTTAGCTAACGATCAAAAAAATCATTTTTGGGTGGTGCCAAAAGATGTTAAAAAAATTATAATTGGTAAAAATGTAACAGTTACAGGAGCTTTTCATACAAGTTCAGATATTTTTATAGCAGGTGAAGATAGAAAAACATCAGTGGTGTTTGGTACAGATTTACAAACGTGGACAGATAAAAACAATCCAGGAAAACAAGATTTAAAAGAGTGGTATTATTCGCAATTTGACAATAGCAGCGGTGTATTAACCATTCAAAATTTAACAATTCTAAATCCGTTTTCTTATTTTGTAAGAGGTTTTGGTCCAGTTGTTCACGTAAAAAGTGTCGATTTTATTGACAATCGTGGAGGTCACCACAATCATAGTGATGGTTTTTGTGGAGGAAACGGTTCAACTGTTGACGATTGCTATTTTGAAAGTGGAGACGATGTTTTTAAAGCTTATTTTAACTATACGGTTACCAACTGCACTATAAATATGGTTGATAATTCCGTCCCTATTCAATTGGGTTGGGGAAATTATTCCAACGGAGCTGTGTGTACATTTAAAAATTTAAAAGTAATTGGGAATTCAGGAAGGTGGAGTTCAGACAATGCAGTTATTTCAGGAAGAACGGGTAAATATGACGTAACTATCAATATTGATGGACTAGAAATTGAAAACCCCAATGCGGTGATGGTTAGTTTGTGGGAAGATACCATGACATTAAATGGAAACATTACCAATGCAAAAATAAACGTTAAAAAATATACAGATAGACGTAATTCTGGCACAAATAATTTAACTATTTGTAATTCATTAGAACATACAAATCATTACGATTGTAAATAATATAGTATTATGAAAAAAGTAATTGGCATTTTAGTTCTTGGTTTAATAGGCTTTTCAAGTTTTGGACAAGTTCAAAAATCAAATCAAAAACAGCCTAACATTTTAATTATTATGTTAGATGATGCTGGTTTAGATATGAGTGCTTATGGAAGTTCGTATGTAAATACACCAGCATTTGATAAATTAGCAAGTGAAGGTATTTTATTTAATAGAGCTTATACGCCTAATGCAAAATGTGCACCTTCAAGAGCTAGTATTTTAACAGGTAGAAACTCATGGCAATTAGATGCTGTTGCAAATCATTTTATATATTTTCCTTCAAAATTTAAAACATTTCCTGAAGTTTTAGGTGAGAACGGTTATTTTACAGGCTGTACAGGTAAAGGTTGGTCGCCAGGTATTGCACTTACAGCTACTGGTGAAGAAAGAAATTTAACCGGAAAATCGTTTGATACTAAAAAGTTGAAATCGCCTACAACTGAAATCTCAGTGAACGATTATAGCGGTAATTTTAAAACGTTTTTATCTGAAGTGCCTACAAAAACACCTTGGAGTTTTTGGGTTGGTTTTAACGAGCCACATCGTGCTTATGAATACCAATCGGGTGTTAAAAAAGGTGGTAAAAAGCTGGAAATGATTAAAGAAGTTCCAAAATATTATCCAGATTCTTCAACTGTACGTAATGACTTATTAGATTATGCTATGGAATTGGAATATGCCGATTCGCATGTAACAAAGATTCTCGAAGAATTAATTCAAAAAAAACAATTAGAAAATACCATTATAATTTATACTTCCGACCACGGAATGCCATTTCCACGAGTAAAAGGAAACCAATATGAAACATCAAACCATGTGCCAATGGCTATAATGTGGAAAGGAAAAATTTTAAATCCAAATAGAAGTGTTGATGACTATGTTAGTTTTATTGATATTGCGCCAACTTTATTAGAAATTGCGGGTATTAACTGGCAACAATCGGGTATGTATCCAAGTCCGGGAAAAAGTTTAGTAAACATCTTTAATTCAACCCAATCAGGGCAAATAGATAAAGATCGCAATTTTGTGTTGGTTGGAAAAGAACGTCACGACCACGGGCGACCTAATGATGAAGGTTATCCAATTCGCGGAATTTATAAAGATAATTTGTTGTTTCTACGCAATTATGAAACGGATAGATGGCCAGCGGGAAATCCTGAAACAGGTTATTTAAACGTTGATAAAAGTCCAACAAAATCGTTGTTAATAAATTTAAGAAGGAGTGGCATTGACACAAAGTATTGGATGTTAAGTTTTGGAAAACGTCCTACTACAGAATTGTATGATATAGTAAAAGATCCATATTGCTTGAATAATTTGGCTTCAGATAAAAACTATAGCAAACAACTTATAGAATTGGAGTATTTAATGGTTCAAAAACTAATTTCACAAGATGATTTAAGAATGCAAGGTTACGGACATTTATACGAGAAATTTCCTTTTACTCAATATAGAAATTACTACGAAAACTATATGAATGGAGAGGTTGATAATTTAAAATGGGCAGATCCTAACGATTATGAACCTACTTTTATTAGCAATGATGGTGAAAATTTAGAACCTGTTGTAAGGAAGATTGATTAACTTCGATAACTGCTAAAAGTCAGTGATTTAGTTTTTTTGTTTTCTGATATCTAATTTGTTGTTAAAATAAAAAAAATCTTCTTAGTTCATAAATTCTCTTTTTTAGGATAAATGAGCAATTTTCATGTTCAAAACAGAATAAACCTTCATTGTACAATAACTATTTTTGATTGTGATTTTATTGGCAAGCGTTGTTGAAAAAAAATGAGCAATAAGCTTAGATGATTTAATCAAAATAAAAACTTAAATTATTTAATAATAAATGAGAAGACTTATCCTTATTCAGGCGTTGCTTATAGGAACTTTTTTTGGTTGTAAAAGTCAAAATGGTAATAATACGGTATTAAAAACAAATTCTATAATTTCAAACGTTGAAGCAATTAAAGCGCATCATAAAACAGTTTATTTAATGGAAGATGTTTGGATGCGTGATCCATTTATCGAATTGGCTCCTGACGGCTATTATTACTTGTCGTGTACGCGACAAAATAGCAATTTAGGATTGCAAAAGCCAAAAGGCGGAATAGAAGTATTTAGAAGTATTGATTTAGTTACTTGGGAATCGTTAGGGGTAATTTGGAATACTAGTCAATCAGAATGGGGGAAAAAAATGGAAGCAAGAGCTGTTTCTCCAGAAAATAAACACGACGTGAAAGAAGCGATGATTTGGGCACCTGAAAGTCATTTTATAAATGGTAAATGGGTGGTTTTATACACATCTAATCAAGGTGCTGCAAACTTAATGTTAACTGAAGGAGCAGATTTGAAAGGACCATTTTTAGAGCCATTTGGAACGGATTTTGGAAGTCATCATGATCCAACTATTTTTATGGATGGTGATCAACCTTGGTTAGTAGATAAAATAGCTCAAGTAACGCCTTTAAAAAAAGATTTTAGTGGCTTTGATGGAGAATCAATAAATATTGGGCCTTCAGATAGAAAAATGGGTCATGAGGGTGCGTATATTGTGAAATTCAAAAATAAGTACGTGCTGTTTGGAACTGCGTGGAGTACAGATAAAATGCGCCATGGAACCTATAATTTATATTACGCAACTGCAGATAAAATTACAGGACCTTACAATGAAAGAAAATTTGCTGGTCGTTTTTTAGGTCATGGGACGCCATTTAAAGATAAAAATGGCAACTGGTGGTGTACAGCTTTTTACAATGCCAATAAACCTGCTTTAACAGGTGAAGAAGCTAAGAATTTAGACTTAAGTGATACCGCTTACACAATTAATAAACAAGGATTAACTTTAGTTCCTATTGAATTTAAAATGGTAAATGGTGATGTAAAAGTAATTGTGAAAGATGCTGATTATGCTTTTCCAGGGAAAGAAGAAATTCAAAATTTTAATGAATAATGATAAAAAAACTTTTCATATTAATTTTAGCTTTTTTAAGTATTGTAAGTTGTAAAAAAGCCCCAAAAGAGACTTCTATTCCCAAAGATTTATCTAAACCAAATATCGTATTTATTTTTTCAGACGATTTAAGTTTTAGAGATATCAGTGCTTATGGTCAAAAGAATTATACAACACCTAGAATTGATGGTTTAATAGAGCAATCTATCCGTTTTACACAAGCTTACGCAGGCGCTCCAGAGTGTGCGCCTTCAAGAGGAACTTTATTAACAGGTAAACATGTTGGTCATCAGGTTATTCGTTTAAATAGTAGTGCGCGTGGTTTTGAACCACTACCTGAAAACACCAATACATTTGCTAAAATGTTGCAACAAGCGGGTTATAAAACTGGTGTTGTTGGAAAATGGGGTTTAGGCTATAGCGATACCTCAGGAAATCCATTAAAACAAGGGTTTGATTATCATTTTGGTTTTTTAACACATTATGAAGCGCATTCTTATTTTCCGTTGGTTTTGTATGAAAACAATAAAGAAATTTATTATCCCCAAAACGATTCATTTGATATAGAACAGATGTATTCAAAAAATGAATATGGCGACAATTCAAAATTTGAGAAGCATTATAATGAAGATGGGAAATTGATTTATATGGACATGGAAAAGGCAGCCTATGCACCAGACTTATTTGATAAAAAAGCATCAGAATTTATAACTACCAATAAAAACAATCCTTTTCTTTTGTATTTCACTACTAATTTGCCTCACGGCCCTACAATTGTTGATGATTTCAGACAGTTGAAGGATAGAAATGATGTGGATATTTATGCTCGCGAATGGGGCGCAATGGTACAACGTTTAGATATTTCAGTAGGTAAAATAATTGATAAATTAAAAGAAGAAGGTATTTATGATAATACAATGATTGTCTTTGCATCAGATAATGGATATTCCATGCACAGTCCTAAAACAGTAAAATCAGGTGAACGTGTTTGGTTAGACGATAAAGATTTAGCAAATAAAGGACCATTTAAAGGAGGTAAATTTGGTGTGTTTGAAGGCGGAATGCGTATTCCTTTTTTTATACGGATGCCACATCAAAATGAAGCTAAAATTATAAGTGAGCCTGTTTGGCTGGTAGATTTATTTCCAACTTTTGCATCGGTTGTACAATATCCTCTTGATGAAAAATTAGATGGATTTAATTTATTGCCTTTAATGGCAGGAGATAAAAATGCAATCCCTTCAAATCGTTTTATGTATTTCTACAAGCAAAATGAACAGGCCATTCGTCAAGGACCTTGGTTTGCCTATAGAGAGCATCCAAATAAAGAAGTTGAGTTGTATTTAATTGAAGAAGATCAAGAAATAAAATTTAATTACGCATCCGTATATCCTAAAAAAGTTGAAGAATTAAAACAATTGATGGACTCAGAGCATATTCCAAGTGAATGGTATTGGAATCCAGGAGATACACAAGAAATTTTTAAAAATAAAGTCAAGAAAGCAAAAGAAACAGGTCAAGAAATTAAAAAATATAGACCAAATAAAATGGAGCTTATGCCTTGGGAAAAAAGCAAGTAATTATCTAATAAATAAACAATGAATTTTTTAAAATATCTATTTAGTGCAATTGTGTTAGTTGGTTCAACAGTTGCGTGTACTAATACAACCCCAAAATCTGAAAAACTGACAGAAGCACAAGTTAAAGAGCAATTTTTTACGTATCAAAACCCAATTAAAAATGGAATTGATGAAAATGGGTTAAGAGATTGTCAAGTTTTAAAAGATGGAGATTGGTGGTATTTAACAGGAACATCTTATCCGCATTGGGACCGCCAAGAAGTTAATGGTAAGTTGAATAAAGGTGTTGTGTTATACAAATCTAAAGACCTTAATAATTGGGAATTTGTTGATTATATTGTTAAAGCAGGTGATAAAACTAAATGGTATCACAAACGTTTTTGGGCACCAGAAATTCAAAAAATAAAAGGTAAATATTACGCTTTATTTAATTGTCGAAATGATGATTTAGGGTATGTGGGGCAACATCCAGGATATGCTGTTGCAGATAATATTGAAGGACCTTATACTGTAGTAACTGAAGAAAGTCCGTTAACAAATGGAAACGATCTTACTTTTTTTGAAGATAAAGATGGTAAAGTTTGGGCGTTTTGGAATCAAGGTAGAGAATTTGGGATAGGTTTTGCTCAAATTGATTTGGATAATGGAACTTTTTTAACAGCACCTAAAAGTGCCATAAAACCAAGTGAAGTAGATTATGAATATGATGATAAAGGTATTTTGTTAAATGTACCAGGATATGATGGGAGACCAATTCCAAAAGTAAAAAAATACCACGATTGGGATGCTATTGGTATTGAAGGCGCTTATGTGATTGAAAATAATGGCACCTACTATTTATTTTATTCAAGTTGGACACGTGGATATGAAATTGGCTATGCAACCGCTAAAAATATTGAAGGGCCTTGGGTTAAAAGTGAATCTAATCCGTTTTACGGTGCTCAAAGTAAACAAGCTTGTGAAAAAAATGGATTTGAATATAATGGAGACCCTAACAATCCATTTAATCAGGTTGGACATAACGAAATTTTTGTAGGTCCTGATGGAAGATTTTGGTTGTCTTGTCATGGTATTATACCAAGTCAAAATGACGAAAAACCTTTTTTAGTTATAGATCCAATTTGGTTTGATGAGGAAGGCAATGTGAAATCTGATGGACCATCTTATACTGAGCAAAAAGTGAAATTAAACTAATTTATTTGTATGAAAACCAAACTATTGCCTATTTTATTTTTCTTGTTTTTTATCGAATTTTATTCATACGGACAAGAAAAGGCAGTCAACCAAAAGTACAATGTTATTTTTATAGCTGTAGACGATTTAAATGATTGGGTTGGATTTATGGATGGAAATCCTCAAACAATTACACCAAATATGGATAAATTGGCTAGCCAAGCAATGGTTTTTGATCGTGCTTATTGCGCTGCATCGGTTTGTAATCCTTCAAGGGCGGCAATTATGTCGGGTTATAAGCCTTCTACAACAGGGGTTTATGGAAATGGAGATGAGGTATTTGAATTGCCAATTTTTCAAAATTCATTAATGCTTTCACAATATTTTTCAAAATATGGCTATGAAACCTATTCACGAGGAAAAATTTATCATACTCCAAGTACAGGGAAACAAACTTGGGATAATTGGGATAATGTGTCTGGAAGTTATGGTGTAAAGCCAAAAGTAGCAGGTTATATGAGCAACGGCATTCCTGATGGTGAAATGTCTAATAATATGGATTGGACAGCAACCAATCAAAAAACCGAAGAAACACCTGATTATTTAAATGCCTTATGGGCAGCAGAATTATTAGAGAAAGGTTTTGATAAACCCTTTTTTATGGCTTGTGGAATTTTTAGGCCTCATTTAGAGTGGAATGTACCGCAAGAATTTTATGATAAATTTCCTATTGAAGATATTGTATTACCTATGGTTTTAGAAAATGATTTAGATGATGTAGGTGATAATACAAAACCTACTAAAGAATATATTGCCATTAAAAAATACAATAAGCAAAAAGAAGCTGTGCAAGCCTACTTGGCTAGTGTTAATTATGCCGATTATTGCATAGGTGTGCTTTTAGATGCTTTAAATAAAAGTAAATACAAAGACAATACCATTGTAGTTTTATGGGGAGATCACGGATGGCATTTGGGTGAAAAGTTACGTTATAAAAAATTCACACTTTGGGAAGAAGCTTGTAGAGTTCCTTTAATTATTAAAGCTCCAAATGTTACTTCTGCAGGAAGTAGAAGTGGAAGAACAGTAAACTTATTAGATTTATACCCAACCTTAACAGATTTAACAGGCTTACCAAAAAATAATAAAAACGAAGGTATAAGCATTGTGCCGCTATTGAAAAATCCAACTTTAGAATGGGATTATCCATCATTAACACAAATGGGTGAAGGTAGAAATACCATTAGAACTGAAAAATGGAGATATATAAGATATGACGATAATTCAGAAGAATTATACGACCATGAAAATGATGAATTAGAATGGGTAAACCTAGCGAATAAGCCAGAGTATGCAGCTGTAAAATCCGAAATGGCTAAAAGAATGGATGCTATTTTAAATAAGTAAGTTAATTGAAAATGAGATTCTTAAACTTTTTTTTAATAGCTTTTGGTTTGTTTTTTACGAATGTTTTTTATGGGCAGTCTGTTCAAGATCTTCAAAAAAAATACAGTGGAAAATTTAACTGGGAGGCTTCAAAAGGGATATTGAAATTTGATACTTCAGGAGAAATTAATTTTGAAGAAAAAGGGACTAAATATTTTATTTGGGATGTTCCTTCAGAAGTGAAAGAAATTATAATTGCTAAAAATACAACCGTAAACGGAGGTTTTCACACCCAAGATGATTGCATAATTTCGGGTGAAAACAGAAAAACATCTGTGGTTTATGGAACTGAAATACAAAGTTGGCCGCAAAAAAATAACATTAAGGCAGCAACTATTAGTTCATTTGAAGCGCACAATGGCACTTTAATTATTCAAAATATAACAAGTTTAAATCCACGGTCATTTCATGTTCGTGGCTTGAGTGCTGTGGTTCATTTAAAAGATGCTGACTTTATTGATACCCGTGGCGGTAGTGGAAATCATAGTGATGGTATTGCTGCAGGTGATGGATCAACAGTTGATAACTGTTATTTTGAAACGGGAGATGATGTAATTAAAGTGTATAATGATATTACAGTGACCAATACCACAATTAACATGGTTCAAAATGCGGTGCCAATTCAATTAGGTTGGGGTGATTATCCTGATGGTGCAGTTGGTACTTTTAAAAACCTTACCATAATTGGAAATAGCGGTCGTGGAAATCCAAATGGTAGCAATGCAATTATTGTAGGAAGGAGTGGAAAGTATACAGTAACCATTAATATTGATGGGCTAACCATTGATAATCCATCAGCTTCAATAATAAATCTTTTTGATGATAAAAACGATGGCATTTTTGAGAAAACGTTGAAAGGAACTCTTAAAAATGTTGAAGTTAAAAATATAAAAAGATACTCAGTACAACAAAATGGAATTGACGAATTAGAGCTTTTTGATACAACCGGGAGTAAAATATCAAAGGACTTTTAATTCATAAAAAAGTAAAATAATGAAAGTAAGTAGTAGGATTTTAAGTATTGTATGTTTTTTGTTTTTGGTAGTTTCTTGCGCTGAAAATAGTGATGGTGAAGAATTTGGGACAGATATTATTAATGATGACGAACCTATTGAAGAAATTGTTCAAAAAATTGGGCTGGAAGATTTTTATAGTGGTGAAATAAAATGGGATAAAGCTACTGGAACTGTAACCTTTATGACTTCTGGAAAAATATTTTTCCCAAGTGAGGGATTGATTGGTTTTATTTGGAATGTACCTACCAAAGTAAAACAAATAATCATAAAAGAAAATGTTACTGTCGATGGGGCATTTCATACATTTTCAGATTGTACTATTTCTGGGGAAAATAGAAAAACTTCAATTCTTTATGGCCTCGAAGAGCAAGCTTGGGCAAACAATAATAATTTAACAGCGTATAAAATTAGTTCCATTGAATGTCATAATGGAACATTAACAGTATCAAATTTAACCTCGTTAAATCCACGATCATTTCACGTTCGTGGAAATGCTGGGGCTATTCATCTTAAAGATGCTGATTTTATTGATAATCGAGGTGGACATCATAATCACAGTGATGGTATTGCTGCTGGAGATGGATCTACTGTAGATAATTGTTATTTTGAGACAGGAGACGATGTTATAAAAGTGTATAGTGATATTACAGTTACAAATACAACCATTAAAATGGTTCAAAATGCAGTGCCAATTCAGCTTGGCTGGGGTAATTATTCTGATGGAGCTGTTGGTACTTTTAAAAATCTAAAAATAATTGGAGATAGCGGTAGAGGTAATCCTGATCAAAGTAATCCAATAATTTGCGGGAGAACTGGTAAATATGCTGTTACGTTAAATATTGATGGTTTAATTATAGACAACCCAACAGCATCAATGGTCAATCTATTTGATGATAACAATGATGGGGTTTATGAAAAAACAGTAAAAGGAACTTTAAAAAATGTTCAGATATCAAATATTAGACGCTATTCAAATCAATTAAAAGGAAATGATGAATTGAAAATTTTTGACACCGAAGGAAAAGAAATTTCAAAAGATTTTTAAAAATTTTTTGAAAATAAATGATACACATTTTCGGAGGTAATTAAAAAATTAAAGAAAACAAAAGTAATATGCCTTTCGGTATTACTCAAAAAATAAATAAGTTTAAATTAAAAGAAATGAATCAAATTAAGACAAAAGTAAAAATCTTTATATTCCTATTTGTACTTGCACAAATAAGTTATTGTCAATCTAAAAATCAAAAAAATGTATTGCCTGCTAAAAAAACAAATATTGTGTTTATAGCCATTGATGATATGAATACCTGGATAAGTGCTATGGGAGGTCAGGCAAAAACACCAAATATAGATAAGTTAGCGAGCGAAGGTAAATTATTTGCAAATGCGCATTGCGTTGTACCAGCTTGTAATCCTTCAAGAGTTGCAATTTTAACCGGATTAAGACCAGAAACTACTGGTCAATTTACAAATCCTGGTAACTTTAGAGATAAACCAGGGAATGCTGATTTAGTGACATTGCCAAAATATTTGAAAGATCTAGGTTACGAGTCAATAGGTATTGGTAAAATTTTTCATAAACAAGCTGGTAAGGGAGAAATAGCTGATCCACAATCAGACCCACAATCATGGAGTTTTCAATATAAAAATGATATTGGTACAAAAGGTCATCAAGCTTTATTAGATGAAAATAACCAAGCAAAATGGTTAGAAGGTGCCATGTATAAAGAAGGAATGGATATTGAGAAACCTGAATATTTGACTAAGTTTGGAGTTTGGGGGGTAACACCAGAAAAGAAAGAAGAAACTGCCGATTGGGAAAATGCTGCTTATTCAGCTGAATATTTAAGTCAAGCTCATGAAAAACCATTCTTTTTATCTGTTGGATTTATGAGGCCTCATTCTCCACAAATAGCACCACAAGAGTTTTTTGACATGTATCCTTTAGAAAATGTTGTAATTCCTGAATTGCCAGAAGATGACATGGATGATATACCTCAAATAGCAAAAAGAAATTTCACATCTGAATTTGTTGAGCAAGTGAAAGCAAAAAATCAAATTCAAAAAGCGACACAAGGCTATTTAGCATCTATGAGTTTTGTTGATGCTTGTGTTGGTAAAGTGTTGGAAGGTATAGAAAATGGACCAAATAAAGACAATACTATCATAGTGTTATGGAGTGATCACGGTTGGCAATTGGCTCATAAAAACCGATGGGAAAAGTTTAGTTTGTGGACACAATCTACGCATGCACCTTTAGTAATTAAATATCCAAACATGAAAAATAGAGGAATTACTTCAAATCAAGCAGTTTCATTATTAGATTTATTCCCTACAGTTTTAGATTTAAGTGGTATTGAAAAGCCAGACTTTTTAGAAGGAACTTCATTAAAACCTTTATTGGAGGATACTAATTATGTTAGAGAAGAACCTATTTTAATTACCTATGAAGAAGGTAATATTAGTGCTCATAAAAACGAGTGGAATTTGATTCAGTATGTAAACGGAGAAGAAGAATTTTATAATAATTTAAAAGATCCTCATGAGTTCAATAATATCATTAATGAAGCAGGTAACGAGGAAATTAAAAATGAATTAAGAGCTTCAATTTTAGAACTTAAAAAATAAATTAAATGTTTAAAATTGTAAAGTGTTTTGTATTACCTGTACTAGTATTATTGGTTTCTTGTAATTCAAAGAAGACCAATCAAACAAAACAAAATACTGAAAAGTTGAATGTTGTTTATATTGCTGTAGACGATTTAAATCGTTGGGTTGGTGTTATGGGCGGACAAGCAAAAACACCAAATATTGATAAATTGACTGCCCAAGGTATGCTGTTTACCAATGCGCAATGTGTGGTGCCAGCTTGTAATCCATCTAGAGTTGCAGTTTTTACAGGATTAAGACCCGAAACTACAGGACAATTTACAAACGCTGGAAATTTTAGAGATAAACCAGGAAATGCTGAACGGTTAACAATGCCTCAGTATTTGCAAAAGAACGGATATGAAACCGTTGCTGCAGGTAAATTATTCCACCATCCAAGAGGTGCTGCTGAAGAACCGGCAGAACTTTCTGATGATATTTCTTGGGATTATCAACACAAAAATGGGGTTGGTACAAAAGGGCATGATTTGTATTTAGATAAGAATAATCAAGCGGCATGGTTAGAAGGTGCAATGGCAAGTTATGGTGCTGGTGGAACAGGTGAAGCCTATATTAGTAAGTTTGGTGTTTGGGGAGTAACTCCTGAAAAAAAGGAAGAAACAGCCGATTGGAAAAATGCAGTATTTAGTTCAGAATATTTAGCTAAAACTCATGAAAAACCTTTCTTTTTGGCTTGTGGTATTTTTAGACCACATTCGCCACAATTAGCTCCGCAAGAATTTTTTGATATGTATCCTTTAGAAAGTGTTAAAACGCCAGAATTACCAGAGGATGATATGTTGGATATACCAGAACATATTAGAACTAATTTTTCTTCAGAATTTGTAGGGCATGTAAAAGAAAAAAATCAATTAAAAAAAGCTATGCAAGGCTATTTGGCTTCAGTTAGTTTTGCAGATGCTTGCATTGGTGAAATTTTAAAAGGTTTAGAAAATGGCCCAAACAAAAACAATACAATTGTGGTACTTTGGACAGATCATGGTTGGCAATTGGGACAGAAGAATAGATGGGAGAAATTTTCACTTTGGGACATGGCAACCAATTCACCTTTAATTATTAAACATCCTAAAAAAGAGTTTGTTTCAAAAAGGGTAGATATACCAGTCTCGTTATTAGATTTATATCCTACGATGATGGATTTACTTGCAATTGAAAAACCAACAGATTTAGAAGGTGTTTCATTAACTCCATTTATGGAAAATTTAAGTTATAATAGAGTAGAGCCCGCAATTGTTACTTTTGAAGAAGGAAACATAAGTGTTCGTAAAAATGAGTGGAATTTTATTCAATATAAAAACAATACGGAAGAATTATATAATCATACTTCTGATCCTTTTGAATATACGAATATCATTAACAAAAATGGAACGGAGGCTATTAAAAACGAATTAAGAGCTTATGTAACAAACTTAAAAAGTAAAAAATAAGATATGAAACAGCTAATTTTAGGATTCGTTTATTTTTTAACAATTATTACCTTCAAAATTAATGCGCAACTAATAGCAAATCAAAAACCCAATGTGATCATTATTTTTACAGATGATCAAGGGTATCAAGATTTGGGTTGTTTTGGATCTCCAAAAATTAAAACGCCAAATCTTGATAAAATGGCACAAGATGGAATTCGATTTACAGATTTTTATGTGTCAAATTCTGTATGTAGTGCTTCAAGAGCTGCTTTATTAACAGGTAGGTATTCTTATCGAAATGGTGTAGGTGGTGTTTTCTTTCCAGATGCTAAAGGAATGGATACCAATGAAATTACCATTGCTGAAGTTTTAAAGCCTGCAGGATATAAAACCGCCTGTTTTGGTAAATGGCATTTGGGAGATTTTGAAGAAAATTTACCAACCAGTCAAGGTTTTGATACCTATTTCGGAATTCCGTATAGCAATGATATGTATATTGGAGCTACTCAAAAATTTTCTAAAAATGTTGTTTTTAAAAATGGTTATACACTAGAAAAAGCGAAACAAGATCAACTTTTTGTAAAAAATAATAGCAAGGATAAAATTAAGCAAAGAGGAATTAAAGAGTTGTCACCATTATTTTTGAATAATGAAATTATAGAATATCCTTGTGACCAAACTACGTTAACTAAGCGTTATTTTAATAAAGCTATTGATTTTATAGATCAAGCAAAAGATAGCCCATTTTTTTTGTACATAACACCTGCAATGCCCCATGTGCCTTTGTATGCTTCCAAAAAATTTAAAGGAACAAGTGATCGTGGTTTATATGGTGATGTAATTGAAGAAATTGATTTTTATGTAGGAAACTTACTTCAACATTTAAAAGAAAAAGGATTGGATAAAAACACGCTGGTTATTTTTGCTTCAGACAATGGGCCTTGGTTAGGATATAAAGAATTGGCAGGTAGTGCATTGCCTTTACGCGATGGTAAATTCACCAATTACGAAGGGGGAGTAAGAGTGCCTTGTATTATGTATTGGCCTGGGAAAATTGAATCAGGTAAAACTAGCAATGCAATTGTTTCAACTGTTGATTTTTTACCAACAATAGCTCATTACGCAACAGCCCAATTGCCAAACATACCAATTGACGGCGTAAATATTGCCAATTTAATTGAGAGCGGTAAAGATCTAAATAGAGATTGTAAACTATATTTAAATGGAACAGAAATATTTGGGATAAGGAAAGGTGATTGGAAATATTTACCATTTAGTGGTAATAGAAATGCTGATTCAACTAAAAAACCAGAATTATTTAATCTTAAAAGTGATATTTCTGAGGCTACAAATTTGTATGACAAATATCCTGAAATTGTAAAAGAATTAAGTGCTGAAATGGAAAAGTTTAAGAAGTAGAAATTTCCATTTTTTAACACTTTTAATTGTTTCAGCAACTTTTAAGTTCAATTTAGCAAGTCTTCGCATAATATTATAAGTAATATTGTTTAGTCAATGTAATGTTTGTTTTAAAACGGACTTTAAACACATTGATTTATATTATTAGGTTTAAGTTAAGTATGTTTAAGAAGACTTTTTTAATATTGTTGGTGTTTCTAAATTTTTCGTGCTACGAAGAGTATATAGTAGATGGTTTTGTTGAAAATGAATCCGTTTTATTTGCATCTAACAATATTAAGAAGTCTCTTAATTTATTGCCCTCAAAATCTAGTATTTCCGTTAAATTCAAGATAGATAGCTTACTCTCTAAAGAGAATTATATAATTACTTCTATTTCAAAAAAGCATATAATTATTTCGGCCGGTGACCCCATAGGTTTAATGTATGGTGGTTTAGAATTGGCTGAAATGATTACGTTTAAAAAACAATTTCCTTATTTAAAGACACCTATTATTGGTAAGCCATATATAAAACAACGTGGTTTAAAATTCAATATACCTTTAGATATTCGTACGCCAAGTTACCAAGATGCTGGAGATTCGGCCCAACAAAATATTGCCGAAATGTGGGATATGGATTTTTGGAAAGCATATTTAGATATGATGGCACGCAATCGGTATAACGTATTAACACTTTGGAATCCACATCCGTTTCCTTCTATGATAAAATTAGAAGAATATCCTTATGTTGCACTAGATAATGTTTGCGGAACTTCTTTTCCTTTAGATACTGATAGAATTGATGAGCCTAATGCAAAGTTTATTGCTGGTTGCGGTGTTTCGCAAGAAGTACTAGATAATTTATTGGTGTTAAAAGAAATGACCATCAATGAAAAAATTACTTTTTGGCGTGAAGTAATGTCTTATGCAAAAAATAGAGGTGTTGATGTTTATTTTATTACTTGGAATATTTGGATGAATAGTTTAGCTCCTTCAGGGTGGTATAGAAGTCAAGAAAATTTAAAAGGAAACGAAGGGAAGTATGGAATCAATAATGACCAAACCAACCCTAAAACAATCGCTTATTTGAGACAAGCTGTTAAAGAGTTTATTTTAACCTATCCAGATTTGGCAGGAATTGGTTTAACTGCTGGAGAAAATATGGAAGATAGGGATGATGAATTTGATCGTGAAAAATGGTTGTGGAATACTTACGGTCAAGGTGTAGAAGATGCTAAAAAAGAACAACCTGAAAGAGAAGTGAAGTTTATACATCGCTATTGGCAAAGTGATGTTGGTAAAATGAAGGCTGATTTTATTGATAAATACCCTGATAAAATTGATTTAAGTTTTAAATATGCACGTGCCAGAATGTATGCTACTGCAAAACCGCAATGGGCAAATGAATATATTGAAGAACTAAAAAAATACAATTTAAAAAGTTGGTGGAACATTAGAAACGATGATATTTTCTATTTCCGTTGGGGAAATCCAACTTATACTTCAGCATTCATTAAAAACCTTCCTTCAGAAGAATTTACCGCAGGTTATTTTATGGGTTCAGATGGGTATGTTTGGGGAAGAGAATTTATCAGCAAACACCCGAAGCAACCGCGAGAATTGGAAATTGATAAGCATTGGTATAACTTTATGTTATGGGGCAGAATGGGATACAATCCAAATTTATCCAACGATTTAATCTTAGGAATGTTAGCTGAAAAATACCCAAATGTGAATGTCGAAGAACTTCAAAAAGTCTGGGTAACTGCTTCTGAAATACCAAGTTTAGTAACAAAATTTCATTGGAATAGTTGGGATTTTATGTGGGCTGTTGAAGGCTGTTTAGATTTGCGTAAAGGTTTTCATACGGTGGAAGATTTTATAAACAATCCAACGATGGATTTTACAGGAGTGCTGAGCATTCCAGCATATTTAAAAAGAATTCAAACGAATAATCCTGTAGCAACAAATGAAACTACACCATTGCAATTGGCAGATGTTTTAGAAGCTAAAGCTACAATGGTGTTAGATTTTACAGAAAAACAGCAAATTGTAGATGTATCTAGCTCTTATTCAGAATTGCTATACGATTTAAAAGCTTGGGCCTATATGGGTAACTATTATGCCAATAAAATTAGAGGCGCTTTTTATCTAGAGACTTATAAACAAGGTTTAGGTCTTGAAAATAAAGAGAAATCAATTAAAAGTTTAGAAACCGCATTAAAAATGTGGAAATTATATGCTGAAGCAGCTTCTAGAAATTATAAACCACAATTTTTGGCAAAAACCAGAACTATTGATTGGAATGCTTTAACCAAAGATGTTGAAAAGGATATTGAAATAGTTAAAAATGGACACTAATAAAATTAATAAGAAATGAAAACAACTAATTTTTTTTGTTTACTTATTATAAGTATGTTTTTTGTAAACTGTTCTAATGAGCCATTAGAAACTGTTAATAAAACAAAATTATTAAAGTCTCTTTCTGGTGACACAACGACAGGTGGATTTACATATAATTACAGTTTTGAATATGAAAGAGGATTTTTAACAAAGTACAAAAAAAACGATGTTGTTGAAACTTACACCTATGATAAAACAGGGAAGATTATTGCGTCAAGTACTTATTCAGAACCTGTTTCAAAATTAAATGGATTCTATGCCAATTATGAATATCAATATGATTCACAAGGGAGGCTCATAAAGCAACTTGATATTGATAGAAAAATGTATAGAGATTTAGCTTATGAAGATAATAAAGTTACAAATATAATTTATAAATCAGATGGGCAATTGGGTAATGACGGTTGGGTACATTTCACAGATCAATTGGGAAGGGTAATAAAAACGCAATGGTTTCATGAAGTATATTATACTTACGAATATGCCTACGATGATAGGGGGAACATTATTAAAAGAGTTATTAAAACAAAAGGAGCTGATTTAATTGAAAGAATTTATGAAGAGGTGTTTGAATATGGAAACGGGAATAACCCCTTTTATCAATCATTTAAAAAACGTTATGAAAGTATTCTGTACCTAGAACATTTGTTTGGCTTAAATGCCATAAGTCCAAATATAAGATTATCAGAAGGACTTACTTATACGTTCGACAAAGATAATTACCCTTTAACCTTAAAGAATGAGAATGACAATACTAATTGGACATTTGAATATTATTAATATAACGTATGCTTATGCTATCAATAAATTAATAATAAAATTTTAAAAATGAATATATATATTAAAAACCTAGTAGTTATTACTATAGTTTTAAGTTCAATTCTAACCAATGCTCAAATGAAAACGAACTTAGCACTTCCTGATGATATGAAAGCACCCTATTTAACGCAAATAACTACGTTTGGGCAACGTTGCGACTGGTCTTTAGATGGTAAAAAACTTATTTTTTTAGAAAAAACATTTGGAGACGTGTATGAAGTTGAAGTAGCCACGGGAGAATTAACACCCTTAACACATCATTATTTTCATGAAGGTTATACACGAGCGCTTTATCTTTCAAATGGCGATATTTTACTGTCAGGTTCCAAAACCTTTGACGCTAAAGATCCTTGGAAAAGTAGACATCCTGATAATGCGGAATTGTGGGTGTTAAAACGCGATTTGTCAGGACCTCCAACTCCGTTGGGCGTTTTTTGTAAAGAAGGGCCAACGGCATCAAGAAAACAGTTGAAAATAGCTTGGACAGTAGATGATATTTATATATCGGACATTGTTTATGAAAATGGGGTTCCTAGACTCAAACAAATTGATACGATAGTTCGTTCACAAGATTTACCAAAAGAAGTGAAAAATTGGCGTTTGGAAACGCAAAATTTTAGACCTCCATTTGATGAAGAATTGATTTTTAATGCACATTATCCTTCCATTGAATATGAAGCAGAGGTTATGGGGATAAACTTGAAAACCAAAAACATAGTAAATTATTCACAACGTCCAGATTGTTACGACGAACCTGAAGGAATTTTTCCAGATGGTAAGCATATTTTGGTCGAAAGTACAAGGCATCATCCAAAAAGAGCAGAAGGTCATACTACTTGGGATTATATTGATCTTTATAAATTGGCTTTAGATGGAAGTGGTAAGATGGAACGAATTACCTATTTTAATAAAGATTTAAAATACAAAGCCACCAATCCTGTTGTAAGCGATGATGGCAAATTTATGGCTTTTCAATATTCAGTAGTTGGAGAAACTACAGGAATTGGTCATGGTATTATAATTTGGGATTTTGAAAAAGAAAAAGAAGTAAAACAATAACATAAATTAACAATGAAGAAAGTACTTTTTATAGCTATTTTAGTTGGTTTTTTCGATACTTGTTTAGCAAATGAAATTAAAATATACTACAATAAAAACCTATCTCAGGTTGAATTTGCTGTGAATGAAATTGAGATAGCATTAACCAAGCAAGGGCATGTTTTAAAACGTTTTTCATACAATCAAATACCTTCAAAATTAAGAGGAAACTCGATTTTTTTATTTCTGAAAGAAGATACTTTTTTACTTCAACAACTAAAATTAGACAATAATTCAGCATTGGAGAATTTAAAAGATGAAGGATTTAGTTTACAAGTAATGTCAAATGCAAGTTGCGTTGTAGCAAACGATGCCGCAGGTTTGTTATATGGAGGTTTAGAATTGGCTGAGCAAATTTCAATAGTTGGAATTAACAATGTAAAACCTGTAACTCAAAATCCTTATATGGAAATGAGGGGAACAAAATTCAATATTCCGTTGGATGTTCGAACGCCAAGCTATACCGATATGTCTGATACTGCACAGCAAAATATTGCTGAAATGTGGAATATGGATTTTTGGAAAGAATACATTGATAATTTGGCGCGTTACCGATATAATTATATTTCATTATGGAATTTACATCCGTTTCCATCTATGGTAAAAGTACCTAAATATTCAGAAGTTGCTTTGAATGATGTGCAACAATCAACAACCCAATTTAAAGAAATGTACCCGCTTACAGGAAATGGGTATGACGCTCCTGAGATTCTTGATAATGTGAAAATACTAAAATCAATTACGATTGATGAGAAAATTGATTTTTGGAGAAAAGTAATGGCGTATGGTAAAAGCAGAAATGTAGATTTTTATATTGTTACTTGGAATATTTTCACAAACGGGACTTTCGGAAAATACGGGATTACTGATCATTTTGACAATGAAATCACTACTGATTATTTCAGAAAAAGTGTTGAACAACTTGTGTTAACATACCCAGATTTAGCAGGTGTAGGCTTAACTACAGGAGAAAATTTTAACGAGGCTAATTTTGTTCAAAGAGAAGATTGGGCTTATAATACGTATGCTAAAGGAGTTTTGGATGCTTTAGAAAAACAGCCAGATAGAAAAATTACGTTTATACACCGTCAGCACCAAACAGGAGCTTTAGACATTGCTGATAAATTTAAGCCATTAATTGATAATGAGAATATCAATTTTATTTATAGTTTTAAATATGCAAAAGCACATGTTTATAGTTCAACCAAACAGAATTATCACGAGAATTTTGTAAGTGACATAAAGGATAGAGGTGATTTAAAAACAATATGGACTTTAAGAAATGATGATATTTTTTACTTTAAATGGGGCTCACCAAATTTTGTTAGAGAATTTATAAAAAATATACCTTATGATGTATCGTTGGGTTATTATTATGGCTCTGATCAATATGTTTGGGGACGAGAATTTTTAAGTTTAGTTCCCGAAACACCTCGCCAAATTGAAATTGTAAAACATTGGTATCAATGGATGCTTTGGGGAAGGTTAGGCTACAATCCTAATTTGGATAATACACGTTTTACAGAAATAATTTCAATAAAATATCCAAATGTAAACGCAAAACAATTGTTTGATGCTTGGCAAGATGTCTCTTTGATTTATCCACTTACAACTGGTTTTCATTGGGGGGCGTTAGATTTTCAATGGTATATTGAAGCTTGTCAAAGTATTTCAGGTGCAGCCAATACACCATCGGGATTTCATGATATAAACCGTTTTATTTCGCTGCCTCCGCACCCTGAAAGTAACAATATTTCTATACCAAATTATGTAAAATCATTGCTTTCAAATAAAGAAATGAACGGTATAACACCTGTTGAGGTGTACAATAAAATTTTAGCCTATTCAAACAGTGCTATAAAAGCTGTAGAAACCATGCCGACAAATGGTGATAAAGAGTTAGCACTAACAATTAATGACATTCTTACCATTGGTTATTTAGGTAATTATTACGGTTTAAAAATACAAGCCGCAATTGATTGGCAGTTATTTTTAGAAACAGGAAATCTTGAAAATAAAAAAAAAGTTGAAAAGATTTTAAACGAAGCTGTATATTATTGGAGACTATACGCGTCAACAGCAAGTGCCGTAAATAGCAATCCATTATGGACAAACAGGGTTGGTTACGTTGATTGGAAAGATCAATTTTCAAAAGGTGTTTTATACGATTTAACAGTTACAGGTAGTGCTATAAATCCGTTTAACTTTCCGATAACAAAAGGCGGAACTATATTAGAAGCAGAACAAGGAATTGTAGAAGAAGGTACAATAAACACTGAAATCAAAAACTTCACGGGCAGCGGTTATGTTGAAAAACCTCAAGTAACTTTAAATTATGAAGCACCAAATGATGGTTATTATATTGTAGAAATTAGATATGGTATGAAAGCTTGGGTAAAACAGCAGGATATTCCTATTTTAATAAATAATAAAGAGCAAAATTCTTTACAATGTTATGCAACTGGAGGTGAAAACAACTGGGTTTGGGATAGGTTAGTTGTAAAGTTAATAAAAGGAAATAATACTATTCATTTAAAGGCAGGAAGTGTTTTTAGGTTAGATCATATCAATGTCATTCCATTTTATGAATAAAAGTTATAATTATGAATTTTAAATTAAGAAAAACAGCAAGTATTTGTATGATTTTATTTTTTGTAGGATTTAGTTTGAATTCACAAAATTTAGAATCTTTTAGATGGACAACGTTAGAAACTAAAGGTGAAATTACGGCGCGCCATGAAAGTTCAATGGTTGCATACAAAGACAAATTTTATTTGATTGGAGGTCGAGGATTGAATCCTGTAAATGTATTCGACCCAAAAACAAATACATGGGAAGTTAAAGGAAAAACACCTTTTGAAATGCACCATTTTCAGGCAGTTTCCTATCAAGATGCCATATACGTTGTTGGCGCAATGACTTCTCACTACCCAAAAGAAATTCCTGTTGAAAATATTTGGATTTATTATCCCGAAAAAGATGCTTGGGAAAAAGGACCCGAAATTCCAGCCAATATTCGAAGAGGTGGAGCAGGAGCCTCAGTTTATAAAGATAAACTGTATTTAACTTGTGGTATTGACTTTGGGCATACAAGCGGCACCAATAATAATTTTAATAGTTATAATTTTATTACTGGTGAATGGAAAACACTCACCAAAGCACCACATATTCGTGATCATTTTTCAACCATAATTGTTGGTGATAATTTGTATTGCATTGGTGGTAGAAATACCAGTTTTCATTATCCTGATCGTTTTGGAGCATTTTTTGAAGAAACAATGCCTTATGTAGATGTGTATAATTTTGAAAATGGAGAATGGCATACAATGAAAGAAAAATTACCATTTCCAACGGCAGCCGGTGGATTGGTTTATTTCAATAATAAAATTATATATGCTGGGGGTGAAGGCGAGTGGAAGCAAGCTTATAATACAACCCAATGTTTAGATTTAGAAACCAATAAATGGTCACAGTTAGCACCTTTAAATACGGGTCGTCATGGTGGTGGAACCGTTGTTTTTGAAGGTAAAATTTATACAGTTGCAGGAAGTCCAAATAAAGGTGGTGGAAATTTAAATTCTATGGAAGTTTTTTCATTGAATAACCATTGGATTTCATTATTTAATGGTGAGAATTTAGAAGGTTGGGATATTAAAGGTTCAGAAAGAGACATTGCAAAAAACTTTTGGAAAGTGGACAATGGTGCAATACTTTCAAATTCTATAAACAGTGAACAACACGGTCATGTTTGGCTTCAAAGTACCCAAGAATTTGAAAATTTTGAATTGCGACTAAAATTTAAAGCTTCCAACGAAAATAAAGGAAATAGTGGTGTTCAGGTGAGAAGCAGATTTGATGAAACTGCAAAAATTGAAATCAATGGAAATAGTATTGAAGGTTGGATGGAAGGTCCACAGGTAGATATCAACCCTAATGATCCTTGGAGAAACGGACTGATTTATGATGAAACCCGTGAATACAAACGATGGATTAATCCAAGTTTAAAGGATTGGAAAATTGAAAAGGAAATTTATGCACCAAAAAAAGTAATTTATTATAATGAAAATGAAGGAACTGGCTGGAATGATATGACCATTATTTGTAAAGGAAACACCATTAAAACCATTGTAAATAATGTAGAAGTTTCAAATTATGATGGCCAAGGTATTATAAATGACAAGGCTCATAAAAAGCACAAAGTTGGAACTAAAGGGTTTGTAGCATTACAATGTCATATGAATTCGCAAAATAAAATATGGTTTAAAGATATAGAAATTAGAGAGTTAAAGAATTAAAATAGATATAATGAAAAAAATATTAAAAGTCATGTTGTTGCTGGTAGCAACACAAATAATTGCACAAACAGCACCAGAAACATTTGAAAATCCAATCCTTTCAGGATTTTATCCCGATCCTTCAATTTGTAGGGTTGGAGACGATTATTATATGGTAAACTCAAGTTTTGAGTGGTTTCCTGGAATGCCAATTCACCATAGTAAAGATTTAGTGAACTGGGAATTAATCGGATATGGAATTACACGTCCAAATCAAGTAGAATTGCCAAAAGGATTGAAAGATTCAAGAGGAATTTATGCGGTGACCATTAGACACCATGATGGCGTATTTTATTTAATTACGACCTGTGTTAATTGCGATGGAAATTTTTATGTAACTGCTAAAAATCCGGCAGGACCTTGGTCTGATCCCGTTTGGTTAGGTTCTCGTGGAATTGACCCATCACTTTTTTGGGATGATGATGGTAAATGCTATTATGTTGGTCACGCCAATATTTCAGGTTTAAATGATTGGCCAGATAAAAATGGTGCTTGGATTCAAGAATTAGATACCAAACAAGGAAAATTAATTGGTCAAGCAAAACAAATTACGCACGGACATGCAGCAAATGCGCGTTGGACAGAAGGACCTCATATTTATAAAAAAGATGGAAAATATTTGTTATTGGTTGCTGAAGGAGGTACTGGTTTTCAACATTCTGTAACAATGCACCATAGTGATAGTGTTTGGGGACCTTATGTTCCTTTTCATTCAAATCCTGTAATGTCTCATAGACAATTAGGAAAAGATTTCCCTGTACACTCAGTAGGTCATGCCGATTTAATTGAAACTCAAAATAACGAATGGTGGGCAGTAATGTTGGGGAAAAGAAAAAAGGAAGACTTTTCGCTATTAGCTCGTGAAACATTTTTAACACCTGTAAAGTTTGAAAGTGAAGAAGGTTATCCTTTACCAGTTTTTAATCCGGGAATAGGGCATTTGTCTTTTGAACAAAAACGTCCAAATTTACCTTGGTCACCTGTGAAAAAAGTTGAAGAAAAAGATGAGTTTGTAAATAGCGAATTAGGGTTGGAATGGAATTTTTTAAGAACACCTTATTCAAAATGGTACACTTTAGAAAAAGGAAGCTTAACTATTGATGTGCGACCTGAAGTATTGGATAGTTTGGTAAATCCATCACTAATTGTTCGTAGAATTCAACATCACAAATTTGAAGCTTCAACAAAAATGGTATTCAATTCAAAAAAATCAAATGAGCAAGCTGGTTTGGTTGTGTATAGAAATAGCACCAATCATATTCAATTGGTCAAAGAGAAAAACGAATTGGTATTGATAGCTACAAAAAAAGGCAATCGAAAAGAAATGGCACGCGTTCCTTTTAAAGGAAAAGAGGTTTATTTCAAAATAGAAGGTGATAATATTAGGGCTACATTTAGCTATGGGACTTCTGAAAACGATTATAAAACGATTGGTGATACACAAGATTTAAGTATTGTTTCTGATGAGGTTGCTGGAGGTTTTAGTGGCCCTTTTGTTGGAATGTACGCAACTAGTAATGGTGTGAAATCAAAATCTAAGGCTAATTTTGATTGGTTTATATATAAAGAAAATAAATAATATTTATGATGAAAAAAATAGCGATAATATGCTGTATGTTAAGTTTTGTGTTGGTTTCAGCACAAAATAAAATAAATGATTCTATTCCAGTACCGGGACAATGGAGTAAAGAAAAAATAAATAAATGGTATGATAAACAACCTTGGTTAGTAGGTTGTAATTATTTACCAGCAACGGCCATTAATCAAATTGAAATGTGGCAAGCATCTACTTGGGATCCAAAAAGAATTGATTTGGAATTATCGTGGGCTGAAGAAATTGGTATAAATACATTAAGGGTGTTTTTACACGATTTAGTTTGGGATGATGATGAAGAGGGGTTGTACAAAAGAATGGATGAGTTTTTAAAAATTTGTAAAAAACATAAAATTAAACCTTGGTTTGTTTTTTTTGATGATTGCCATCACCCAAATCCAAAATTAGGTGTACAACCCTTACCTGTAAAAGCATATCATAATTCAGGATGGAACAATAGTCCAGCAAGAGAATTGGCTGAAAGGTATGCTGATGGTAAAGCTACTAAAGATGAAGTAAGTAGATTAAAAGGTTATATACAAAATACCATGAAACGATTTAAAAATGACAAACGAATTTTATTATGGGAGTTGTATAATGAACCTGGCAGAGATAATAGATTAAGAGGATCGTTTGGAGATAAGTCTAAACAATTAGTGTATGATTCTTGGATTTGGGCTAGAGAAATAAACCCGTCACAACCTATTACTTCAACAACAGAAGGAAGTGTAGGAGAAATTAATATAAAAATTAACAGAGTTAACTCCGACTTACATTCGTTGCATAGTTATAGTAATTGGGAGAAAGTCAAAAAAAATACGATAGATCCATATTTAAAAGATGGTAGGCCAATATTGTTAACAGAATGGTTGGCAAGAAACAATGGGAGCACCGTAGAAAATATGCTTCCAAGGTTAAAAGAAGCAAAAATAGGAGCAGTAAACTGGGGGTTTGTGGCTGGTAAATCGGGTACTATTTGGGCTTGGAGTAGTTTAAAAGGTAGAGATGTTGAAAAAGAGCGCGCAGAAGGAAATGTTGTAAAACCTGGTGAAGAATTTCCAGAACCAAAAGTTTGGTTTCATGATTTGTTAAGATTTGATGGTACTCCTTATAATAAGGATGAAATTGAAATATTTAAGAAATTGACAAAAAACAAATAATTCCTTTTTTTAACTATTAATAAAATGAGAAATATTAAAATAGGATGCGTTATTACTTTTGTATTTGTACTTATAAGTTGCCATAATTCAAAGTCAATTTCAGAAAATAAGGAGATACAGCCAAATATTATTATAGTGTATGTTGATGATATGGGTATAGGTGATGCGTCATATACAAATGGGAATGTTCAAAAAACACCTAATATAGATAAGTTGGCAAAAGAAGGAAAAGTGTTTACTAATTACTATACAAGCGCTCCTGTTTGTTCACCTTCTCGAGTGGGATTAACCACAGGAATGTATCCTATTCGCTGGAATATAAATACGTTTTTGAGTCATAAAAAATTCAATCAAAAATGCGAACAATCCAACTTTTTAGATGTTAAAGCACCGTCAATGGCGCACATTTTAAAAAATGCAGGTTATAAAACCGCGCATTTTGGAAAATGGCATATGGGTGGTGGAAGAGATGTAAAAGATGCTCCATCAATTGCAGAGTATGGTTTTGATGTATTCAATTCAACTTATGAAAGTCCAGATCCGGATCCATTATTAACTTCTACTAATTGGATTTGGGCTGCTACTGATAGTATAAAACGATGGGAAAGAACCGCTTATTTTGTAGATAAAACATTGCGATTTTTAAAAGAAAATAAAGAGAAACCTTGTTTTATAAACTTGTGGCCCGATGATGTTCATACACCATGGGTTCCAAATTTAGAGTCAGAACAAGCTGAAAAGAAGGAGTTTAGTCATTTAAAAAACCTTCAACCTGTTATTGATGCTTTTGATATTGAAATAGGGAGGTTGGTTGAAGGAATTAAAAGAATGGGTTTAAGTGAAAAAACTTTAATCATTTTTACTAGTGATAATGGGCCGGCTCCAGGTTTTAATAAGTTACGCACTAACGGATTACGTGGGGTTAAAAATAGTTTATATGAAGGCGGTATTAAAATGCCTTTTATTGCTTATTGGCCAGGGAAAATTAAATCGGGCCAAATAGATTCTACATCAATTATTTCAGCAATTGACATATTACCAACAATAAGTAAACTGGCAAAAGCAACCTTTTCAAATTCATATAAAATTGATGGAGAAGATGTAAGTGAAGCTTTTTTAACCTCAAAAATGGTGAAAAGAAAAAATGAGTTGTTTTGGGAATATGGTAGAAATGAGCACTATAATTTTCCTGAGAAATACGACAGAAGTTTACAACTAGCAACAAGACATAAAAACTATAAATTTTATACAAATATAAATGGGACTGAAGTAGAATTGTACGATTTAAAAACAGATCCTAATGAAACAACAAATATTTACGAACAACATAAAGAGCTATCTGAATTGTTGAAAACAAAAACAATAGAATGGTTCAAAAAAAATGATAAACAGTATTTAAATAAATAAAGATGAAAAAAGTACTATTATTAGTATTGGTTTTAATGACTTCTCTAGTGCAAGCCCAAAAACCAAAAGTTTGGATTTATTCTGATATGTCTGATAAATCAATTCCAGGGAAAGATCACAACACAGCCAATGATCCAGATGATATTTCGGCAATGGCTGGTTATCTATTATTGTCAAATATGTTTGATACCAAAGGAATAGTTATTGCAAGTACGCATAGAAGCGAACATAAAACATCTGGAAATCAAGCAGATTGGGCTAATATTTTTTTTGGAGAAGCCTATAAAAAAGATGTAGTAAATTTAAATAAAAACATAGGTGGGTTTCCAGAATCAATTGAATTTGTTCAATCTTGTATCAAAGAAACAGCAGAAAGATTTAATTCAGAAAAATCATATAAAACATTAGAAAATTACAATACAGTTCAAACGCTTGTTGATGCTGTTGAAAAAGAAGATGATATAATGAATGTTTTATGCTGGGGCTCTTTAACAGAACCTGCAATATTGGTAAATTATTGTTTGGCAAATAACAGAATGGATATTTTAAATAAAATTAGATTTATTGCACATTGGACCAATTCGTCATTGCATCAGGGTACTGTAGAACAACCTTGGAAAGTAGCAAATTGTAACGAAGACAGATCAGCTTGTGAATATTTAAAAGAGAAAGCTTTAAATGGTTTTATTAAATTCTATGAATGTGGCGCCAATGGACAACACGGTATTGTTAGCGGAAGTCCTAAAGGACAGGAATATTACAATCAATTCAAAACAAGTAATTTAGGAAAAATATTTGCAGAAGGTAAGTTTGTATTTAATTCTGTTGACCACTCTGATGCTGCAACTTATTGGGTGTTGTTGGGCAATTGGGGTGTTAGTTTAATGGATATAACCAGTAATGGAACAAATTTTATAGAAGTAGAACAGCAAAATGAAGCTAAATTTAAATTGTACTCTAAAAGCATTCATGATGAATTGTTGAGACGTTCTAAAGCAGCTTCAAATTAGTTTTAAGTTTATTATTGTTATTAAAAAAGACTCCAAACAAGGAGTTTTTTTTTGTTTAACTCTTTTTTTTAAATAAAAACGAGGTTGTTTTTTTAACTAATTATAAAACAGTTGTTTGTGTTTTTTTACAATTAAAATTAATCATCACTTAATTATAAATTAAAACAATTTCGCTAAAATTAGGATTAAAACAGAAAACAAATTCTTTATAATAAATTGATATTTGATTTAATAATCTAATATCTTTTTTATGAAAAAAACATTACCCTTTGTTAAAATTGTTTGTCTACTTTGTTTTTTTAGTGTTTCAGTCTATTCACAAAATGTAATTTTAAATAATGATTTTGAAGAGAGTGCAGGAAGCTTAAATAGTTGGCAGTATACAACCGCTACTTCCCTAATGGTAGACAATGGGGATCACTTTGCAAGTTTATATGGAGATAATGGGGTTCTTTATCAAAAAATAACCAATATAATACCTGGTTTACCATATGTCTGTTCCATTAATTTTAAAAGTATTGTTGCAAAGCAAACTACAGGATTTGGTTTTGCAATAGAGAAAGAAACACAGCTAACTATTCCAGTTTTTACCATTGGAGCAACAAATTTACGTGATTTTTGTAATAATAACAATGGTCAATGGACAACAATGTCTGGACTAACTGGTACTGCCGAGACAGATGGTTCTGAAACTTTTTCGTACAATATTACAATGCCAGCAGATGCTACCGCAATATATATATGTATTGGTACAAAGGGTGCTGTTGCAAAATTAGATGTAAATAATGTAATCTTAACAAAAGATAATAATACACACGAAGTTACTTTTTTAGTTGAAGATTCAAATAATCAACCTGTTGAAGGTGCAGCTATTGAAATTGAAAGTTTTCCTGAACCAGTTTTTACTGATGCAACTGGGAAAGTTTCATTAACCTTATTGTTAAATAATGCGTATAAGTATAGTGTTCAAAAAGATTACTTTCAAATATATAGTACAACATTAAATGTTGAAAGTAATACAACAACAGTAAATGTAGCACTTCAAGATTTGGTTGAAGTAAAAGACGTACAAACCAAAATTTCAACTTATGGAGACAATGCTACACCTTATCCAATTTATGCACACCTGTGGAATAGTGGTATGGATTATACTTTTGAAATAAATAAAAAAATAACATCAAACTTTGATTATGTAATTGGTGGAGGCGATGTGAGTGGTGCTACAAACAATCAGAACACTAATTTTAGTGCGAATAACTTACACGCTGAAGATTCCAATTTTCAGGTAATTAATTATCAAGGTGGTTGGTCTGAAAAAAGTGCCTTACTCAATAATAAAAAAGCAGATTTACTATATTATAGATGTGGAAATTTAATTAACTCAATTGGAGCCTCAGATATTTCTTTTGCAATTAGTAAGCCTTCGGATAATAAAGGGTTAGGTCTTGTGGCAAGTGAACCAGGTAACTTTACAACATGGATTCGTATTGATAATGAATTAATGAAGCTGGTTTCGGTAAGTAGTAAAAATAGTTATCCAATTACGGTAACTGTTGAACGAGGTTTAGATGGAAGTATTGCTACTTCTCATTCCGTAAATAGTACTGTAACAGCTCCATTATATACGGTTATTCCAGTTCAAAACGGAAATAATAGTAATTTGTCATATTTCAACCCAGTATTTGGACCTCGAAAAGAAAATTTGAAACAAAACGCAATTAACTACGCACGTAATTATAATCATGATGGTATTTGGATTGATATTCTGGTAGGATTGCTGGGTGGTCAAAATATGACAGGAGGTAATTATACCTTATGGAACCATTCAAAAGAAGAAGTGTATACCAATGAAGCTATTGTATATGATACCAAAGTAGCACTAAATTATATTTATCAAGGCTTTTACGCTCAAATGGGTTACTACCCCACAATTTATGGTAACAACGTTTTGTACGATCAAAATTATACCACTTCATCACGTGGGTACATGATGGAAAAAACAATGGAGTTTCCAAGAGCATTGGATGGGTTTTGTCATGAAAATAGCTGGGGACATATGAGTGACGATACCGGGGCGATTGATAATGATGGAAATCCAGTTTCAACCAACGATATTTTTAGAGTGTCTAGTAAATATGCCAATGGTCGTTTTTTAGAATGGTATATGGGTAATACTTGGATAAATAATTGCAAAGCCATAGCCTTATTGGCTCAAAAAGAACTACCAAACCAACCGATGACTATCAATGCAGGTTTTAAAAATCAATGGTTTGCTTATGATTTAACCAATGAAATTAGATATGACTTTAATAAATACTGTTATGCATCTTATTTATTAAGTGTTCATGTTGATGAGAATAAAAAAATTGCTAGTAGAATGGGTATTTCTCCAATGACTGATGATGGATCAGGTAATTATGATATAGTTGTTGAACCCTTTTTTACCTATGATATAGGTGTTCCAACAGAATCATATGATTATAAAAATTTTACAAATTATAAAGTAGGTTCAAACAATTTATATGCTCGAAAATTTGAAAAAGGATTGGTACTTGTAAATCCTTTTAACACAGATATGAGTCAAAGTGTTACTATAAACAGTATTGTAGGTAATGTTGATGGAGTTTATTTAAACCCTGAGAATAACAATGAGCAAGTTACTTCAATCCAATTGAAATCTAGAGAAAGTTTAATTCTTGTTTTTTTAGAAAATTTTACAAATGATGACGATAAAGATGGTGTAACCAATGATATAGATGAATGTCCTAATACGCCACCAGGAACAAATGTAAACGATAAAGGTTGTGATATTACTTTGTCTACAAAAAACTTAGATGTCATACATCAAAAATTGCAATTATACCCAAATCCAGTAAACGATAAATTAACAATTAAATTACCAAAAACCAGTGAAATAAATAGTGAAAAAGAAGTAATCAAAGTGTACAACATACAAGGAGTTGTTGTGAAAAATTTCGGAGTTAAGTCATCCGATGGAACCATAGAATTAAACGTTTCAGAATTGAATGTTGGTGTGTATTTTATTAAAATTAAAGGGATATTTGAACCAGTTAGATTTGTAAAATTGTAATCAAATAGGTAAGATTTAGCTGCTGTTAAAGAAAAGTTAAATAAATGCCTGAAAACGTTGTAATTATTGAGAATATTAAAAGAAAAACAGGTTTAAAAATGCTATTTTAGAACAATATAACCAAACAAATGTTCAAATGAGTATAGGATTTTTTGACCTTAAGAGTAATTTTGAGTAACCAAATTTAATTTAAATGTATTTAAAATGAGTAAGCAAAAAAAATGTTTTATTTTTCTTAAAGCTAGGAGATCATTAACAACGCTCTTGTTGTTTTTGTTTGTATCCGTATTACATGCGCAAACAGCAAAAGTGAGCGGTACTGTTTATGATGAATCCGGACAACCTTTACCCGGAGTATCAGTTTTAGTTGTAGGAACTAGTAAAGGTGTTGCAACAGACTTTGATGGTAATTTTACTATTGAAGTAAGTGTTGGTAATGAACTTAATTTTAATTTTTTGGGTTTCATTACTAAAAAAATTAAAATAACAAAATCAACCAAAATGGATGTTACTTTAACTGCCGATGTTGCCTCTTTAGATGAGGTAATTGTTGTAGGTTACGGTATTCAAAAATCAGAAAGTGTTGTAGGTGCTATTGGTCAATTAGCAGGTAAAGAGTTGAACAAAAGAGGAACTGTAACAAATTTAACAGATGCTTTAAGTGGAACTTTACCGGGGGTTACTGTATTAAGTAGTACTGGTATACCAGGAGGTGCTGTTGATGGTAATTATGAAAATTCACAAATTCTAATTCGTGGAAAATCAACATGGAATAATGCAGGACCATTGGTTTTGGTTGATGGTGTTGAAAGATCTATGAATGATGTTGATCCAAATGACGTAAAAAGTATTTCTGTTCTAAAAGATGCATCTGCAACATCAATTTTTGGTGTAAAAGGTGGTAATGGTGTAATTTTAATTACAACTAATAGAGGTATTGTAGGTGATGCTAAATTTAAAGTTGATGCAAATGCTTCTTTTAAACAAGTATCAAGAATCCCAAAAACTTTAAATAGTTATATTGGTACAAAAGCAAAAAACTATGCAATTGTAAATGGATTGTCTGTAAATCCAGTAGGTTGGGCAGACTATACATCTGAGGAAGAATTAGAATATTTTAGAACTGGTCAATATCCATATGCATATGCAAATACAGATTGGGCTAATGAAATGTTGGAAGACTTTGGTTTATCCTATAAGTTAAACATGAGCGTTTCAGGTGGTACAGAATTTTTAAAATATTATGGATCTTTAGGGTATGTGAATGATGGGGATATTTTAAAAACAACTGATGTTGGACAAGGATATGATCCCGATTTTAAATATGAGCGTTTTAATTTTAGAACTAACTTAGATTTTACCATTACAAAAACAACCAAATTAGGTGTTAATTTAGGAGGTTATTACGGTTCGCAATCTCGTTCTGGAGCACCAGTTTTTAATTTCTGGTATGGGGTATATTCAAAACCTTGGACAACACCAATTTTACGTTACGAAGATGGTACTTTTGGGCAAGGGATAGATTACGAAAGATTTGGAGAAAACGAATTTGTAGAATTAAACTTTAACGGAGTTAATATTGATCACAGAGGAGAAATTAATACCAATATTAAGTTAGAACAAGATTTAGATGTAATTACCAAAGGTTTAAAAATTACAGGTGAATTGGCTTATGATAATTATTTTAGAACTATTGGAGCAGGTATAGGTGATGATGGTACTTTAATGAAATGGGTTGATCCTGCTTTTTATACGTCTGATGATCCAAATGCTAATATAGAAGATTATACTGCGTATTTTTATCCAGGTGATTATATCAACTCAACAAATGGTTTTGAATTTATAGATGCACCTTTAGACTATCAAACTGAAAGAATTACGGATGCAGCAGCTAGTTCAGATTATTCTAGATTGATGTATAGAATTAGTTTAAATTACAATAGAAGTTTTGGTAAACATGATGTTTCAGGTCTAGCACTTTTTAGTCGTGAAAACGTAAAAAGATATTCAGGTGTTTACAATGGTTGGCCTCAAAAACGTGAAGACTGGGCAGGTAGGGTAACCTATGCTTTTGACAATCGTTATAATATTGAATTGAACGGGGCTTATAATGGTAGTGAAAAGTTTGGAGACGGATATAAATTTGAGTTTTTCCCATCTGTAGGTTTAGGTTGGGTTGTGTCTAACGAGAAATTTTTTGAAGGTGCTAAAAAAGTAATGAGTAAATTAAAATTAAGATACTCAGACGGATATGTTGGAAACGACAATGCACAAAATATTGGACAATGGCCTTATTTTACATCATATGAAATTAATAGCAATAGAGCAGTTTTTGGAGATGGTCCTTTATACAATGGCCCAGAAATTTATAGTGAAGGTGTTATTGGAAATCCAGATTTACATTGGGAAACAGCACATCAACAAAACTTTGGTATTGAATTAGGATTTTTTGATGATAAACTTACTTCTACACTTGATTTTTGGAAAGAAAGAAGAGAGGATATTTTGGTGACTGCCAATTTAAGAAATGTACCTGACTTTTATGGTGCACCTGCACCTGCAGCAAATATAGGTATTACTGAAAGTCACGGTTATGAATTTCAGTTAAACTATAGAAATAATATTCGAGATTTTAACTATTGGGGTTCTTTACAATTTACATTGGTTGAGGATGAAATTATTCAAAAAGAAGATCCGGAATTATTGCCTGATTATCAAAAAGATGCAGGGTTTCCAATTGATCAAACAAGAAGCTATATTTCATCAAGTATTATTCAAAGTTGGGACGAAATTTATAACGGTGCTTTAGGTGCTTCAAGTGTAGATTTATTACCAGGTGATTATAGATTAATTGACTATAATGCTGATGGTGTTATTGATTTAAACGATGTTATTCCTTACGGATATCCTGGTAGACCTCGCAACACTTATTTTGTGGCACTTGGAGGTGATTACAAAGGAATTAGTTTAAGTTTAAATTTTTACGGACAATTTAATGTAACTCAAAATGTAAATTTAGGTGAGTTTGGGTTTAATTCACCTGCAATTTATCAAGATCTGTTAGATGATACTTGGTCTCCTGAATATGCAAATAGCAATCCAACTTTTAGAGCTTTAAATTATGGAAGAGGAGTAAGTAATGGTCATTATTACGAAAAAGACGGATCAATGTTTCGTTTAAAAACTGCAGAATTGGCATATAACATACCTCAGAAAGCCATCGGTAAAATAGGCTTGACTGCACTGCGTGTGTTTGTTAATGGTAACAACCTAATTTTATGGTCAGATTTACCAGTGGATATAGAAGGGCAAGATTATAATTACAGAAATTATCCTGTTACTAAATTATTTAATGTTGGACTTTCAGCTACGTTTTAATTAAAAAATGAAAAAAATGAAAAATATTTTTAGAATATTCGTAACAATTTTTATAATCTCTATTACAACAGTTAGTTGTGAAGATTATTTAGATGTACCGCCAGAAGCAGACATAACAGAAAATGATGTTTTTGGTAGTTATTATAGCTTTACAGGGTTTTTAGATCAAATGTACCGTTATATTATAGATTATAACAGTGCTAAAATTTGTGTGGCTCAAAATTTTACTGGTGAAACAATTGCAGTTCAAGGGTGGAATACAGCCCAAGCTGCTTCAACAGGAAATTACTGGAATTTAGTTAATGGACGTTCAAATTTCAACGATTATGGTAATGGAGATGGGAAATTTGGAATTTGGAATGAAGGCTGGGCTGGTATTAGAAGAGCAAACATTGCTTTAGAAAAGTTAGATCTATTAATTGATGCAACTCCCGAAGAGAAAAACCTTATTGAAGGTCAAGCTTATTTTTTTAGAGCATTTTTTCACTGGGAAATTTTAAGAGCATATGGCTCAATACCATATATTAATTCTGTGCTAGCAGCTGATGGTGATTTGCAATTACCTAGATTTTATGAGTATAAAGGTAAATTTGATTACCAAGCTTGTACTGAGTATTTAGTTGAGGATTTAGAAAAGGCTGCAGCTTTATTACCAGAAAAATGGGATAGTACAGATGAAGGTAGAGCAACAAAAGGAGCCGCTTTTTCTTTAATGGCAAAAGCATTGTTATATGCAGGTAGCCCATTAATGAATGAGTTTTCAAGAAATTCTGCAACTTTTGATACTGGTTATATGAGTCGTGCCGCTAACGCTGCAGCCGAAGTGTTAAAATTAGCAGATAAAGGGGTATATGCCTTAGTACCTTTTGACAATTACCTTGATATGTTTGCCAGAACTGATGGTTTAACTCCAACAACTACGGAAACAATTTTCCAAAAAATTAAAAGAGATGTTGGTTCTGGAGAAGTAAATACATTTTTAGGAAGATTGTATATGCCACATCAAAGTTTGTTTGGGGGTAATGCGATTACTGAAGCTGTAACCCAAAATTTTGTAGATATTTTTGAAATGGCCGATGGTACTAAATACATTCCTGGAGGTCCAGATGTAGGTGGTTACGATTTTGATAATAACAAAAGATGGAATAACAGAGATCCTAGATTTAGAAAAGCTATTTATGTTGATCGTGATATGGCTGGAATACACCCTTCTACAATAATGAATTTATATGACGGAGGTAGTACGCTAAATGGTGGTAACACTTTAAGTCCTTATATAGTGCATAAAATGTGGCCATTAGGTGTTAATAAAAAGGATGCCGGTTGGAATAACTTTAGATATGTTACACCACATTTACGTTTGGCTGAAATTTATTTAATATATGCTGAAGCAGCTTATCAGGCTACAAAAAATGCAACAGGAACTTCATCTAATTACAGTATGACAGCTTTAGCAGCTGTTAACAAAGTTAGAGCAAGAGCTGGTCAAGCACAGGTTACAAGTTTAGCCGTTTATAACAATGATTTCCAATCGTTGGTAAGATATGAACGTGATGTTGAACTTTGCTTTGAAGGGCATAGATGGTATGATATGAGACGTTGGAAAATTAAACCAGATGATACTTTATGGAAAATGTCATTTGATAAAAATTACACGTATTTCAACAGAGAAATAATTCAGCCATTTATTTTTGATGATAGAAATTATTGGATGCCACTTCCAAGAAACTTAACATCATCTTATGACGGGTTCCCTCAAAATGCAGGATGGTAGTAATATTAATAATAACCGAATAAACTAACGTAATGATAAAAAAATTATATAACAAACTAATTTTATTCTTTGCATTTTTTGTGATGGTATCACTAAATGCACAAGATAAAGATGGTTATGTTTTAAAAGGAAAAATTACAGATCAATTTAATGCACCATTAGTTGGAGCTATAATAAAGGCTGGTAATAATAGTCAGGCTTATTCTAACTTAAACGGTGAATTTGAAATTTCTGTAAATAAGGCTGCAAAATTAACGGTAGCACTTGATAGTTATAAAACTCAGGATATTGTTGTTTCAAATACAATACAAAATCTTGAGATAACCTTACAAAAGGAAAATGTTTATTTTGAAGAGCAAGATAAAATAAATATTCCTTTTGGAAAATTAGAAAAAGGTAGAATTGTAGGTAGTGTATCTGCTGTAGATGTTAAAGAAGAATTAGCCAAAGATCAACGTCTTGGTATTGGAAGTGCAACTTATGGTAAAGTTGGTGGTGTTTTTGGAGGAACTAACATTTTGGGGTATGGAAATGCGGTATACGTTGTTGATGGAATTGTTAGATCTCCAGATTATATTAATTTAACAGAAGTTGAAGAAGTTACCGTATTAAAAGACGCCGTTTCTAGAGTTTTATATGGTGCTGAAGCTGATCAAGGTGTAATTTTAATTACAACTAGAAGAGGTGATGCCAAAAATAGAATTTTTTCTGTTAGAGCAGATTATGGTATTCAATCGGCCAGAGAATTGCCAAAATACTTAAATTCTGCCGATTATATGGGTGTTTACAATCAAGCAAACATCAACGATGGTAAATTGCCAAAATATTCTGAGAGTGATATTGAAGCTGCTGCAAATGGTACAGATCCATTATTTCACCCTAATACAGATTATTATGGAAATACTTTTTTAAATGACAATGTAAGTTTTTATGATGTAAATATGGAAGCATCTGGAGGTAATGAAAAAACATTGTACTTTTTAAATATGGGTTACGCTAATAATGAAGGTTGGTTGAAAGATTTAGGAACAAAAGAAGTTTCTAATCGTTTAAATATAAGAGCCAATACAAATTATACCATAACACCTAGTTTAACTATGAATTTGGATGTTGTTGCGTTATTTGATTTCTACAACACTCCAGATGTATATGATGTTGATAATAATGGAGTTGTAACTTCAGACTTTTGGACGCAAGCACAAACTAATTTGCCAAATTCATACCCATTATTAATACCTATTTCAAGTATTGAAGATGAATTGAGTTATGATGGTGCAAATTTAGTTGATGGTAAATATTTGTTGGGTGGTACTTCTGAGTTTCCAAGAAATACATATGGAGATATGATTAGAAGAGGTGAGAAAAAAATAAGCAATAGCTATTTTCAAGTAAACACAGGTTTAAAATGGGATTTAAATTTTATTACCGAAGGCTTGTCTATAAGCGAAAATGTAACATTTGATTTCTTAAATACTTCAGTAGAAAATCAAAATAAATCATATGCAGTTTATCAGCCATTTATCAACGATTTAAACCAAGTTGCCGTTATGCAAATAGGTTTAGACGTACCATCTAATCAAAATTCGGTAAGTAGTACTGAAGCTGGATTTAGTAGAAGATTTGGTTCAATTACTACTGTAGATTACGAAAAGGATTTTGGCGATAATTCAATTAACGCAACAGGTTTAATTTATTTAACAGAATTGTCGTTGCCAAATACCTTACAAGATCCTAAACGTTTAAATTATGGGATTAGAGCTAACTATATGTATAAAGAAAAATATGTAGCTGAATTTAGTGGAGCTTTATTAGGTTCTAGAAAATTAAACAAAGGTGATAGATATGCTTTTGCACCAACTGTAGGTTTGGGCTGGTTATTAAGCAATGAAGATTTCTTTAAAAATACCATAAAAGCAGATTATTTTAAATTAAGAGGTTCTATTGGTTGGTTGAAAAATGACAATTGGAACGATTATTATCTAAACCAAACTTCTTTTAGTACGGGTGGTTGGTTTAACTATTCAAATACAACAGGAAATAATGCTGTTAGAAATGCAGAGTTAAATTATAACAACGTAGCATCTAATGTAGGATGGCAAAAACGTTTTGAATATAATATTGGTTTTGAAGGATTGTTTTTGAAAAAATCTATATATGCTGAGGCTAGTTTATTTCATTCAAAAGCTTATGATTTAATAACAGAAATGAATAATTCAACACCAGATTTATTAGGTTATACCATTACTGATAATAACAATTCATTTATTGATACTGGGTTTGAGTATAGTGTAAAATATAATAAAAGCTTTGGTGACGATTGGAAAATATCAGCAGGTTATTATTCTATTGTTGGTATTGGTAAAGTTGATAAAATGGATGAGCCAATTTATGCTGATAATGCACAACAAAGAATTAGAACAGGTAATAGCAATGCTGCAATGTTTGGATTAACAGCTGATGGTTTGTACGGAGTAGCTGATTTTAATACAGACGGATCTTTAGTGGCTGGTTTACCAACACCTACCTTTGGAGCTGTTCAACCTGGTGATATTAAGTACGTAGATTATAACAATGATGGTGTTATTAATGATGATGATCAATCAATTATTGGTAATAGTCAAGCTACTACACAATACAGTTTTGATGTAAACCTTTCGTATAAAAATTTAGAATTTTATATGTTAGGCTTAGGTCAATCAGGACAAGATAGATATAGAAATAATGCTTATTTCTGGACTTATGGAGAAATGAAGTATTCTGAAACTGCTTTGGATGCTTATGGACCAAATAATTTAGATGTAAATGCTTCAATGCCTCGTTTATCTTCTTCAAAAAATAATAATAACTACAGAAATTCAACTTTCTGGATTTATAAAAACAATTATTTTACAATTCCAACAATGCAATTGTCTTACAACTTTGATGGGATGAATGGTAAGGTATTTAAATCAATTAAAATATTTGTAAAAGGAAATGATTTAATTGTTGTTAATAAGAATAAAGATATAAGTGACTTACGTTTAGGTCTTGGATCAAGACCAGTAAGCAGAGGTGGAACCATAGGTGTAGTTACATCTTTTTAAAAACTTTTAATTATGAGAAAAATAAATAAAATACTAATAAGTGCTACTGCAATTCTTTCTTTGTTAGTGATTTCTTGTGAGAATTTTCTAGATCCAGATTTAGAAAATAGAATCACATATGAAGACGCTATAAACAACCCAGTGTTTGCAGAAGGATGGTTGCTTAAAGCTTATAAAAACTTACCTACAAACTATAATTTTGATATAGATGTGGCAAGTGATGATGCAGCTACAAACGATGTAAGTTCTAATATTAAAGTTATGAATAATGGTGGTTGGGCATCTAACCAAAATCCTTTATCTCAATGGTCAAAAGCCTATGAAATGAACTTGTATTTAAATACATTGTTAGAAAATGTAGATAAAGTTACTTGGTTTCCTTCAAGTGAATCTAAAGATGCTTTGTTTAGAAATCGTATCAAAGGTGAGGCACATGCTTTAAGGGCTTGGTGGAATTTTGTTTTATTACAAAATCACTCAGGAAAAGGTAGTAATGGAGAATATCTAGGTTTTCCAATTGTAGACCATGTAATTGTAGCAGGTGAAAATGTAGAGTTACCTAGAAACACGTTTAAAGAATGTGTAGATTTTATTATTGCAGATTGTAATATTGCAATTTCTAACCTGCCAGCACGTTGGGAAGACCAAGGCGATACTGAAGTTGATGCCGTTTTAGGAGCAAGAAATTTAAATAGAATTAGTGGTTTAGCTGCTATGGTATTAAAATCAAGAGTAGCATTATATGCAGCAAGTCCATCATACAGTGCTTCAGGATCTGTTACATGGCAAGAAGCAGCAACCTACGCAGCAGAAGTGATTACAGCCAATGGTGGTTTAAATTTATCATCTTCGGATGTTACTTTCTATGATAATTTTCAATCTAAAGAAATTTTTTGGTCATCTACAAGAATTTCAAATAAGAAAGATTGGGAAGAGGCAAATTTACCTCCTTCATTATTTGGAAAAGGAGAAACAAATCCATCTCAAAATTTTGTAGATGCCTTTGGTATGGCTGATGGAACACCAATCAATGAATCATTGTCGTACAATCCAAACAATCCATACAACCAAAGAGATCCAAGATTGTCAAAATATGTTATTTATAATAATCAAATATTTAGTGGTAAAGCCATTAAAACATATGTAAATTCTGGGATTGATGGTTTGAATAATTTGGCAACTTCAACAGTAACAGGTTATTATATTAAAAAGTTTATGGATCAAAATGTGAAATTAGACCCGTCTGGATCAATTACTGGTAGAGATCATTTTTATACTTATGCCCGTTTTACAGAAGCTTTGTTAAATTTTGCAGAGGCTGCTAATGAAGCTGTAGGACCAGACAATATGGTTTCTGGATATTCAGCAAAACAAATTGTTAATGCAATTAGACAAAGAGGAGGTATTAATAGTACAGTTTATGTTGATGGTATTTCAAGTAAAGAAGATATGAGAACTTTGATTAGAAATGAAAGAAGAATTGAACTAAGTTTTGAAGGCTTTAGATTTTGGGATATTAGACGTTGGGGTTTAACAGATGTAATGAATCAAAATGTTATGGGAATGAGAATTTCTGAAGATCAAACAACTTTTACACCATTTAATGTTAGTCCAAGAATTTATAGTAGCTATCAAATATATGGTCCTATTCCTTTATCGGAAACACAAAAATATCCTTTAATTCAAAATATGGGATGGTAGTTTTAAAAACAAATGAATTTAAATTTTAAATGAGAATTATGAAAATAAGAATATTATACGTACTCGCACTTTTGTTTTTGAGTTACGGATGTGAAAATTCGGAAAATGAGTTTGATGATTTTGATACGCAAAATGTGTATTTTCCAATTCAATATCCTGTAAGAACTATTTCTTTGCAAGAAGATAGTAGAGTTGATAATACCATAGATTTGGAAAGAGCATTTAGCATTGGTGTTACTGTTGGAGGTTTAAGATCTAATGATAAAAATAGAGTTGTTAGTATTGCCTTAGCTCCAGAATTGGTTACAAATGCATATTTAGACGCTAGTGGTACACAACCAGTAATGTTAATGCCAAGTAACTATTATACACTTGCCTCAACTGAAATTACAATACCAAAAGGTAGTTTAACAGGAACGGTAAGAGTAGATTTAACAGATGATTTCTTTGCAGATCCAATGTCAATAACAACAAATTATGTTATTCCTTTAGTTATAACATCTTCTAACACTACAGGTGTTTTAACAGGTGTAGCTGCAAATGGTGTTGTAGATCCAGATCGTAGAGTTTCAGCCGATTGGGAAGCTGGATATTTACCAAAAGATTTCACCATGTTTGGGGTTAAATTTATCAATAAATATCATGGAAAATACCTTCAAAAAGGACAGGATGATACTTTAGACGGTATGAATGGAAATGTGGTGAGTTCTGAAATATACAATACGAAGTATATGGAAGATAATTTATTAACAGATGTTTTAACATCAAGTGTTTACCATTCTACTAGTAATAGAATGGGAATAAATGCAGGTAGTAACAATACCTTAGTTTTAGATATAGCTTTAGATGGTTCTATCGTAATTTCTAATGCTGAAGGTTCGTTGCCAGCTGATGGTATTGGAAAATTTGTTTCAAAAGATGATTCATTAGCTGAATCTTGGGGAGGAGAACCAAGAAAAACAATGTTTTTAGATTATACGTATCAAGATGGAGGTGTATATCATCAAGTTAAAGATACTTTAGTGTTTAGAAATGATGAAATTAAATTTGAAGAGTTTAGTGTAACCGTTGTTGAGGTTCCATAAATTCATTTTTTGAGTTTTGTTTGTATAAAGAACCATATTACATTGTAATATGGTTCTTTTGGTTAAATGAACAAAATTTAAGTACAAATAAGACTGCGTTTTGTAGTCATTAGCTTTATTTTTAATACTTAAATAATCTAATTTATATTGAATCTATGAAAATTTATAATATTTTAAAAAGGGTTGTAGTAGGTATATTTTTCCTATTAAACTATTTCAATTTACAGTCACAAAATGTAGAGGTTTTAACAGGAGGTTTTAATGAAAAAAATGGTTTAATTGTAGTTGAAGCCGAAGATTTTACCTCTCAAACTAAGTCAGAAGTTAGAAAATGGCAGATTGTGAAATCAACCTCAGTTTTAGGTGATAATATCGAAGATTCCCACGCTAAAACTGCTAGTGGTAATGCCTATATAAAGATTTTACCAGATACGCGTAAAACACATGCAGACAAATTAATTTCAGGCGAAAATTTTACAGATAAAGCTGGGGAAGTTGGTGTTGTTAGTTATAAAGTAAATTTCCAAACAGCTGGAAGATATTATGTTTGGGCAAAAGTTTTTAGCACTGGCACAGAAGACAATGGTATTCATGTTGGTATTGATGGTGAATGGCCTGAATCTGGTAAAAGGATGCAATGGTGTGAAGGTAAAAAATCTTGGTTTTGGGAAAGTAAACAGCGTACCAAGGAAGTGCATTGCGGAGTTCCATTTCAAATTTATTTGGATGTTGAAAAGCCAGGAATTCACGATATTCAATTTAGTATGCGTGAAGATGGTGTTGAAATGGATCAATGGTTAATGACTACCAATAAAGATTTCAATCCAAGAAATGACCCAAAATATGCAATGACTGAAACTAAAGTTGATAATGAATCTTTTTTAGACCTTGTTAAAAAAGCGTCTCCAGAAGCAATTGTGATTTCAGCTTTGGATTTTGAGAATACAGAGAATAAATTTTACGTAAATAACAATTGGTTGGCAATCAATCCAAATAAAAATAAGGAAGCAAGTGCTTCTGCTATTTTTAATGGCAATTCGGGACTGTATGATGTGGTTTTGTTTACCGTAGGTGAAAATGATGGAAGGTCAAAATATACCATTTCTGTTAATAGTTTTATACAAGGCAATTTTAGTCCGCCATTAAGCACAAGTGCTTTTGAAGAAGGTCCTGCTTATGCCAAATCTTTTGCTGATGTGCAATTAAATAACAATGAAAAAATAACTGTTACTGCTGAAATTGGAAGTAAAGATGGAAAAGAGTTTAGTCGCGCAAGATGGATAGGTATTGCAATTGTTTCTATTGGTCAAGGTGAAAACCTTATACAAAATATTCAAACTGAAGCGGCTTTACATACTGTTGTTAAAAAAAGTGGGGAATTTAAAAAATGGCATAAAGTTACATTGACATTTGATGGTCCTGAAACTGCCGAAGATGATGAGTATAATCCGTTCTTTAATTACCGATTCAATGTAACATTTACCCACAATGAAAGTGGTAAAAAGTATGTGGTTCCAGGATATTTTGCTGCCGATGGTAATGCGGGTGAAACTTCAGCAATTAAAGGAAACAAATGGAGAGTTCATTTTGCGCCTGATGAAATTGGAGAGTGGAATTATAAGGTGGATTTTAGAAAAGGACGCTGGGTTGCTGTGAGTGATAGAAATAAACCAGGTGACACTGGCGGTTTTATGGATGGGGCAACTGGGAGTTTTACTGTTGAAAAATCGGATAAAACAGGAAGAGATTTTAGAGGTAAAGGACGCTTACAATATGTTGGTGAACGTTATTTGAAATTTGCTGAAACTGGTGAATACTTTTTAAAAGTGGGTTCTGACGCACCAGAAAATTTTCTTTCGTATGCCGATTTTGATGGAACATTTCACAATGATGGTCATAAAGATAATATGGTAAAAACTTGGACTGCTCATTTACAAGATTGGAAAGATGGCGACCCAACTTGGCAAAACGGAAAGGGAAAAGCAATGATTGGTGCCTTAAATTACTTAGCTTCAAAAGGTTTAAATGCTTTTTCATTCTTAACCAATAATATAAAAGGTGATGATCAAAATGTGTTTCCGTATGTAGATTATGATAACTGGGATCGTTTTGATGTTTCAAAATTAGATCAATGGGAAATTGTTTTTGAACATGCCGATAAATTGGGAATGTTTCTACATTTTAAAACCTTGGAAATGGAAAATCAAGGTTTGTTAGATAATGGAGGTGTAGGTGCAAATAGTAAATTATATTACCGAGAATTAATTGCACGCTTTGGTCATCATTTAGCTTTGAACTGGAATACTGGTGAGGAAAATGGTGATTGGGTAAAAAACCACCCAACACCTCCGCAATTTACGCAAGAACGTTTGTCTATGGCAGCTTATTTTAATGAACACGATCCATATAAACACCATGTGGTTATTCATAATGGAAATCCGTTTACCGATTTATTAGGTCCAAATAGTAAATATACAGGCCCTTCAATTCAAACGCATCATGCCGATTTTAGATTGATTCATAAAGAGGTTTTACATTGGATAGAGGCTTCGAAAAAAGCAGGAAAACAATGGGCCGTTGCTGTTGATGAACCTGGAGATGCACAACATGCTCTAATGCCTGATGCCGATGATCCTGATCACGATTTGGCTAGACGAAATGGTCTTTGGTCTACATTTATGGCAGGTGGCTGGGGAACCGAATGGTATTTTGGGTATAAACATGACCATTCAGATTTAACTTGTGAAGATTACAGATCTAGAGATTTATTTTGGAATCAAGGTGTTATTGCATTGAATTTTTTCAAAGAGAATAAGATTCCTTTTTGGGAAATGGAAAACAAAAATGAATTGGTAGGTAATTCCGCAAATGAAAATACGGTGTATTGTTTCGCAAAAGAAAATGATACGTATTTGGTGTATCTAAACTCAGTTGAAACAGCTTCTTTAGATTTAAGAGAGGCAAACGGAGATTTTCAAGTTTATTGGTTTAACCCTAAAAAAGGGGGCGCATTACTTCAAACTAAAATTAAAAAAGTAAAAGGTGGGTCTTCAGTTGAATTAGGGCAGTCACCAAATAAAAAACAACAAGATTGGTTAATAATAATTTCAAAAAAATAAATATGAAATATTTTTCAAGTGGATTAATAGTGGTTGCAGCATTTCTAATAGGAAGTTGTGCTTCTCAAAAATCAGGTAGTAAGTTAACCGAATTAGGAGCAATAGATAAAGAAGGTTACGTAAATCTCTACAACGGAAAAGATATGAATAATTGGAATATCATGTGTCGTGATAAGACAGATGGTTTAGCAGCTCAGGTTTTTACGGCTGGTGAAAATGGAGAAATGCATGTGTTTAAAGATTTCCCTGATGAATATGGATTTGTTGATAATAAATCAGGAACACATTGTATGTTTTTTACAAATGAATCGTACAGTCGTTACAGCTTTAAATTTGAATACAAATGGGGCGAAAAAAAATATAATAATTTCAATCAATTTCAGTACGATGCCGGTTTGTATTTTCATGTTTTTGATGTTGCTATTTGGCCAAAAGGTATTGAATATCAAGTACGATATGATCATACTAAAAACGAAAATCATACAGGTTGTATTTGGAATTCGGGTGCTGAATTTGACTGGAATGCTGACAATACTAATGAAGACGTAAAGCAGAGAACATACTTAGCACCAGAAGAAGGAGGTGCACCACAAGAACATAGAGGTGGAGAGCATAAAGTACATAAAGACGCACCCTTTCATGGTCTTGACGGGCAATGGAATGAATGCGAAGTAATTGTAATGGGCAATAAATATGCAGTTTATAAATTAAACGGAAAAGTAGTAAACGTGATCACTAATTTAAGCCATTCTGAAGGCCCAATTGGTTTACAAGCCGAAACTGCTGAAGTTTTTTATAAAAACATCAAAATTAAAGAGTTTAACGAAGACATTCCAATTGAAAAGTTTTTAAAATAAAATGATAAAAATGAAACATTTTTTTACAATAATAATGGTTTTATGTTTTGTGCAATTATATGCGCAGAACAGCAAAAAGGTTGATGGTGTTCATGTAAAAGGAAAACAACCTATGGTCACACCTTGGGCTGGAAATTTTGATAAAAACAATCCGTTATCAGAATATCCTAGACCAATAATGGTGCGTGAAAAGTGGAAAAACTTAAATGGCGTTTGGGCATTTGGTGAAACCGTTGAAGGATCATCGATTCCAAAAAGCTTAAAAAACAAAATAGTTGTGCCTTTTCCTTGGGAATCGCATTTGTCTGGTATTCAACAGCAATTAGCAACACAAAGAGCCTGGTATAAACGCTCATTTACAGTTCCAAAAGATTGGGAAGGTAGTGATGTTTTATTGCATTTTGGAGCGGTAGATTTTGAAGCAAAAGTATTTGTAAACGGAAAATTTGTGGGAATGCACAAAGGAGGTTATGATGCCTTTTCATTTAATATTTCTCCTTTCCTAATTGCAGGCAATAATGAATTGGCTGTTCAGGTTTTTGATCCGGGAAGTGAAGCTGGTATTGCTTATGGAAAACAATCAAATGAAAGTTTTAGCAATCCGCAGCGATATGCATATACACCTTGTTCTGGAATATGGCAAACTGTTTGGATAGAGCCTGTTCCAAAAGCACATATTACAAATTTTACAATTACACCTAATATTGATGCACAATTAATTGACGTTTTAGTAAATGCACAGAACTCTGGACCAAATCAATCTGTTGAAGTACTTGTAAAAGAGGGGAGTGATATTGTAAGTAAAGGTGAAGGAGGTTTGAATATTCCTTTTCAAGTAAAGGTTCCTAATCCTAAGTTATGGTCACCAGACAGTCCGTTTTTATACGATGTAATTATAAAATTAAAAGATAGTACACAGGTTTTAGACGAAGTAACTTCCTATACAGGTATGCGAAAAATTTCAATTCAATTGGTAGGGAATCTTCAAAAAATAATGTTGAATAACGAGTTTTTATTTCAAATGGGACCTTTAGATCAAGGTTATTGGCCCGATGGAATTTATACAGCACCAACCGATGAGGCCTTAAAATGGGATATTGAAAACATCAAGGATTGGGGCTTTAATATGATTCGTAAACACATTAAAATTGAACCGCAAAGGTGGTATTATTGGGCTGATAAATTAGGTGTTTTAGTCTGGCAAGATATGCCAAGTACCTTTAAAAAGCGTTCAGAAGCAGAAAAAACACAGTTTGAAACAGAGTTGACAAATATGGTACGTAACAATGCAAATCATCCTTCAATTATTGTTTGGGTGGTGTTTAATGAACATTGGGGATTGTATGATGTTAATAGATTGACAGAGTATACGATGGCATTGGATCCTTCTCGATTGGTTATTGGAAATAGCGGAATTGATGCCGGAAAACCAGATATCGATTATGAAGTTGGGCATATAAAAGACAACCACTCTTATCGTCCGCCGTCTGTGCCTTTTGCCTCCAATAAAAGAGCTGTTGTTAATGGTGAATACGGAGCTATTGGTTACAATGTTGAAGGTCATGTGTGGGACTTAGACGGACCTTGGGTACATTATAATTATGAAGGAAAAGAGGCCGCAACAAAAGAATATGAACGTTTTATTGAAATGATAAAAGGTTTTCAAAATGAAGGTTTGAGTGCATCAGTTTACACACAATGGACGGATGTTGAAAATGAAATGAATGGCTTGTATACCTACGATAGAAAAGTAGTAAAAATGGATAAAGAACGTGTTAAAAAGGCCAATGAATCTACTTATACAACAAATAACAAATAACAATGATAAAACAAATAACATATATATTATTTAGCTTTTTTTTGATACAAACAACAGGGTTTTCCCAAAATATCTCTATTAAAAATAAACCCAATATTGTAATGATTTTGGTTGATGACTTAAAACCTATATTGGGTGCTTATGGTGATTCATTGGTTGTTAGTCCAAATATTGATAAACTGGCAACGATGGGAATTCGATTTGATTTAGCATATGCTAATCAAGCTGTTTGTGCGCCTTCTCGATACAACTTAATGTTAGGAACGCGTTCAACAAGCTCTGGTATTTATTCATTTGGAAGAAATTTTAGAAATTTATATCCCAATGCAATTACTTTACCTCAATATTTTATGAATGCTGGATATCACACAGAATCTATGGGTAAGGTTTATCATATTGGTCATGGAAATATGGGTGATGATGCATCTTGGAGTGTCCCACATCATGAGGATAAAGTTATTGAATATATCGTGCCAATTAGTACGGAAAGAGCATTAACCAGAGAAGAAGCCTTTTTTAATAATACTAGAATGTATGAAAAAAATGTTCCTGCGGTTAAGGAATTACCAAGAGGAGCAGCTTGGGAGGATCCTGATGTTTTGGATGAAGCTTATGCAGATGGAAGGACTGCAACCCACGCCATAGATAGATTAAGAAAACTGAATTCAACTCCAGACCAACCATTTTTTATGGCCGTTGGTTTTGCGCGACCGCACCTTCCTTTTTCAGTGCCAAAAAAGTATTGGGATTTATATAATCCTGAAAAATTACCAATGCCTGAATTTGAAGGTATTCCAAAAGATGCACCTGGTTTTACAGTAAAAAGGAGAGGTGAAATAGAGAATTTTAAACCAATTCCAACCACAGGCGAAATATTTGATAAAGAACTTAAAACAAAATTAATACACGGATATTATGCTAGCGTAAGTTATATGGATGCACAAGTAGGTAGGGTAATAGATGAATTGGAAAGGTTGAATATTTTAGATAATACCATTATTGTGCTATGGGGAGATCACGGTTGGCATTTAGGAGATCACGGTTCTTGGACCAAACATTCAAATTTTGAACAAGCTGTAAGAATTCCTTTGATTTTTGCAGGGCCAGGAATTTCTAAAAATAGTGTTACGCAACAATTGGCAGAAACTGTTGACATTTATCCAACTTTGGCAGATTTAGCAGGTTTATCAAAACCTGAAGTTGAACAACCTTTTGATGGTTTAAGTTTAGTTCCTGCATTAAAAGATACAAAAGCTACCATTAGAAATCATGCATATCATTCCTATCCAAGGAACAGAGGAAAAGATAAATTTATTGGACAAGCAATACGTACTGAGCGTTATCGTATGGTACAATGGACAAATATTAGAAATGACGAAAAGATTTATGAATTGTATGATTATCAAGAAGATCCTTTAGAAACTAAAAACTATGCATCATTAAAACCAAAAGTTTTAAAGGAAATGATTGCTATTTTAAATACGCATCCAAAGCCAAATACACAATTTTTAAATTAAAGATTTAGTTTTTTGGAATTAAAATATCTAAACTAAAGAAAATGAAATTAATCAAGTTTATCTTGTTGTTTTTTGTATCAATATCCCTTTTTTCTCAAAACTTTAGAAGTGAAAAAGTAAAAAATGAAGGTCAGATTTTGGCTGATAAAAATAACGGATATTATAAAAATCCAATTTTTCCGGGTAATTATGGTGATCCTTCATTGGTTAGGGTAAAGGATGATTATTATGTTGCTTTTAGCAGAACTAATGGCATCATTATTTGGCATTCAAAAGACTTGGTCAACTGGAAACCTGTTGTTAGGCATCGTTTACCAGCAGGCTTTAATACGGTTTGGGCGATTGATTTGCAATATTTTAATAATAAGTTTTATGTGTATATGCCAATTAAGGTTTTTCCAAATAAAAAGGAAGGCGCCTTCGGAAATTTTGTAATTACAGCCGAAAAACCTGAAGGACCTTGGTCTGAACCTATAAATTTAGATATTGAAATTCCAGATGGCGACTATTCAGGAATTGACCCAGGGTTTATTCAAACACCAACTGGAGAAAAATATTTGTACGTAAATCATGGCTGGGCAATGCAATTGAATGATGAAGGTACCAAAGCCATTTCTAAACCAAAAATAGTTTATGATGGTTGGGACTATCCAAAAGATTGGGTGGTGGAGTGTAAATGTTTAGAAAGCCCGAAATTATTTTATAAAGATGGGTTTTATTATATGGTTTCTGCAGAGGGTGGTACAAGTGGGCCTTCAACAGCGCACATGAGTGTTGTTGCCAGAGCCAAACATCCGCTTGGTCCTTGGGAAAATTCACCATACAATCCATTAACCCATACCAACAATCAAGAGGAAGCTTTTTGGCATCAAGGTCACGGAACTGTTTTTGAAGCTGCTGATGGTACTTGGTGGACTATTTATCATGGCCGTGTTAAAAATTTCACAGAAATGGGACGCCCTGCATTATTAATGCCAATTGAATGGACAAAAGATGGCTGGCCAATTCAAAAAATGGGTTATAGTTCTAATGCTTTAATTCCAAAACCTAAAGGTGAAAATGTAGGTCATGGCTTGCCTTTATCAGATAATTTTGATTCAAAAGAACCTGCAATACAATGGTATTACGACAATGAGAAAGTAAATAATTTTTCATTAGGTAATAAACAATTGAAGATGAAAGCTTCTGGAGATTCATTTAAAACGGCTTCTGAAATTTATAATTATGCACCAAATATAAGTTTTGAAGTAACTGTAAAAATTAATGGAGCATCTAAAAATGCCATATCTGGATTACGATTAGGAAATGAAGGAATTGCTACAAATGGCGAAAATGTTTTTTTAGCTGAAGGTCCAGATTGGAGAGTTAGACAGTCAATTTATTCATTAAAAAATAAAAAGGGAGTATGGCTAAAAATAAAAAACATGCAAAAAGATTTGAGCTTGTTTTATAGTGAAGATGGAGAAAATTGGATAAAATTCGATTGCTCATTAAGAGCTCACGATAGTTATAAATATGGGTTGTTTAGTTATGGAACCAACCAAGTGATTTTTGAAGAATTTAAGTATCAAGGTTTAGAATAAAAATAACATAAGAAGATGATAAAAATAAAATTACTAAGCACATTATTAGTTGTTTGCCTTTTTTTTAGTGCAAAAATTTATAGTCAAAATCCATTATTTTGGGGAGCTGATCCTTCGGGAATTGTAGCCCAAGATGGACGTTTATTTGTGTTTCCTACAAATGATAAAAAGGATTGGAGTGACCAAAAAGAATGGCACTGTTTATCTACTACAGACACAAAAACTTGGACAGATCACGGTGTTATTTTTAATACCACAATGTCTGGTTGGGGTGTAGATAATGCTTGGGCACCAGACATCACTTATAAAAACGGTACTTATTATTTTTACTATTATTTTCACAATGGCGAGCACAGAAAGGAAGTGCCTGGTGGAGTTGGCGTTGCTACCAGTAAAAATATTGAAGGCCCTTATACCGATGCCTTAGGAAAAAGAATGATTCCGGGACACGATCCTGCAATTTTTAATGATGACGATGGAAAATCATACCTCTACATTCAGGATAAAGTTTATATTTTAAATGAGGATATGATTAGTGTTGAAAATAAAGAACCTATCAATTTAAATTTAGAATACCGTCCAAAAAAGTTTGAAGCAGCTTATGTTTTTAAACGCCACGGAATTTATTATTTCACCATCGCCAGAGATTGGAATAATTTAATTTATTATACAGGGAAATCACCTTTAGGGCCTTTTGAGTTTAAGGGTGAAATTATGAAACCTTATGGAGGAAATAATCATCATTCAATTTTAAAATACAAAGATGATTGGATTATTTTTTACCACGAATGGGCTCCAAAAGAAAGTGAAGTAAGCAATCGAAGAATTAGAGCAGAATATATTTATTTTAATGAAGATAGTACAATTCAACTAGTTGAACCAACTAAAGAAGGGATTTCTATTCCTTCAAAAAGAAAAACTTAAATTTTAAATTATAATGAACTATTTTTTAAAACTAGGTACAGTCTCCTTTTTAATTGTTGTATTGATATCTTGTAAAACAACAGTAAAAAGTAATAAAATAGCAGCAACTAAACCTAACATTATTTTAATTATTGCTGATGATATGAACGGATATGCAATTAAAAAGCAATATCCTTTAATACAGACTCCAAATTTAGAAAAATTAATTTCTGAAGGAATTTTATTTGAAAACGCTGCGTGTAACTCTCCAGTTTGCAATCCATCACGTTCTTCTTTTTTTAGTGGTTTATATCCACATACAACGGGTGCCTATATGAATGGAAGTGATGGATGGAATCGATCTGAAATTTTAAAAACTATAAAAAGTATCCCTGAACATTTTAAAGAACAAGGTTATGAAACTTGGGGTGCCGGGAAATTGTATCATAATCAAATTGAACCAGAGAGAGAAAAAAATACTTGGGATAATTACCCTGTATATCAAGGTGGGTTTGGACCATTTCCTGAAAAAGATTATTGGTTTGGCGGAAATAATTTTTTTTCAATTAAACCTTGGGAAGATCCAGATACCGATTTTCCTGATGTGAAAAATGCCAATGCAGCCATAGATTTTTTAAATAAAAATCATGAAAAACCATTTTTAATGGTGTATGGGTTGTGGCGACCACATTCGCCTTATACAGCTCCCAAACGATTTTTTGAACAATATGATGGTGTTGATTTTCCTTTGCCTAAAGGGTATAAGGAAAATGATTTTGAGGATGTGCCATTTTTAGGTCAAATGTTAGTTGATTCTTTATCTAAATTTAGAGATAAGAAGGAATTATCAATTCCATTATGGAAGAAATTTTTGAAAGCCTATGCAGCCAATTATAGTTTTGCCGATGATAATATAGGTAAGGTCATAAATGCTTTGGATAAAAGTAATTATGCAAAAAACACGATTGTTATTTTCTATTCAGACAATGGTTTTCACAATGGTGAAAAAATGCGTTGGGGAAAAGCAACCTTATGGGAACAAGCCGATTATGTGCCTTTTATTATAAGAACTCCAAATAAAAAGAGGGCTGTAAGCAAAGCAACCGTTAGTTTAATAGATATCTACCCAACATTGGTTGAATATGCTGGTGTTAAAAAACCTACGCATTTATTAGATGGTAATAGTTTGGTTCCATTACTAAAAAATCCAAATTTACAATGGAATCATCCTTCTTTTACTTCCTATGGCGAAAAATATGCTTCAATAAGAAATGAGCGTTATCGCTATTTAAATTACCCCGATGGTACCGAAGAATTATATGATTTATTAAATGACCCTTATGAATGGACCAATATTGCTAATGATAAAAATGTTGAAAAAATTAAGGAAGAATTAAAAAAACAAATGCCAGAAAAATGGGCTCCTACCTTAGGGGGTAGATTAGAAGTGCCACGAGATTATAAGAAAGTGATGCGTCCAGGTATGTTAAATGCTCCTAAAGCAAATGGATCTTAATTTTATAAAACTAAAAATTAAAAATTAGTTGGATGAATTCATGTTTGAAATGAAATTCGAATTAAATTTAAGTAACAATTTAAATATCAAAATGTTAAAGTGTAGCATTATTGTATTGATGAATTTGAATTATGTATAAACAAATAATTTTAATAGGTGTTTTTGTATTTTTAAATTTGATTTTTGGACGAATGTTTCAAAACACTATTAATTCGTTGTGCTATGCAGAACTAGGTGTATTTGCTTTTTCAAGTTTTTTATTTTGGAATTTTACTGCAAAAATTATTAAAACTTGGAACATTAAATGGTATATTTTTCAAGATATTAAAATGGTGGGTATACATGCTGGTTTGGCAATAATGACTTCTTTAATGAATGTGCTTATTGGTCAATGGTTCATTTTTGTATATGGATATTTTATGTACGAAGGATACGAATCCTTTAACTATTATTTTTTAAATGCTAGTCATACCAATCATATTGCGGTTAACTTATTATGTTATTTTTCATTGGTTTTCTATTTTCTGAATAATTCTAAAAAAGAAGAACAGTTTGTAGATGAAAAAGATGACTTTAATATTTATGATAAAATTTTGGTATCTAAATCCGGAACAAAATATTTAATTAATCTAGAAGATTTAATTTATGTAGAAAGTTCGAATAACTGTATTGTTCTTCATACAGAAAAAGGAAAGTTTGTAAAATATCAAAGTTTAAAATCATTTCAAGATATTCTTCCTGAGAGACAGTTTATTAGAACTCATCGTTCATTTATAGTAAATGTGAATTATATTGCATGTATTTTAAAAAATAAAAATGGTGATGGGATCCTAAAATTAATTAGTGGAGATGAACTTAAATTTAGCCGAACGTATCAACATTTAATTATCCAATAATTTAGGTTGCTACTTACCATTAAAACACCGCAACTTGCCACTGTTTTATTTTTTGTTTGTATAGGTTCCTTTAGTTTCGCTGAAAAAAATTATTTCAATGAAACATTTTATTTCTATATACTTTATATACTTAATGGTGCATAATGGTTTTTCTCAAAGCTATTTAGATACTGTTGAGGACATTTATAAAACAGATAAGTTAGTTACTCTGGATGGTAATTTGGATGATGAGGTTTGGAAAGATTTAAAGCCATTTCATTTTACTGAATATAGCCCAAGTTGGGGGCAAACAGATGTTTTAACATCTTTATACGTTACGTTTGATGACAATTATCTTTATGTAGGTTTCGATGCAAAAGATCCAAATCCAGAAAAAATAATAAAAAGAACTCTTGTTAGGGATGGGTATTATGGAGATGATTATAGTACCATTTACATAGACCCTAACCAAACAGGAAAAAATGCTTTTATGTTTAGTGTATATCCTTCGGGAGCTCGATTGGATCATGCTATTTATAATGATAATGTTTCGTTGGGAAGGTCTTCCGATGGTCCTACATATGATATGATTTGGGAAGGTAAATCTCAAATAAATGCAGATGGATGGCAATCGGAATTTCGTATTCCTTTGTCGGTACTTAGGTTCGAAATAAGAAATGGGCAAGTGTTGGGTGGTATTTCGGCAGTTAGGACTATAAATTATGATAACAAACTTTTGGTATATCCAAAATTACCACAAGAAATTTCGGGTGCAATTGCCCAACCCTCCCTCAAAAAACCAGTGCGTTTTATTGGTTTGCTGCCAAAAAAGGATTTACAAATAACACCTTATATTTTAGGGTCAAATAATAATGAATATCATATTGACCCTAAGAATTCAACATTCAATAAAGTATCAAAATCTAAATTGAACGCTGGTTTGGATGTTCGCATTGGTGTGACCCCAAATCTTACGTTGGATCTCACGTTAAATACCGATTTCTCACAAGTTGATATTGATAATCAGATTGTTAATTTGGATAGATCTTCCATTTTTCTTCCTGAGCGGAGAAAGTTTTTTTTACAGCAAGCAGGTCTATTTATTTTTAATACCGGTCTGCAATCTCAATTATTTTATAGCAGAACCATAGGTATAAACAACGGACAGTTAACACCTATTATTGGAGGAGCTAAATTAACGGGGGAATTAGGAAATTGGGATGTAGGTTTTATTACTCTGCAAACAGAAGGTATTAAGATAAACCAAAATGCAATAGACTCTGAAAATTTTAGTGTGTTAAGATTGAGGAGAAAAGTTTTTAATAACCGTTCGTTTATAGGTTTTATGGCTACAAATAGGGTTAGGAATGATTATTTTAATTCGGCTATAGGATTGGATGGTGTTTTTGATTTGGGTCATGAAAACTTATTGATTGGTTCCATATCGAGTACTTTTGAAGGTAAAAATTATGGCAATACATCCTTTAATTTACTTGATAATTCAAGGTTAGCACTTCAGTTTAATCAAAGAAAACAAGAGGGTTGGTTTATGAAAGGAGCCTACGAATATTCAGGAGATTTATATAATCCAGCCATGGGTTTTGTAAAACGAAATAAGCATCACAATATTCATGGTGAGCTTGAAAATGGAAAGTTTAATAGAACGAAAGTAGATGGTATTTTTAATTATAGAAAGCTAACGTTAGTAAATTCGGATGTGTTTTATACGCCAGATTTATCAAAAGTGCTTACTTGGTATAACAGTACAGGCTATATGGGTAGATTTTTTACGGGTGAAGAAGTGTCACTTTCAGGAACCATGCAATATGAGTTTTTAGAGCAACCCCTTAAGTTTTCGGATGACATTAGCATTCCTAAAGGACAATATTTTTTTAAATTTTTAAAAGGTCAATTTACTAGTGCTAAAAGAAGTGCATTAAAAGCAACTACTTCAATTCAATATGGAGAATTTTTTGACGGTAATAATTTAGAGTTTCAATTTTCGCCAGAATGGAATATTAATGAGCATGTTTCCTTAATTGGTTCTTGGAGGCTTAACCATTTGAATTTTAAAACCCGACAGATTGATGAATGGATTAACATTCCGCAAATGCGAATAATTTGGGCCTATAATTTGCATCTATCAGGTAGTATCACGGCACAATATAATTCACTCACAAATAAATTTTTTACTAGTGCAAGATTACGTTATAACTTTAAAGATGGACATGATTTTTATTTAGCTTACAATAAAGGCTATAATACAATACGAGATTTTAGCACGTTTCAATTACCTTATTATAATAACCAAGTAATTGTTGCAAAATACACCATTACCTTTATGAAATAAAAATTCAAAAAATCACAATTTTAAAAGGTCAATAAATTAATTAAATGAAAATTGTCTTTTTAAAATAACAATTATCAAAAATATTTTTAGTTTCAATTGAACTAAATAGCTAAAAAATTGAATAAATGAGATATTAATTTCATGTATTGTATATTATGTTTGATTCTTTTCAACATGCCAATATTCTTATTGAGAAATAAGTTGAAAAAATTAAGGAAGAATTAAAAAAACAAATACCAGAAAAATAGGTTCCGACCTTAGGGGGTAGATTAGAAGTGCCACGAGATTATAAGAAAGTGATGCGTCCAGGTATGTTAAATGCTCCTAAAGCTAATGAATCATAAATTATAAAAAAAATGAAAACAACGATTTTAAATCTACTTTTTTTTAGTCTTGTAAGCATAGTTTCTCAAGCTCAAATTCAAGACGAATTAGAAGTTTATTCAAAAAACAAGGACTCTATTTCTATAGATGATTTAATTGTACACGACCCTTGTATTTTAGCCGATAAAAACTCCAAATCATATTTTATTTACGAAAAGTTTGCGCCAGATAGATTCCCAGGCTTGGTTGAAGGTGCTCCAGAAGGAAAAGCGGGTGTTTTTTATCAAGAAAGTAAAGATTTAAAAATGTGGTCTAGACCAAAAGCAGCTTTTGTTATTCCTGATGATTTTTGGGCAGATGATGATTCTGGACCTTGGGCACCTGAAGTTCATTGTCACAAGGGTAAATACTATATGTTTACTACGTTTAATGCGTGGAATAAAATTATGGATACGCGAGAAGGTAGACCGCCATTAACTTGGAGAGCTTCGCAAATATTAGTGGCCGATTCACCAAAAGGGCCTTTCATACCTTTTGAAAATAAGCCAGCAACTCCGGAGGGGGAAATGACACTTGATGCCACATTCTATTTTGAAGATGGGCAACCTTGGATGATTTATTGTCACGAGTGGGTTCAATTGGGTAACGGATTGATAAAAGCGATTAAACTTTCTGAGGATTTATCGAAAACTATAGGTGATCCTATAGTGCTTCTTGATGCAGGTGATGCTAAATGGGCAAAGAAAAACATCAATTATAAAGGTACTTTATATCCCGGAGCAGTAACAGATGGCGCTTATTTTTATAGAACAAAAGCCGGAAAATTAGTGATGATTTGGTCAAGTTGGTCTGAAAATAATTTATATGCAACCGCTACTGCGATATCAGAAAGCGATAAAATAACAGGTCCTTGGAAAATGGATGACACGCCTATACTTTGGGATGATAGAGGACACGGAATGATTTTCGAAGATTTTCAAGGTCGTTTATTATTATGTGTTCATCGCTATTTTCATTATCCAAAAACAAGGGTACAGTTATATGAATTAGAAGATATTGGCGAAACTATTAAAGTTAAAAAACAAATTTTAGGGAGTGAGTGATACCTTATAAAAAATTAGTTAACAGATCTTGAAGAAAAGGATAAATGAATGATATTTTCAATTTGATTACAATATCAGATAAGAAAAAATTAAACAGAATATGAAAAATATTATTGTAACATATATGGTTTTGTTTTTTGAGTATTCAAATTCAAGCTCAAGAAACCTAATAAATTTTAAAATCCCAATTATCCTGGGTTTTATACAGACCCTTCAATTACTAGAGAGGGAGACATATTGTATTGTTATTTAAAGATATAAACATGTGATGTTGAGGTTTGTTTAAGGGTGTAAGTCAAGTCAAGTTAGTTAAAAAATAAAAAATGTTTAATAAAGTACCATTATATATTGTAATACTTTTATGTTCTTTAAAATCCCAATCACAAACAGGTTTTTGTAGAGATGGATATGGCAATAAGAGCGATCCAATTTTTATAGAAAACTTTGGCATTGGCGAAACAGTAGAATTGTCACAAGGAACCAGCCCTTATACCTATGAACAAGGTAAGCTTACAACTGCGGGTAGTTACCATGTGTCTAGTGTAAGTGAATGGTTTAATGAGGATAATACACTCGATGATAATGGTCGAGCTTTAATTATGAGAATTGGTAAAAACCCAGGTATACCTTATAGTTTAAAAATAGAAAATCTTTGTCCTAATACAACTTATACTTTAGAGTTTTATTATAATATTTTTTCTCCAACAGTATGTAAAATTGATCAGGGCATTACTTTTAATACAGATTTTAATATTGATAATTCTATTAGCAATGGTTTTTATTATGGTATTTTTTCTACTGGGTGGGGAAAGAGTTCAATAAGGTTTACAACAGTAACTCAAAATTCTGTAACATTTTATATTGAACTTAAATCTGGAACAGAGTGTACTTATTACCTAGCCATAGATGATATTACTTTAAAAGCATGTGGTGAAAAAGTGTTATTAAGTGATAGAACCGGAAGAAACAGTGTTAAAATTTGTCAGAGTGATTTTCCTTTTTCAACTACGCTAAATGCTTCCCCTAACTATAGTGGAGCTAAGCAACATAATTATCAATGGCAATCAAGTTCTGATGGTATTAATTGGGGCAATATTGTGGGCGAAACACGAAGTGATTTTACAACACCATCAATAAGCGAAACAACTTATTTTAGAGCCATAGTGAACCATGGCAATATTTTATGTGGTAATAATAATTTAGAATATCAATATCCATCTGAAATTTATGCTGTAAGCGTAATTGATTCAATAACGCCTCCTATTCCAAAAGGAGATTTGACGTTTTGTGAGGGAGACTCAAAAACTGTTTCTGTAACTGTTGATAATGGCTTAACTGTAGACTGGTACGATGCCCCCACAGGTGGTAATTTATTGCTCGCTAACAGCAATGAGTTTGACCCAAAAGGAGTTTCAGGAACCTATTATGCAGAGGCAAGGCTTTATTATAGTAATAATTGTTCTTCATCAAGAACAGCTGTAAAAGTAGATTATATAAAACCACCTGAAATTAAAGATGAAACTATCGTATTATGTGAGAACACAAATAGTACAATTCATGCAGGTGTTACCGCCAATAACTATTTGTGGAGTAACGGAGAAACAACTGAAGGGATTACGGTAAATGAACCAGGAATATATTCGGTCGACATAAATTTTAATGGGTGTGTAATAAAAAAAGTAATAACAGTTACTTCTTCTAATTTTAGTTTTGAAAGTGTTATCTCAGACAGGAAAAATATAGTGGTTACAACAAACATACCTGGAAACTTTCTATATTCTATAGATGGTAATATTTTTCAATCTAGCAATGTTTTTACAAACATTGAAGGAGGTTTGTATACAATTTATGTTAAAGATAGAAATTGCAATGAGCCTGTAACAACACAATTTATACATTTTTATATACCGTCATTTTTTACACCAAATGGAGATGGTATCAATGATTTTTTTGAATTAAATGGTCTTGAACTTTTTAAAACATCACAAGTTTTAATTTTCGATCGGTTTGGAAAACTATTAAAAAGTTCCAAAAACGCCCCGTTTTTATGGGACGGTACCTATTTAGGTCATAAATTACCATCAGACGATTATTGGTGTGTTGTTATTGCTGATGACAGAAAATTCACTGGCCATTTTACGCTCAAACGGTAGTGTTTTTTTATTTTAAAAGATGAACAAAATAACAATTATGCAGATTTAGATAGGTTTAGTTATCAAACTCAAAATAAAAATTAATAATATAATGAAAAGATTAAACTTAATTATAGTTGCCATAGTAATGGTCTCTATAATACATGCGCAAAACGCACCAGAAACCTTTCAAAACCCAATCATTCCTGGTTTTCATCCAGATCCTTCAATTACGAGAGTTGGAGACGACTATTATTTGGTGAATTCATCATTTAATATGTTTCCTGGGATTCCTATTTTTCATAGTAAAGACTTGGTAAACTGGCAACAAATAGGAAATGTATTAGATAGACCAGAGCAATTGTTGATGAAAACGCCGGGAAATGGTGGTGGTATTTGGGCGCCAACCATAAGGTATCATGACGGTTTGTATTATGTTATTGTAACTTGTAAACAATGTATTAATGATTGTGGCTGTGGTGACAATTTTTATGTGACAGCTAAAGATCCTAAAGGCCCGTGGTCCAATCCAATTTGGGTAGATACTTCTCATGGCATTGATCCTACAATTTTTTGGGATGATGATGGTAAAACATATTATGTAGGTTCTACACATGACATTGGCGGCCCTCAAGAATGGGATTCGCAAGACAGAATTTACATTAGTGAAATTGATTTAAAAACAGGTAAATTAATTTCTGAACCCATTTTATTAACAACAGGTCATGCAACCAATGCCAAATTTGCTGAAGGGCCTCATATTTATAAAATAAAAAATAAATATTTGTTAATGATTTCTGAAGGTGGTACTTGGAATAACCACGCCATTACAACTTTTGAAGCCGATAAGGTAACTGGACCTTATAAACCAACACAAGTAAATCCGGTTTTAACACATAGGCATTTAGGTAATAATTTTCCAATTACCACAGTTGGACACGCCGATTTGGTTCAAACGCAAAATGGAGATTGGTGGTCGGTAATGTTGGCTTGCAGACCAATTGAAGGTAAGTATTATTTAGGTCGAGAAACTTTTTTAACACCGGTTAAATTTGAAGGTGTCATACCAATTTTTAATGAAGGAATTGGTCAAGTACTATTAGAAGATAAGCGTCCAGATTTAACTTGGCATCCTTTTAATAAAAAGACAATAGATGACTTTGAAGATGAAAAATTAGGCTTTGAATGGAATTTTATTAGAACGCCTCTTGACAAATGGTACAACTTAAAAAAAGGAAATCTTGAAATAAAACTTCGACCTGAAAAAATAACAGATAAAAACAATCCTTCTTTTATTGGTCGCAGATTAGAATATCTTAAAAGTAGTGCCATTACAAAAATGAATTTTAAAACTTCTAAAGAAAATGAAGTGGCAGGATTGGTAACCCTTCAAAATGAAAATTTTCAATATCAATTGCTAAAAACAAATAAAACCATTGAGTTAATTAAAGTGTATAATGCTGATAGAAAAATACAAACGATTCAAAAAATAGCCGTTATTCCTTATAAAAAAGAGACGGTGGTTTTAAAAGTTGAAAACGATTTAATGACCCTTCGTTTTTATGCTGGTGAAACTGAAAATAGTTTGGTTCAAGTAGGTGCAGACCAAGATGCTTCAGTAATATCATCAAGTGTTGCAGGTGGTTTTATTGGTGCTTATATAGGAATGTATGCATCAAGTAACAGTAAAAAATCAACAAATAAAGCTAGTTTTGATTGCTTTGAATACAAGCCTTTTTAATTTACTAAATTATGAGAAGTTTAAAGAAAATCATATTTGTATTTTTAATAATAGTTACAAGTTCATGTAAAGATAAGGTTGAAACGGCAATTAATGTTAGTAATGATTTAACTGAAGATATAATAGATTTTAAAGGAATTCCACTATTCAATGGAGAAAATTTAGACACTTGGTATTTGGTTGTAAAAGATTCATCGTTTTCTGGTGAAAAAGAAGATTTATTTGCAATTGAAGATGGTACAATTCACGTGTATCCAACACAAGAACATAATTCAATTCAAACCTATGCAGGGTTAATGACCAATAAAGTATATAGCAATTACAAGCTTACTTTACAGTACAAGTGGGGCGTTAAAAAGTTTGCACCTCGTGATAATTTTGTGAGAGATGCGGGTGTCATTTTTCATCAATTTGGACCCGATGTTATTTGGCCAACTGGTGTTGAATGTCAAATTCAAGAAGGTGATACAGGTGATATTTGGGCTATTGGAGCCAAAGTTACTTCAAAAGTAAGTAGAGTCATTAGAAATTACGATCCAAATGGAGAATTGGTAACGCGCGGAACTCCAAAAGAAAAATTTCAACGTTTTCATAGATCGTACGATTGGGAAATTCCGGGATGGAATACCTTGGAAATTGAAGTGAAAGGCGATTGTGCTAAATACACATTAAATGGTCATGTAGTTAATGAAGTTATTGACATGCAAAAGTATAATGAAGAATTAGGGATTTACGAGCCGTTAACTTCGGGTAAAATATTAATTCAGGCTGAAGGAGCAGAGCTTTATTATCGAAATATTTTTATTGAAGAGTTTTAAAAACAATATTTGAAGTTCATTTTATGAATTTTTGATTTAAAAAATGGAAACCTTGAAATTTCAATGTTTCCATTTTTTGTTTGATAATTTATCAAGTTAAAGATGAGGTAATTCGTACACTAATGGTTTAATTTTTTACAAACTTGCCAATAGGGGAAGTATCAACTTTCATAAAATAGAGTCCCTTCTTTAGGTTCGAAACATTTATTTGATTACCTAAACCTGATAAAACTTTTCTTCCTAAAGTATCGAATATTTCAAGTTTTACATCCGTAGAAACATTTGTAATATGAAGCAGATTTTTTACCGGGTTTGGATACAATTTTATTGTTGATTTATTTAAATTAGTATCATCTACTCCCAGAGTAGTTTGATTAAAATAATCGTCTCCTGCTTCAAAAGTAACAGCTATAGAATGATTATCAGATACTTGACTAAACCTTACAGATTGCATTCTTGCTGTTTTTGTAGCACTTCCGTAAACATATTTTTCAACACCATCAATAGTAATGCTTTTTATTCTATAACCATTGTTTGGAACTATAGATATTGCTTGATCTTTTCCGCCAATACAAGCAATTTTACCATTGACTCCAGATGGGTGAACAGACCCGCCTGCACCAACTGTAGTAGCAATTTCATAGATGTTGCCCTCTGTACCAAAAGTAACATTACTTACATAATTATCATTGTCAAAATTACCACCATTAACTCCTTGTAAATTCATATTAAAATAATCTTGGTGATTGTCAAAAGTTAATAAAACACCATCAATAATAACGTTTATAAAATTCCATCCGTCAAGCCAGTTATTTGGCAATCCATTCATTCGTTGAATAGCTTTTTGTTTATTTGAAAGTCTGAACGGATATTCGGTGGTAATATTTTTAAAAGTAAAATTGTTTAAGTAACCAGCATCTAATGCGCCATTTTGACTAAGTGTTACATTAACTAAATACGCATGGTCATCTTCAATTACCAAATCTTCAAGATAATTATTGGTAAGTTTTATACCGTCATCGGCTTGTGAGCCTATAATCCCGGTATTGTTTTTATTAAACGACTTGGTTTCACTATTTATATATGCCATGTTTTTATATTCAGCATATCCAGTACCTAAATTGTTCCATCCAATCATACCGCAAGCGCCATTATGGGTTGGCCAAAAAACCGAGTTTTGAACCACATGTGGATCTCGAGCATAATCATAATCATCTTGACTTTTAATAAATATCTGATCAGATAAACCTCCGCTGCTTGGCCTAATTCCGTCTTGATTATAAGACCACCCAATAATTTTGATATTTTTATGTACCGTATTTTTTGAGGAGGGAATGGTATGGTGCGAAGGGTTTTCTATAATAATACCTTCAACATGTACATTATCACAACCTATAAAATTAATAAAGGCTGATTTTTTATCATTTTGGTCTCTAAACCAATGGTATGGGTAATTTTGACCAGTAACTATAGCTCTACCTTTTAAAGTTATGTCATCATATCCTTTGCCATGAAATGCCCCTCTTATAAAGGTACCGGGCTCTAAATAAATAGTTTGGTTGTTTTTTGTAAAAGGCATTTGACCGTCTTCACCATAAACGGCATTGTAGTAATCATGAATGTTATAATCGCCTTTTCTAAAGTAAATAATATCTGCAGTTTCATAACCAGTATCTTCACCAAAAACTTTTACATTACTGTCGTTAGGGTTTGGAGCACCAGTTTCTGGTTTATCTGCAAAAATCATGACACTGTTTTTTACGTGAAACCCATTGTTTGAATCGGAATCTAGATTGTCATCAGAAATAAAATCAACAGCTATATATTTTGCAATCGCACTCATATCATGGTTAATATTAAAGCGTACTGTATTTCCATCAAAGCTTGTTGGATTTACACCAAATGATTTAGGTGCAATTTCAACTCTAGAAGCTGGTTGTCCATAAAGTTTTGTCACTTCAATGGTTATTTCTCCTTCAAAAGCAAATGTGCCAAAAGTCATAGTTCGATCTGTGATATAACCAATTAAACCATTGTTGTTTCCATCGCTTAAATCTCTATCTGGCCAGTAAAAATTAGATTCTTTATAAGGAGTTGATAGGTGAGGGTAAATATTATACGTTTGCCCATCTTGTGTGACCTTTATTTCATAAAGTGACGATTTTGGAGCCGTAGTTGGCCAATTGTAATTAATAACTTGTGCTTGTAAATTTAACATTGAGCAAATTGCAAATAACACTAGGTAGGTATGGAACTTCATTTTTTTTTGAATTTTTTAATAAAAGTTAAGCAGTTGTTTGAATTGTTTAAAAGGGGCTTTTAGTATTTAAAAGAACTTAATGCTTATAAAATTTGAAATTTTTAACTATTTGATTAGTTATTTAAACCAATTAATAATAGAAAAAACCAATACCATTCTCATGATATTGGTTTTTAAGTGTAAACTATTTCTAATGTATTTGAGAATTTTATAATTTAATTAGTTTTTGTACACCTCTAACATTGTCTTCATTTGTGATTTCCAAGATGTAAACTCCAGAAATTAAATCGCTAATATTGATTGTTTTTTCAACTTGAGTATTTACAGATTTAACAAGTTTACCAGTTACATTATAAATTTTATAAGAGAAATTACCAACTAAGTTGTTTATTGTAACATAAGATGTTGCAGGATTAGGAGCTATTGAAAATAAAGATTCGTCTATGTCTTTTGTTGACAATGTAGATGTTGGTTGAGGGTTAGATTGTGTAGGTAATTTAACGTTATCAACACCAAAATAGCTTGCTACAGGATTACCTGTTTGAGCAGTTCCAAAAACTTGCGCCCAAACAATTACAATGTATTTGTAAGTACCAGAAGCACCAAAGTCAACATTGATACTTCCAGAATTAGCCCAGCTATCTGAATGAGGTAAATGTGTATATGCTTTTAATTGTACAAAATCGATATCATTGTAATTAGCCGCATTGTTGTCACCAAAATCACCACTACCACTTGTCATAACAAAACTACCTGCTACTGTAGCATCAGTCATACCATAGATTTTGTACCCAAATCTATCATTTGTTGTAGAAGCATTGTCAAACGATGTATTGAAAAAGTAATCAAAATTTAAATCGTAAGCTCCTGATACAGAATTATCGCTGTTATTGTAAACATAAGCAAAAGCTCTGGCGAATTGGGTTTCACTAACTCTACTAACATATGCGCCAGAATTTCCGCCTGTAGTTTGAATATCAAAGTCTTTAGTGCCAAAACCTGCAATGCTAAACCACTTTCCATCACCAGCAGCAATAGCGCTTATATAACTATTATCTAACCCCGGATTTGATGCGTCTTGTGGTACAGTAACTAAAATTTCTGAAGAAAAATCTTCAGTAAAAGTTGATTGAGAATAAGCAACTAATGAAAATAAAGTTGCAATCATAAATGTAATTTTTTTCATGTTTTAAAAGTTTTATAAATTATTAATGGTTTAAAATTATAGATGTAAGTATAGTTTGGTTGGTTAAAATGACCATTTTTATTGCTCATTTGATTTTATACAAGCTGATAAGAATCAACAGTTTGTTAATTGTATATAAGAGGTTTTAAAAAACAAATTAGGTTTGGAATTATTTGTGTTTTCTTTCAAAACATTTAGCTTTTACATGAAAAATGCACCTACTTAAGGTGCATTTTGTTAAATTATTATTTTGAAATGTAAAAAGTATAGTACGAAGTTTTTTTATTTAATCAGTTTTGAAATTCCAAACCTGACCAACAGTGACACCGCCTTTTCCGTCTTTTACAACAACTTTCCAGTAATAGTTTTTTGAGGCTTCTAAGGTTGCGTTATAAGTTTTAGCACTTTGATTTTCTAAAACTTTAGTGGTTGGTGGATTTTCTGTTCCAAGATATACATCATAAGTTAAAACATCATTTACATCTACATCACTGGCATTCCATTCTAATGTAGTTGTTGCCGTTTTGATAACGCTTGATGTAATTGGCGCAATCAACTCAGGTGAAAAAGGGATATGGTTGACAGTCCCTGTTCCTTCAGTATAAAAACTATAAGTTGAAGAATAATTGCCTGATAAATTTTTACTGTCAACAGCTTTAACCCTCCAATAATAAGCTACGCCTTTTTCTAATGCTATAGATTTGGTAGTAGATTCAGTTGAAGATGTTTCTTCTATTTTGGTAAATTGATTGTCTTTTGAAATCTGAATTTGATAGGTTATTTTATCCTTTTCAGGATCTGTTGCAACATCCCATTTAAAAGCAACCGTATTGTCTATGCATAATTTATTATTTGTTGGCTCTAATAATAATGGGGTTGATGGTTCTGTATTTAATTTTTCATCTGGTTGTGGTGGCGTATCATCACTACCGCCTCCGCCACAAGAGCATAGCATAAAACTCATTAAAAACCCAGCTATATATTTTTTCATAATTGAAGTATGTTATTTAATAATTATTTTTTTAATTAAAATTTCATCAACAGTAATTACTTTTAAAAAGTAAACTCCTGAATTAATTCCAGTTACATTTATTGGTTTTTGTAACGATTCAACTTGTTGCGAATAAACATTTTTCCCTGTAGTGTTTATTAATTGTAAGGTCACTTTTTGGTTGATGTTTAAACCTTCAACAAATACATTGAAAATGCCATTGCTTGGGTTTGGATATACATAAATACCATTGGTTAGTTCAACAGATTTATTGAAAACTCCCTCGCAGGTTACGGCCGTTTTAATGTTTATTTTATCTCCATTTTTGACGTCTAATTCGAAAGTAGTATTTTGAGTTGTTAATTTTAACTCATCGTTAATAAGTACTTCAAAAGGAGCCGTTCCTTGTTCCATATCAACATAAACTTTATTTCCTTTAACACTTGTTTTAGCAGCAATTGTATTTCCAGCATTTACAGTTATTATGTAGCATTGTTTATAAGTCTTACCAGTAATACCTATACATATATCATAATCTCCGGGAGCTAAGTCTGAAATTGTTAAGTTATTATCTGTGAAATTGTAATTTACATTATTTACAATTGCAACATAATCATATGATTCTTTGGCAGAAATGGAAATTTTACCATTAGATTTTGAAGGACAGGTCTCACTTGTAGCTGTAATTGTAAAGTTAGAACTATCTATTTTAAAAATTGGACAACCTTTTTCGTCAACAGCTGTTCCAATAGGTGTGTCTGGACATTGATCTAAATCATTTTCTATACCATCTTTGTCATCATCAATGGTAGAAAATTTTACCCAGTTAAGATTTAAAGGTGTAGCAGAATTGGCTATTCTTAAGGTTTGAAGCCCTTTTGAGATCTCAATATCGGCTCTTACAGTTTCCCAATTTTGTAATCCTCCTGTACTTTCACCAGTAATTGTTTTAAGTACTTTTGAATTGCTCATGATATCAATAGACCAATTAGAAGCTGCAGCAATTCTAAATTCAGTTTTGTAGGTGTCAGTATTTGAAACATAAACTTCGTAGTCAACCCAATTACTTGCTGCAGTAAAGTTTATATTTTTATCTCCATCCACATCAGCAGTTATCTCACTTGTTGTTTCGTTGTTTCCTGTAAAATCTTCCGCCTGAACTAAAGATGGAATTTGTATTTTATCATCATATATACTTGGGTTTGTTTTCGGAATACTCACATTGTCTATACCAAAAATAGTAGTTGGTGATGCTTGAATAGTACCAAATGCACCAGAAAATACGATTACAATATAATCAAAATTACTTGCGCTTATAGTGTATTCTATTTTTGTCCATTCTTCGGCAACACCTAATTCTGTTGACCCTGCTAATTGGGTACCATCAATGCCTTCTAAATAGTTTGTGGCATCGTTATCACCAAAAGCACCAGAACCTCCTGTTAGTCTAACATAACCATCAATGCCATTTTGCTCAGGATCTTTAATACCCCAAACTCTATAGGAAATTCGGTCACCTGTTAGCGGAGACTTCCAAAAATAATCAAACGACATATTTAGTACCCCAAAGGCATCTTGGTTTTTATTGTTATAAACATAAGCAAACCCTCTGGCATACTGTACATCTGATGTTCTGACTACATGTTCATCTTGATTGCCTCCTGTTGATTGAATGGCAAATTCTCCCTCAGTCGAATAACCTGCAGCAAACCATTGTCCACCACCTGGTTTTATATCTTTTATATCATTTTGAACGATTCCTTTATTTACCGATGTAAGCGCGTTTTGTGTTAGGTGCGTTATTTGAACATTATTAGAAAATGTTTCAATTTCTATTTCCGAGTTATCTGCATCGCTACCTTTGTCAAAAACAATGTTTTCTGTAGTACTTGTCTCTATATCAAAATAAATAGAGCTGTTTTTGTCGTTTAGTTTTGTACCGTCAATGGTAATATTTTTAAATGTAACATTTTTAGTAAAGAAAGTTTTGTTTCCTGTAATGGTTGCATTTTCTTTTCCTTTAATTCTGTTTTTGTCAAACTGCTTATTAATAGTTATATTTTCTAGAACTAAATCACCCAAGTAACCCAAACTTTCTTCAGTTACTGGCAAATCATCAATTACCCCGTTACTTGATGAACGTGGTTTTAAATTTACAATACCAGGTATACGACCTTCAATTCTAATGTTTTTTATAGTTGTTGTTGTGTATCCTGCATTGTAACTATAAGGTTTAAAATCAAGTGCGTTTTGAGATGCAACCAAACCGTTGTTGTTTCCTAAACCTGTCCATTCCGGATTGATAATGTCAATATTGTCAAGAGTTGAAGCTCCTGCATTATAGCTACCCCAACCATAAGTTAAAATAGCACCATTGTGACCAGCCCATAGTATACAATCATGAACATAAACATTAAAATTGTAAAAGAAATCATCAACAGCTCTAATAAAACTATTTTTTATTTCACTTTCTGCTCCAACTCTAATGGCATCATTATTTGCGTGCCATCCTAAAAATTTTAAGTTTGTAATGGTCGCATTGTTAGGCGCTACAATGCCATGTTGAGGAGATTCCATAATCATAATTCCATTAACTTCAGCATATTTGCCAAGTTCAACAATGTTTCCATAAGGCTTGTTTCCATTAGCATCTTGCCATTCATATTGTCTGCCAGATAAAATGCCGCGACCGTAAATTTTTTGATAGGTATTGTTGTAATCCTGACGGCCAACGCGCCCTTCAACAAAAGCACCACCAGCTAAATACATTTTTTGACCGTTTTTTAATGAAATTAATCCACTATCATCTATGATTCCTGCGTATTGATAATTTTTTAAATTATGATAACCTGGCTCAAAATAGATAATACTGGCGTTGTCAAGTTCTGTTGGAGTTGTTGAATTTGAATATACTACAACACCTGGATCTGTTTTGTTTGGTGCGTTTTCTTCAGGTGGATCCACAAAAATAGTAAGCATGTGTTTTATCCAGTTTGAAGGAGATGTTTTATTTTCAGCATCCACAAAATTTACTGAAATATATTTACCACTATCGTTTATGCTAAAACTAACTTCATTGCTAGAAATGGTTGGTGTAATACCATAGCTTTTAGGCGAAATCTCAATATCTGTAGTTGGATTTCCAAACTTTTTTACAACTCTAAAAGTTAAATTAGAACCGCTTAATTTATCAAATGAAACGGATGCGAAAGAAAATGTTCTGCCCATTAACTGATTTGCTTGGTGATCATTTTCGTAAATAGCATTAGACATTAAGACTTCCAGTTTAATTTCTTCATCATTTCCATTTTTTACAAATACATCGTACTTGTCTGAAATTAAAGCCTGACCGTCGGCATTTGGCCAATCGTAATGTGTAAGTTGACCAAAAATTGTTGTTGTGGCTATAAAAAGTAAAAAGAATAATTTATGTTTCATGTTATCAAATATTTAAACTATTGCAAGTATACTTCACCTTTTCAACTACAAATAGCTATAATGTGCTTTTGTGTTGCTCATTTGTTCTAACTAAATAATTTAACTTGTAATAGATATTTTATTCAAAGGGTTTAGTTCTTGTTTAATATGTTGATTGGTAGTTGGTTTATCTAAAAAAAAAGCCAAGTTTAAAATGATAAACTTGACTTTTACATTCAAAACAACAAAAAACTTATTTTGGTGAACCAGCAAATATTTTAACTGATTTTATGCTTGATTTTGTAGGTAATTCATCACTAAATTTTAAATAAATCGAGTGAGTTCCTTTTGCATTTCTTAATAATGTTTCAGTAAGTCCATCTTTTTTAATAACAAAAGTTCCAACTAATGCTCCGTTTGGTTTGTCTAATCTAATTTCGCATTTTAAAGGTTCTTTAATCCCTTTCATTTCAATGGCAGCATAATAATATCCGGTTCCTAAATTGATATTTTCAAATTTTAAGGTTGAATTTGTTACTTCTGTATCTTTAAGAGCTAAGTTAATTTCAAAAGGTTGGTCTACTATTACGGGTTCTACACCGGTTAAAGTTTGTTGTACAGGTCTAATAATACCCGATTCATCATAGGAAATTTGATCTACACAAACAGAGCGTTGTGTCCAAGTTCCTGGGCCTTTAAATTCGTCTTGTCGCCAAGATGAGAGGGCAGAAGTATGGTAAAATAAATAATCGTTTCCGTGGTATTCAACTATTCCACCATGGTTTGATTGGTACAAGCGCCAAGGAACATAATTTTTACCAGGTAATTTAGGTCCTTCATTTACATTTACACCCAGTTCGTAATTTAAAATTCCTTTATATTCAAAAGGACCAAGCGGATGATCGCTTACACCATAATCCAATCTCGATTTTTTACGGTGTAAATCATCAGGGTTTTCAGGATCTATTGGTTTGTCGTAATGAGAGTGATAAGAAAGGTAGTATTTATTGTCTTTTTTATCCATCCAAATAGCTTCCATAAAACGCTCATCATCTACTTCCATTTTAATTGGCTCACCATCCAATTCCATCATATTATCTTTTAATTTTGCGCCGTAATGAGTTCCGTAGTATAAATATTTTTCTCCATCATCATCTATAAAAACAGCAGGATCTATACCTTGAGTGCCTTTAATTTTAGGGTTAATTACTGTGAATTTTTTGTCTGGAGCGTCGCTAACAGCAACTCCGGTGTAAGCGATTGTTTTTCTGGTTTTTTCGTCGTAACCACCTTCTTTGTACAATATTCTTACAGGAAAATACAAATAGTATTTGCCTTCATAATAAACCATATCTGGAGCCCATAGCGCCCAATCTTCACCTTCTGGTTCAACATTAGAGCCTATGACATCATAAATGTTTAAAACTTCTCCGTGATCGGTCCAGTTAACCATATCTTTTGAAGAAAATGTATGGTATTTATGCATAGTACTATAGCCGCCTCCGTCTTCGTGGTCAACCGATGTTACCATCCAAACACGACCATCGGGCATTACGTGTGGTGAGGCATCAGCGGTGTACATATGTTTTATTACTGGATTTCCATATGGATAAGGCTTTGTATTGATATTTGGCTTGATTTGAGAAAAAGCAGCAATTGAAATCAAGATACAAAAAATAGTGGATATTATTTTTGAATAACGCATTTTGTTGTTTTTTTAAAGTTATTATTGGTGTTCGATTTTTTTAGGTGAACCGGCTAAAAAATGAGGTTCGGAAATGATTGTTTGTTCAGAGTTTTCATTTATAAAGACTAATACAATATGATGTATGCCATTTGCTTCTCTTAAAAAAGTATCAGCATATCCTTTGTTTAATGTGCTGTTATTATTGTCTAAAAGTATGGTGCCCATTAAATAGCCATTTACACTATCTTTTCTAATTTCTATTTTTCCTTTTGAAGGAGTTTTTAATAATTTTACACCAAAATAATAATAACCTGATCCTAAGTCGATATTTTTAAATGAAATGGAACTGGTGTTTTTAATTGAAATAATTTTTTCTTTTGAAGTTTTTAAGCCTTCAACATGAAAAGCTTTTTTTGGTTTAAGTTGAATGCTGAAAGGCTGATTGATAGTAATTTTTTTAACCCCTTCAATAGTTTGTTGAACAGGTATAATAGTTCCATCTTCATTGTAATTTAATGCATCAATACAAACCGATCTTTGTGTCCAAGTTCCTTCACCATTAAATTCATCTTGTCTCCATGATGATAGTGCTGAAGTATGGTAAAAAAGGTATTCTTGTCCGTGATACTCAACAACGCCTCCGTGGTTAGATTGTGTCAATCTCCAAGGAACATAATTATGATCTTTTAATTTTGGACCATTTACAACATTAGAACCCAATTCAAAATTCATAGTTCCTTGATAGGTTAACGGACCTTTTGGTGAAGTACCAATGCTGTAATCAAGATTTGATTTTAAACGATTAGGATCGTTAGGGTTTTCTGGAGAGACCACATTGTTATATTTTGTGTGGTAATTAAAGTAATACACACCTTTGCGTTTATGCATCCAAGCGGCTTCCATAAAATTATTAGCACCAATATCAAGTTTAAACATGTTGCCTTTTATTTCGCGCATATTAGCTTCTAGAACACCCATTAATTGTTGGTTCCAATATAAATAGGCGATACCATCATCATCAATAAAAACGGCAGGATCTAGACCAGCTTTTTCAACACCAGTCATACGAGGATTGGTAATTTTAAATCGTTTGTACATACTATCACTTTCTGCTACTGCAACATAGCGGTCTATGGAGCCGTCAGACAAAACATTGCGCATTGGAAAATATAAGTAATAAACACCATTTCTATAAACAATGTCTGGAGCCCATATAGCCCAATCTTCATTTTTAGGTACATCAAAATCATCAATTCCTAAAATTTCACCGTGATCTATCCAAGTAACCATATCGTCGGTTGAAAATGCATGTATAGCATGCATGGTTGCATAACCACCACCATTTTCATGGTCAACTGAAGTCACCATCCATAATCGCCCGTCGGGCATTACTTTTGGAGCCGCATCAGCAGTGTACATATGCGTAATCACAGGGTTTCCGTAAGGATAAGGTTTTGTGTTTGTATTTTTCTTTTGAGAAAAGGATACACTTACACAAAAAATGGAGAGGAAAAATATTAAAGTTAATTTATTCATTTTAAGTTTTTAACAATTGTTTTTATGTTGTTTAAGTCTAATTTTTTATCTTTTGGATATGCATTTTTCAAAAGCCACCAATCTTCAGTAAAACTTACAATTTCTCCTGGCAAAATAGTTTCTATTGGGCCTATTGGTTCAATCTCACATTTTTCATTTTTATAATACCAAATAGATACCTGATTGCTTAAAACATCTCCATAATTCACATTTTTATCAGCCTCAAATTTTTTAATAAAAAGCAAGTCATCGGTTGAATTATACGCCAACCAACCTTGGTTGCTATCCATTACAAATTTTGGCTGACTAGGAGTTCCCAACATTTCTAAAATACCATCACGAACTCTTAAATTTTCTTCTTCTTTTGGGTTGAAATCTATAAATGTTGTTTGGTGTTGATACATTGCATAACCTTTTGGCAATCTGCTATTAGGGTTTAATGGTACCAAACAAATACCACCACCTTTGGCAAAAGTTCTGCTCCAGTGGGCGTATGTCTGAATTGTTTTACTTGTGTTTTTTATATGTTGAATACATTTTAAATGTGAAGAATCTTCAGCTAAAATAAAATCTCTAATTAATTGCACTTCCAATAAAGTATCTATCTGACTTGTTAATCTAGCTGAATTTTTACCCGTGATTTCACCATTCCATTTATTGTGAAAACTGTTTCTGTTGGGTGTTGTTTGAGCAGGGCCAATGTCAAATCGGCCACCACTTACTTCAAACTTATCCATTCCAGGTTCCCAAGTTATACCATTTAATAAAGGGTTTTCAAACAAAATATTTTTGCCATTTAATTCATAACTTAAAATTCTACCTCCAACATTTGGGTCTAAAATAACTTTTACAATTGGGTTGCTTAATTCAATACAATTGTTGTAGCCAAAGGCATTTACTTTTTTAATTACAACTTGTGAAAAACCGATGTTACATGTAAGAAATACGATGAATATGAAGGTTAAATATTTTTTCATTTTTTACTTTTTAATAGCAACCTTTGGAGCATTGTGAATTTCCATATTTTTAACCGTATCAAATTCTTCATTTACACAACGTTCTCCCCAACGTTCATACATAAACTTTAATGAATATATGTTTTGTGGTTCACTTCCTTTATCACCATAGGTTTCTGCCCAATTGTTTAATATGGTTCGTAGTTTATTTATTTCAGAGCTATAATTAGCATCGTACGCTAAGTTGTTGATTTCAAACGGATCGTTTTCTAAATCGTACAATTCTTCTTCGGGTTTTGTTGGTAACCAGTATTTTGCCTGAACGTCATTTAATTTCCCTTCATCAAACATTTTTTTAATATCTACAAATTCAGCTCTCCTGTCTCTATAAGCAGGCTGCGTGTAAGAGCGGTTTGGCATATAATTTTTAATGTATTTGTATTTATCAGTTCTTACAGCTCTAATTCGGTCTATAGAAAAATCACAACGGTCGCGGGTAGCAATAATAAAATCCCTTTTAAAATTGCTGTCAAACATATTTTGACCTTCCATATATTTAGGAATATTTATACCAGCCAAGGCCAATGACGAGGTGCCAATATCAATACCACTTACCAAATCTTCACGAACTGTTTGTTGTTTAATTTGAGAATCTTCACCAAAATAGGCAACAATTAAAGGAATTTGAATACCGCCATCATATAAAAATTGTTTGTGACGAATGCCTTTGTAACCGTGATCAGCAAAAAAGAACACATAGGTATTGTTTAGCAATCCTTTTTCTTTAAGTTGATTTATAATTTCTTCAACTTCAAGATCTGTTGCGCGTGCAGCATCATAATGACGAGCAAAATCTTCGTGAACTGAAGGAATATTTGGATAATATGGAGGTAATTGAACCAAACTTCTATCTATTGGTGTGATTTTATCTTTAATTTTATCATAAACCTGTATCAATCCTAATTTACCTCCTTCGAGTTGAATTTGTCCAAAAAATGGCTGGTCTGGTGATAATTTTCCTAACCAATCACCTGTTCCTGAAAAAGTATACCAAAAATCAGTTTGGATATCGTCTTCATATAATTTTTTGCGGTCGTAAATAAAATTGTAATCATCTTTACCATGGTTAAAAGTTTGATAACCATTTTCTTTAAAAACTTCAGGAATGGTTTTTACACCCTCAGGTAAAAAAATGGCATCTTCAACGGTTCTTGATGAATGGTGATTGTGAAGGCCAAAAGTAGTAGGCATAGTGCTGGTAATAAATGCTGAACGGGCAGCGGAGCAAACAGGGGCTGGGGTGTAAGCATTTTTAAACAAAACACCACTTTTAGCCAAATTGTCTAAAGTTGGAGTAGGGTTGATAGTTTCTCCATAACAGCTAAAAACAGGATTTAAATCTTCAACAACAATCCATAAAATGTTTGGTTGTTTAGATTTGTTTTCAACTGTTTTAACGTTTTTATTTGCGTTGCTACAGCCTACAATGTTAATTATTAAAATAATTAATGCGGTTTTATATAAATTGTTCATCTTAAAAAATAATTAGTACATCAAAATTAGTTCTACAACTGTTTTTGAAGTTGCTTAAATGGGTATAGTTTTGGTTTTTTTGTAAAATTCTAGTACTGTTTGGTTGTAATTAATAGCAAAATGTACTTTTTAGCTAAGAGTTTGCATTAAAAAGCAATGGGTTCTTGTAAGTGTTTATTTTTTTTGTAAAAACATCTTTTGCATGAATAAAAGACTGATAACATTGTTGAGGCCTTTGCTTGTTTTGAGCATTTTTTTAGCCTGTGACACCAAGCAAAAATCCGTTTCAGAATTAAAATGGGTAAATCCAATTTCTAATGGCATAAATAAATATGGGATGAAAGATTTCTTTATTTTTTATGAAGATGAAACCTTTTATTTAGTAGGTACAGAATATGCTGATCCTTTTAAAGGATATTTAGGGCCAAATTTATATAAATCAGATAATTTAAGTAGTTGGAGTACAGATTTTAAACTAATAAATACAAATCTAATTCCCGAAAATGCCTGGTATAAAGATGGTTGGTTTGCCCCAGAAATAGTGAAAATAAAAAACAAGTATTATTTTACATTTAATAACAGAAATAACGCCGAAAACCCATATCAAAAATTAGGTTTTGGAATTGCAGTTAGCGATTCGTTAAAGGGAGAATATGATATAATAAATAAAAATGCGCCTATAGTTTTAAGTAATCACGGGAGTTTGGTTGTTGGTGAAAACGAAGATGAAGTTTTTGTTGTGTACGAAATGGATAGTCGATTTTATATAGCTGAAGTTGATTTGGAACAAGGAAATTTAAAAAGCAAACCAATAGAGTTTTTAGGGCCAGAAACACTTCAGGATAACTTTAAATATTTAGATGCACCTCAAATTACAAAAATAGGCGATACCTATCATTTGATGTTTTCTCAATTTTATGGTGGGTATGTAGTGAAAATATATCATATGACAGCCAAGCACCCTACTGAGACTTGGCATTGGGATACAAATAATCCGATCTATACATTTTTAGAAGAGGAAGCTGATGAGGTGGTGAAAAATAAATATCCAACACCTCACGGTTATGCTCCGCCTACACAGGTGGTTTTTAGTAATCAGTTATTTAAAGGGGAGTTTGGACAGTATTTTATTGCGTATCACAGTTCTGAAAAATATTCAGAGCCTTATTTATGTGTTGAACCTGTTTCAATTGAAAATGAAAAATTGTTGATTCCAACAGCAAAAGATATACAACAAAAAATAAGTTTAAATGATTAGAGTTTTAATTTTTTTGGTAATAATTCTAAGGTGTTTTTTTGTAAATGCTCAAATAGTCACTTATCAACCAAGTTCAAATATAAGTAATGATAATCCCTATATATTTTCTTCACCATATTATAAAGTTCAAATAAGTCAGAATAATGAAATTAAAGATGTTTTTGTGTATGCAATGAATGCAATGCATATTACAAATAATTCTAAATCAACTTCTTGGGTTAATTTTTCTTTTGAAGGAACCATAAAAGTAAAAGTTACGGTTTTGAAAAAAAATGTTGATTTTGCACAAGTATTGCCGAGAAAGGCAAATATCAGCGTTGCTATTATTGGAGAAAATTCAATTGAATTTGAAATTTCAAAAGATGGATATTATTCGGTTGAATTTGAAAAAGGAATTTTTATAGAACACCCCTTGCTCATTTTTGCAAATCCTTTAGAAAAGGATGTTCCCAAAAAAAATGATCCCAACGTTATTTATTTTGAAGCTGGATATCACGAAATAGGAGATAAATATATGATTCCTTCAAATAAAACAGTCTATTTAGAAGGAGGTGCCTATTTAAAAGGACAATTTTTTGCTGAGAATGCTGAAAACATCAAAATCAAAGGACGTGGAATTTTATCGGGCGAAGCTTATAAAGCAAGAACTCACAATCACATGATTCGTGTTGATGATTCTGAAAATATTGAAATTGAAGGGGTTACAATTATCCATGCGCCAAGATATATGATTTCTTCTAGTGGAATAAAACATCACTTTCATCATATAAAAATGATGGGTTGGTGGTTTAGTACAGATGGTATTTCATCAGGTGAAAATAGTTTAATTGAAAATTGTTTTTTTAAAGTAAATGATGATGCTGTTAAGTTATACAGAAACAATATGGAGGTGAAAAATTGTGTTATTTGGCAATTAGAAAATGGAGCGGCTTTTATGATAAGCTGGAATGGAAGTGCCAATTTTGGTAATGTTAAAGTGCAAAATATTGATATTATTAGGGTTGAACATCATTGGGATAACGAAAATTTAGCGGTGTTTGCAGCCATACATGGAAGTAAAGCACATATTAGTAATTTTTTAGTAAAAGATGTAAGAATAGACAATGCTAATTGGCGCATGTTTCATTTAGTAACGCGTCCAAATAGGTGGGGTAAATGGGATCAAAATTTAGGTTCTCTTTCCAATTTTACATTTAAAAATATAACATATTATGGTGAGCAAAAGATACCAAGCTTACTAATGGGACACGATGTAAAGCATCCTGTTTATAATATAACTTTTGAAAATATTACAATAAATGGCAAAAAGATGTTGATTGAAAATGACTTTTTAATTGTAGACAAAAAAACAACGTCAAACATTAAAATAAAGTAGAATTGAGCATTTTTCTGTTGATTTTATATAAATGAGCAACAATAAAGAACAAATCAGAAGTTTTTTTGCGCAAGCAATCTTTATTTTTGAAACAAAATTAAGAATCCATTAAATATGAAATATCAAAATTTTATGAAAGCAGCCGTTATTGTACTTTTAGTATTGGTAGGTTGTAAAGAAAATCCAAAGAAAGAAGTTGCTTTAAAAGAAGCTGCTAATGAAAAACCAAATATCGTTTTTATTCTTGTAGATGATATGGGGTATGGTGATTTAGGTTGTTATGGTCAAGAAACACTAACAACTCCAAATATTGATAAGCTAGCGGCTGAAGGAATGCGGTTTACACAGCATTATGCCGGATCTACAGTTTGTGCTCCATCTAGAGCGTCATTGTTAACAGGAAAACATACAGGACATACTTCTGTAAGAGGAAATGAGCCTGAAGGACAATTGTTAGAAGATGATGAAATAACAATTGCAAAAATGTTGAATACAGAAGGTTATAAAAGTGCTGTAATTGGAAAATGGGGTGTTGGAAATCATCCAGAACCAAATGATCCTGCTCGTAATGGTTTTGAACATGCTTATGGTTATGTTAATATGTGGCATGCGCACAATTTCTATCCTGAATTTTTATATAGAGATGGTGTAAAAGAAATTCTAAAAGGAAATAAAACAGACTGGTCTTATGATTACGAAAAAGGTATGAAAGAAGGTACTGGTGTAGCTAAAGTTAAAGAAACCTATGCAATTGATAAATTGCAAGAAGATGCATTAAAATTTATAGCAGATAATAAAAGCAATCCTTTCTTTTTATATTACTGTTTAAATATACCACACGCAAATAATGAAGCAGGATATTTTACAGGAGATGGTATGGAAGTACCTAGTTATGGTGAGTTCGAAAGCAAAGATTGGCCAAATCCAGAAAAAGGTTTTGCTTCAACCATTAGAATAATTGATAATAGTGTTGCCGAAATTGAAGCTAAATTAAATGAATTGGGTATTGCAGAAAATACAATTGTTGTTTTTGTAAGTGATAATGGTCCTCACAATGAAGGTGGCCATGTATCTAAATTCTTTGATAGTAACGGAATATATCGTGGTGATAAAAGAGATTTATACGAAGGAGGAATTAGAGTGCCTTTAATTGTAAAATGGCCTGGAAAAATTAAACCAGGAAGTGTTGCTAATAATCCGGTAGCTACATGGGATTTTATGTCAACTTTTGCTGAAGTTGTTGGTTTAGATACACCTGAAAATACAGATGGAGTTTCATTTTTACCTACCCTGTTAGGAAATACTGAAGAGCAAAAAGAACATGAGTACCTATATTGGGCATTCTATGAGCAAGGAGGAAGACAGGCAATTAGAGTTGGTGATTGGAAGTATATTAAATTAAATGTAAGAGACCATACAGTTGATGTTGTTGAAGAATTATACAATATAAAATTAGATCCTTCAGAAACTAATAATGTTATTAAGGAAAATCCTGAAAAAGTTACAGAATTAAGTAGAGCTATGGAAAATGCTCATACAGAACATCGTATGTTGTCTCTTTTTTCTGATGAGATCAGTGCCGAATCAAAATTTCAAGAATAATGAAAATAGCTAAAATAATACATGCTTTTGTATGCTTAACTGTTATATCCTGTAATACAAAGCCAAGTCAAGCAGAATCAAGTACTGTAAAAGTCGATGAGCAAAATGTTCTTGAACTAGTAGCGCAAACACCACCAATGGGTTGGAATAGTTTTGATGCTTATGATTGCAGAATTAATGAGCAAGAATTTAAGGCTACAGTTGATTATATGGCAGAAAATCTGTTAGAGTACGGTTGGGAATATGCAGTAATAGATTATATATGGTGGCATCCAGAGCCTGGAAATTGGGATACCCCACGAAGAAAAGGACACCCAAATATTAGATTTAATGAAGACGGTAGTCCATTATATCCAGAATATACAACTATGGATGAATATGGTCGTTTATTGCCTTCGGTTGAGCGTTTCCCTTCTGCAGCAGGGGGGAAAGGATTCAAACCTATTTCTGACTATGTACATGCAAAAGGATTGAAATTCGGGATTCATATTATGCGTGGAATACATAGAGTAGCAACTTTTAATGATACTAAAATTATGGGAAGTACAGCTACAGCAAAAGACATTGCAGAACCTTTTGATACTTGTGGCTGGTGCAATCATATGTATGGAGTTGATGCAACAAAAGACGGTGCACAAGAATATTATAATTCACTATTCAATTTATATGCTCAATGGGGAGTGGATTTTATAAAAGCTGATGATACAATGTTTCACCCGTACCATGCAGGTGAAATTGAAATGATTCACAAAGCAATAGCACAGTGTGGTAGACCTATGGTCTTAAGTTTGTCTTGTGGAGAAGCACCATTGTCAAGAGCAGATCATTTGGTTGAAAATTCAAATATGTGGAGAGTTTCGGGAGATTTTTGGGATAATTGGGAATCTTTAGAACATAATTTCGACTTATTAAATTCTTGGTCTCCTTTTATTGGTAAAGGTCATTGGCCAGATGGCGATATGCTACCTATTGGGAAAATTTCACTTCAAGACAGGCCGCATGGTGTTGAAAGAATGTCAAATTTTACAGTTCCAGAACACTACACATTAATGAGTTTATGGTCAATTGCAAAATCACCTTTAATGATGGGGGGTGATTTATTAACAACTCCTGAAAGTACTATGCAGTTTTTAAAAAATGAAGAAGTACTTTATGTAAATCAACAAAGTGTAGATAATAGACAAGTAAAGAAAGAAAATGGACAGGCAATATGGATTGCTACAGACCCTGCAAATGGAGATAAATTTGTAGCTCTTTTTAATTTAAGTGAAAAAGAGCGCGATGTAAAATTTCGATTAGAAGATGAAGCATTAAGAGGTAGTTTTAAAGTCCGTGATTTATGGGAGAAAAAAGATGTTGGTGTTGTAAAAGATGAACTTTCTGCAAAAATCGAAAGTCATGGAGCAAAAATATTTCGCCTAACCAGTATAATAGAATAGTTTGTGTTTTAAGTTAATAAATGTAGTTTGATTTTCAGTTAAAAGCCCGTTAGTTTATTGTATTTATAGCTTACGGGTTTTTTATTCATAAAGACATTATGAAAAAATATTTTTACCTATATCTAGTAGTTTTAAGTGTAACCATTTCGTGTAAAGCACAGAGTAAATTTTTAGATGAAATTAGAGTTAGAGATCCCTATATTTTAGCTGATGTAAATGCCAAAAAGTATTATTTATATGTGCAAACAGCAAATAGATTAGATGATAATGATACTATTAAAGGTGTTGAAGTTTATGAAAGTAAAAATTTAAAGGATTGGACGGGGCCAAAAACAGTTTTTTCAGCATCAGAAAATCATTGGGGTAAGCGAATGATTTGGGCTCCCGAAGTTCATTATTACAACAATAAGTATTATTTGTTTGTAACTTTTACAGGTGATGAAATGCAGGAAAAAGAAGCAAATAAACCAGAACAATATCAAAGAGGAACTCAAATTTTAGTTGCTAACAATCCAGAAGGACCTTTTGAACCATTTTCAAATAAACCAACTACACCCGGTAATTGGATGAGTTTAGATGGAACATTATGGGTTGAAGAGGGAATTCCATATATGATATTTTGCCATGAATGGGCACAAATAGAAGACGGCACAATGGAAATTATTGAACTAAAAAATGACTTGTCTGAATCAGTTGGAGAACCACAAACTCTTTTTAATGCTACCGATGCAAAATGGGTAAAAAGTTTATCTTCAACTGGATTTAAATACCACGGGTATGTAACCGATGGGTGTTTTATATACAAAACCAATACTGGAAAATTATTAATGATTTGGTCTAGCTTTGGAGAAAATGGTTATGGATTAGGTCAATTAATTTCAGAATCTGGAAGTGTAAAAGGGCCGTGGAAACAAATAGATAAACTCATTTTTAAAGAAAATGGCGGGCACGGAATGATTTTTAAAACTTTTGAAGGAAAATTAATGATAGCCTTACATCAACCTAATAATGGCCAAAAAGAAAGAACGCAACTTTATGAGTTATTAGATAGAGGAAACTATTTAGAATTGGGAGATTTACAAAATTAATTTATGAGCAGATATTTTTTATTGATTTTGGTAGTTGTTGGGTTCAATAAAGTAATTGTTGGACAAAGTGTTAAGAGGGTTTACTTTAAAGATAGTATTCATAGTTTGGAGCGGGTGAAACCAAAAAAAATAACGACTAAAAGTTGTATTTCAATTGATCCACCATCAGATGCAATAGTGCTATTTAATGGTACTAATCTTGATGCTTGGGAAGGTGATTTTAGGTTAGATAATAATCATATTGTTGTTCAAAAAGGAGGGCTTACTTCAAAAGAAAAATTTAGAGATATTCAGTTGCATTTAGAGTGGAAAATAAACGATACGTTAATTGCTAACGGTCAAAAAGGTGTTAATAGTGGCGTTTTTTTAATGAATTTGTATGAAATTCAAATTTTAGAAAGTCATTTAAATGAAACTTATGCCGATGGGCAGGCTGGTGCAATTTATGGTCAATTTCCACCCTTAGTAAATGCTTCTCTGCCTCAAGGACAATGGAATAGTTACGACATTATTTTTAAAGCACCAGTTTACATTAAAGGTACTTTAATTGAGAAAGCTTCAGCTACAGTTTTACACAATGGTATTGTTGTTCAAAATAATCAGGAATTTGAGGGGCCAACTAAATATAAAGAAGTTACGTCTTACCCAAATGAACATCCAGAAAAAGGACCAATTTTTTTACAATATCACGGAGATCCAATAGAATATCGAAATATTTGGGTTCGTAAATTGGATGGAAATCCATAAGAAATCATCGTTTTTTTTATTTAAAAATTTATAAATACATTCAATTTAAATTCATTTCAATAAATGAAAAATCTTAATTATATCTCAATATTCTTATGTGTCATACAAATCACTTTTGTTTGCGCTCAAACCAAAAATGAAATTAATAAAATAACTTACCCTTATATTTTCAAGGCTGAAAGTAACCCAATTTTTACACACATACGAACTGCTGACCCAGATTGTCATGTTTGGAAAGATGGAAAACTTTGGGTATATACCTCGCAAGATCACGATTCTGATCCAGAGACCAAAGCTAAGGTAGGTCACGGTTATTCTAAAATGGATGGATACCATGTGTTTTCAACTGAAAATATGGTTGATTGGACCGATTATGGTGAGATTTTACACTCTAAGGATGTGCCTTGGGGATGTGATGATGGAGGTTGGATGTGGGCACCTGGCGCTACATATAAAAACGGAATTTACTATTTATATTTTCCAAGTATGAATAAAGAAATGGTTTGGAAAATTGGAGTCGCTACAAGTAAAAATCCGCAAGGTCCTTTTGTTGCAGAACCAACTTATATGGAAGGTACAAGTGGCATAGACCCTATGTGTTTTATTGATGATGACGGACAGGCATATTTGTATTTTGGAGATGCCCTGGTTGCCAAACTCTCTGATGATATGTTAACATTAGCCGAAGAGCCACGTAAAATTGATTATGGACATGACAATTTTAGAGAAGGACCTTATATGCATAAAAGAGAGGACGTTTATTACTATTCTTGGACCGACTGGAAAGATAAAGTAGATCAAGGTTATTATGCTATGGGTAATAGCCCATATGGGCCTTTTAAATACAAAGGGGCTGTGAATGCTAAAGCTCCTGGAGCTCAGGATCATCATTCAATTATTGAATTTAAAAATCAATGGTATTATTTTTATCACGTTGGAGATTACACAAATAAATTAGGTGAAGAAGGGCGAGGTTATAGACGGAATGTTTGTGTTGATTACTTGTATTACAATAATGACGGTACTATGAAAAAGGTCATTCAAACAGAAAATGGTGTACAGGAATTAATAAAATAAAAAACACTAAGAAATTTATTGATTTATAAAATTCATTTTAATAAGTATGAGATTTTGGATAATCAAACTCATAATTTTTTAACCCTTTGTGTTTGTTTTTAACAACTGTTCTATTAATGAAACCCAATCTTCAGAATAATTTAAACTAAATACGTTTTCTTTATTTTTACCAACAATTGTAAGTTTATCTTTAATTGAAAAAATGTGTTTGTTGGATTTTACCAGTTCAATTTCATCCAATTCTAATGAAATGTCTTCTCTGTTTTTAGCTGAAAAAACAATGCGTTTATTTGTAATTGTTAATTCGCCTTTTATCTTATTTTCTCCATCACAAAGTTTGGCTTCAGCACAGGTGATATCATACTCTTCCTTATTCAAATCATCAGATGAAATTGAATTAGAGTTTATTATATTCCTTATTATTTTTAAATTATCCCAAGACATAAATTAGATACGGTTTGATGTGTTGTTAATTGTTTGTTGAAAATTTAATTCCTAATTTTTAGAAATGCCAGCGCTTTTATATTGCGCTGGCTATCTATTTTACCACATTATTTTACAATTATTTTAAAACTTTTATATGGTTTGTCATCTACGTTTAAAACACAGATATAAAAGCCTGGTATCATTTGCTCAAACGACAATTCTTCAACATGTTCACCTGCTTTTACATTAGACTTGCTTGTTGTAAATTGTAATTGACCAAATGAATTGAATATTTGAATATTAACATTCGCTTGCTCCTCTATTTTGTAATATAGTTTTGCCGAATTATTTACAACAGGGTTAGGTGCAAATATTGCTGGTACTTCAGCATCATCGAATTTAATTTTATTGAAAAATCCATTTGGAACCCCGCTTGCAGTTTCTGAATCGTCTATAACATTTACATAAACTAGATATATTACAAAACCATCTTCTTTACCATCATCGGCTCCAAAAACTAACTGACCAGTTCCTACTTTTAGCGGATTGATATTGATATAATTGCTACCCAATGCCATATCTACAATTTCAGGATTGTAATTACCTGCCAATACTTGTATTGCATCACCATCTGGATCATTAAACATGTCAAACGGGTCAATGGTTACAGTACTATTAGAGGAAGCCATATTAAGTGTAATTACTTCGTATTTTGTATTAAATACAGGCGCTCTATTTTTATTAAGCACTTTAATGGCAATGGTATCGTTAGTAATATTTCCAACAGCATCTTTAAGCGCTACCGGAATTTTATAAAAACCTTCACTTTCATAATCTGTATTTACCGAAACTTGCGCTGTATTTTTTCCAATTTGAGTTAACTCGTATTCAATACCCTTTATATTTTCTTCTATTGAAATCGTTATTTCATCACCTTCAATATCTTCAAATAAATAATTGAAAACTTTAGATTCGGTTTCAACAATATTTAAAGTATCATTATAAATATTAGGATAAAACTTAAATTCTGGAGCTCCATTTACGTTTAAAGTTATTGCAACTTCTTCTTTTGAATTGTTGATGTCGTTTGATTTTGCAATAATCTTTCCAATATGCGTTCCTTTTCCTGCAATTTCAGGATTGATAGTTGCATTTACAGCTACAGTAGCACCTGCTGGTATTACACCTTCTAATGAGTCTAGCGTTAACCATTGGTTTTTGCCCGAAGCTGTTAATGGTCGTATTTTCCATATCATAAATTCACTTTGCGTATAGCCTGGGTACCAGTAGTAATTACCGTTACCGGTATAAACACCACTAAAACAGTTTTTTAAAATATTTTCATCATATGAATTATCAAAACCTAAATATTTATTAGTAACAGGATGTGTTATGATGATATAGAAATCTTCTCCTTCAGGAATAAAAAATGGTTTTTCTAAAGGAAAATAAATCCACTCTTCATCTACTTTTTTGTTTATTACAAATTGTTGCTCATAAACTTTTTCTCCATCTTGAGGCAGTTCACCACCTTTATAAACCATAATGGTTATTATTTCTTCTTTTTTATCAAAATACGAATAGCTTTTAATATGGGTAAGGCTAAAACCTCCTGCTGGTGCAGTAAATTTATTTGAAAAAGCCAAATCAGTTCCTGAAGTCCAAGGTGTAAAAACACCATCGCCTATATTTTTAGTATCTAATGCTAGTGAATCTACAGTAACTCTATCTTCAAATTCGTACTCTCCAACCTTATCTGAAATATAAACAGGTGCTGGTGTAGGATCTATATAAGGTACTGTTGCAGGTGCTAAAGTATAACGTAGATTTGTTTCGCCTTTGTTTTCAATATTAAAAGTATAAACTTCTTTTTCAATATTTGTTAAAGTATATTCTTGATTTTGTGCATCCCAACTAAAAACTGGAGAATCTACAATTGTAGCCTCAACAACAGTTTTAATACTTTGGAAATTTCCAATAAAGTTTATTACACCGTTTTGATTTTTATTTTCAGAAACAGTTATTTCGGCATAAATAGTATATGTATCCCAAGGATCAATACTTATTTTACTTAGCAATACACCCGAGCTGTTACGTATAATTTTATTTCCAGCTTCATCAAATAACGTTAAACTTTCTAATCCTTCAGCATTGATAGTTGCTATTTGTAAATTAGCATACCCTTTGTTTGATAAACTAATTTTTTCTCTTAGTTTTAAATTAGTTCTAAAAACAATTTCATTCCAAGCTATTGTGTCGGTAGCAACTAAAACAGGTGTGCCAGTAACATTTAATTCAACAGGAATTTCTAATGTTTTTTGATTTTTACTGTTGGTAACAAGCATTAAAGTATCTTGATATTTACCTGGATAAAAAATATCTTCAGCAGAAAGCGTTAAATTAAAAGCCGTTTTTTTTGTGGTCTCAATATTTCCATGTTGCGGTGGTGCTATTATAATTGAGGTATTATTTTTAATATTTGCCCACATCATTATATTAGCCTTTTGCTCTTCAATAAACTCGGTTCCATCTGGACTTTTAATACCATATTTTATCAAGCCGCCCCAAGTTTCAATGTCTCCGTAATGAAATTTAATATAACCATCTGCATCAATTTCAACCTGAAATGATAAAGTTCCAGGTTCTGAACTTGAATTTTGTCCTTTCATTTCATACCATTGAACAATCAATTTATTGTCTTTTATCTCATAGTTAATACCATCTCCATTGTCGTTGGTTTTTATACTTGACCATAAAGGAGCTATAACGCCATAAAATTTATCATCTACCCTAAATTCAAATTCTAAAGGTTCATTTTTTGGTTCTATTACTGAAATATATCCTTTTGAAGAAATCCAAATGGTATTGTAAGACTTGCCGTAATAAGGAAACTCAAATGGTAATTTAACAGAAGTGTATTTGTTTTGCGCTAACTCTAATCTGCCTTCTTCTAAATTTAAAACCTCCCATTTGTGAAATATTTTTAAAGCATCACTAAGTGACCAAGTGTAGCCATAATTATCAATGGCTTTTTTGTTGTTTTCTCCAATAGCTAAGCCAAATTCATTATTTGAAGCTGCAATGTGTTTGCTATTTTTAAAAACATATTCTAAGCCAACAGTATTACTTGTATTGGTTATGTTAAACGGAATTGTTGTTTTTTCTCCACCAGCTAAATTTACAGCAATTGGCAACGTTAAATCAAGCGTATATTTAGCATCTTCTAAACCTTTTGCAGTAACAATTGCTTTGTAAAGTGATCCATCTTGAAAAACAACAGAAATTTGACCAAGTAATTCATTGGAAGCAGTAGGTGTAAATTTTACAGGAATCATAACATTAGATATGCCTTTTACCGCTATTGGAAACAAAGAATTATCTACGGTAAATTGTGATAAATTCACTGAAGCTGAAGTTAAATTAATAGTCTCTGCACCTTTATTTTCAATTTTTAAATACCTTGTTTCAGATTGTCCAATAAATACAGGTTCTTTAAAGTTTAAAGAATCTTTAACTGTAATTTCAGAAGATCCTAAAACATTGATAGTTAATGGGATGCTTTTTGATTTGCTTATTGTATTGTTGTAAACCAAAATAGTGTCTTTATAAGTTCCTGCTGTAAAACCAAATGATTTAGGGTCAATATTTAATTTAACCGTTTCAGCATTGTTACTTAAAATAATACCATTTAATTTACTTGCTTCGCTAATCATAGAAATAGAACGATCTGGTGTAAATCTCACAACAAATCCATTGTTTATTTGAAGGGCGTCACCATAATCTCTAAAAATAAGACTATCCGCAGTTTCAATACCTTGCATAAAGATTTTGTAATCTTTTCCATTGGCTAAAACATTGACATCTTTATAACGATATTCTACAGTTCCATCTTTAAATAAAACCACCTGATATTTTACACTTTCGCCATAGGTAGCAAAGCCTTTTGAGCCAGATTTATAAAGATCACAATTAAAAGTAAACACCATTCTATCTCCAAAAGTATGATAGGTAAGTTCTTTTACGTTTAAAGGCTCTCCTTGTATAATAAGCGGTGTCATTGCTCTATAACCATACAATTCAATATTACCCAGTAAATCAATATTTAAAGATGCTATTAGCTGGTTGAAAAAAGGAAATTTCATTCCAAGTTGAATGGTGTTTCCTAAAGATTCTCTAGAGATTGTAGTTCCAAATGTTGAAATATCTTCCCAAGCATTTGCAATTGGTCCACCTAGATCTAAAGAAGAACTAATTGTGTAATTTATTTTTTTAGGAAGCAGTCCAGTTCCTTTGTTAACCAAACTATAATGATTTAGGTTATAGTTTAAAGCAGCACCATCAGTATTGTTAGCAATGGTTAAAGTAACAGGGATTTTATCGCCATAATTTACAGTTATATTTGCTGAAGATAAACTTAGGTCCATACTAGGACTTTTTTCACTAATAATACGCAGTGAAAATGGTAAATCGCCAATATTGGTATTTAGTACAACCTTATCATTTAAAGTTCCTTCAGTACTTGGAGTATATTTAAATGGAATATTTCCAAAATCTGTAGGTTTTACAACTAAGGTATCTGTGTATATTTCTGTATTACCAGCATTTAAAACAGTGTATCCATAAACTTCAAAGTTTGCCAATCCTGTATTTTTAACTGCCAATTCTAAGTTATTTTCTTCATTTGCAAATGCATCAAATTCGGTTAAAGTGGTATTATCTACAACAGCAATTTGTCCTTCAACCTTTAATTTTAATTCAATATTTACAACTGGTTTATGAATATCGTTAGTAACAATACCTATTGAAGCCAAATGATTTCCGTTTGTTAAATTATTTGCATCAACAGTTATATTTACATTTTGATTTGATTTTTCGGGAATTTCACCATTATTAGGATCTAAAAAAGCATAAGAACCATCTTCTCCAGTACTAAAAGCTCTAAGCATTGGAACAACAGATCTAAGTGCTAAATTTACAGCTTGTTCATAGCTTCTTCCGTTGTCTCTTGACATGATAAACCTATCATTAAATTCACCGCTATCAAATTGCATCAACAAAGGTGTTTGCATTTCTTTAGGAAAATGCAGTACGACCCAAAAAGATTCGTTATCCAGAAATTTTTGAGGTTTGTAAACTGGAATTCTATAATATTTTAATTGATTAATTGTATCAGGATAATACTCTTGAAAATAAACCGTTTCGGCTTTTAGCATATCATTTCTAGAACCCTTTTTAACTTCAATTGTAATATGAAATTCTTTTGTTTCAGGCAACAATGCAACTTCAAGATGCGTTAAATTAAATGAATAATCGTAAGGAATGTCAAATCTAGTCGCAAAGATTAATCCAGCGTTAGAGTTACCAGTACCAGCTAAAAATGCAGGAACTGTTTCATTTTCATAAGATAAACCAGCTACATATTCGGTAGTGTCATTTTCCCAATGTTCATTAGCCAATATTGAGCTTCCGGCCAATTCAGCATCTGTTAAATATCTAACCGCTTCAAAAGGAGTACCTAAATCGGTATTGTTTGAAGGTGTTTCAGGATTTAATGATTTGTAATCTAATTTTGCAACGGTTGAAGTTGCTTCAAGCTCTCTATAGTAGGTTTCGTTTGAAATTAAACTTTCCCAGTAAATAATCCCTTCTGAAATATTTGAAAATGTTACAGGAACATTGGCTAACGGATTGTCATTTACATTGATTGTTAACTCAATACTTCTAGTTGATTCCATAAAATGAGGTTCTTTAGAAGTGGTTACAGCAAGCACATTAGAAATATCTGAAACATTTTCGAACTGATCTAAAGATTTAACTGCAAACCAATAATTGGTTTCTTTTATTAAGCCACCAATATTAATTTTAAAAGTTTCGCCAGTTTCTACGTTATTATCAATTAAAAATAATCCTTGATTTTCAAAATTTGATGCAGTTATAGGTTCTTCACCTATGGCCAAATAATAGCTACTTGGGCTAAAACCATCTTCATCATTTGGTACTGTCCATGCCAAGCGAATTTCATTATGAAAATTTTCACTAGCTCTTAAATCGGTTACAGCATCTGGCGGAATTCGGTTGTCATCAATAAGTGCTTTTTCAGCATTTAAAATACCTTTACCATATTTGCTATTGTGTATAAATCTAAAAGGTGTTGTAGAGTTTAAAATGATTCTTCTTAAATCATCTGGAGTAAGGTTTTCATTTCCAATTTTAGAAAGAATTAAAGCTGCAACCCCAGAAACATGCGGACAAGCCATTGAAGTTCCTTCCATATAACCATACTGATTGTCTGTAAGCGTACTTAAAATTCCGCCTTCTTCTCCAAAGTTTGTCATATCACCACCCGGAGCAGCAATATCTACCCAATCTCCAAAATTGGTGTAAGGTGCAGGTAAACCTGTAGGGCCAGTTGAAGATACCGCAATAACTTCTTCAAAAGCACCTGGGTAACGAGTTGATTCTATACCATCATTTCCAGTAGCAAAAAAAAGTATTCCACCTTTCATAGGGCTACCAGGATATTGACCAGCTTCTTTTATAAAATATCTAATTGCATCAAGTACTTCAGGCTCATAGTAATTATCTCTATTGTATCCCCAAGAGTTTTGAGAGATTACGGCACCATTATCTGCGCCATAAACAATAGCTTCGGCAAAATTTAATCCACCACTACTTCTATAATCAAATACCTGAGTAGACATTAATTTAACGCCATTTCCTGAACCATCACCACCAGCAACACCCGAAACACCTATGCCGTTATTACCAACAGCACCAACGGTACCTGCAACGTGCGTACCGTGATCTCCAGGAGTAAGTGGACCTGGAACATTGAAATTTGTTCCGTAAAAATCGTCTATATAGCCATTTTGATCATCATCAACACCTTCTTCACCGTTAATTTCAGCATCGTTAGTCCACATATTGGCTTTTAAATCTTCGTGGTTAAAATCGATACCTTGATCTACAACTGCAACAATAATATTTGAACTTCCTGTTGTTGTTTCCCAAGCTTCAAATAAATTGATGTCAGAACTAAATTCTCCAAAACGGTCGTTACTCTCATAATGCCATTGATCTTTTAAATAAGGATCATCTGTTTCTAAAAGGGTTTGACTATTATTTACACTGTTTTTTTTAGGTTCAGGTTTAAAAATAACGGGTTTTTTATTGCCGTCTATTCTTGTTTTTTTGTAAATAGGTTTTATGATTTCTATTTCATTTAAACCTTCATACTGACGCATAACTTCGTTTGCAGATTTGGTGCTGTCAAACTCTACTTCATACCATAAATGAAGTCCATATTTTCTATGTTTTGCTTCAAATTTAGGAGAAAAAGGAAATACCCTTTTTATTTTATAAATACCAATTTGATTGCTAACTTTATCTACATTTTGCAACCCAACTTCTTTGGTTTCAGTTTTACCTTCAACAACTTTTACACCTTTGGCTTTGATAAGAGATTCTTGCTTAAATTTAAGTCTTATTTTACCTTTAACAAAATCATCTTCAGGGTTATCTGTAACTTGGGCATTTAAAATACCAAAGTGAAGAATTCCCACCAAAAGAAACATGTATATTTTTATTTTTTTCATTTTTGTCATTTTTTTAATCTAGCATCACACAAATTGAAATATTACTTTTGAATTGCTCTAACATAACGTACAGGTAATGCGTAGTAACTTGAAAATAAAACAATTAAGTCTATAGACTCGCCATTTGCAGATGCTACATATGCTATACTACCATCATTTGATGGATTATAATCGCTTGTCCAGTATTGAGCTGTTATATCTTGCCCTCTAAAAACATTTCTGAAAGCAGGATCTGAACCACTTGAAAATTCTAAATATCCCGGAAAACTAAGGTCAAACCCTGTTTTTCCACCAGTTGTTAATTTATCTTTTGCATACAATGAACCACCCTGTGAAATAATTAAATCATAGACTTCGTTGCTTGTAGGTAATCTCCATCCTTCTGGAGCATAATTTGCTGCAGTTTGTTGGGTATAAACACGCCCATATTTTTTGCGATCTTCAGCAGTTTCTAAAGGATAACCATCTTCAATAATACTTCTATAAGCACTTCCATAATACCATGAACCATCTCCTGGAGCTTCAGCATAGTTGTAATTTTCAGACATCCATTCCAATCCATTCATTTCAGTAAACTTATACGTTTGGTTGTCTCTGCTATCTTTCCAAACACCCCATTTACCTCTAAATCTAATGTCTACACTATCTGTTGAAGTATAATCATCTAAAACAACTTTCCATGTAAGGGTATAAGTGGTATCTTCAATTCCTTTTATTAATGAATTAGGGTTGTTATTGTCGTAAATAGTTGCTGAAGATTGATTTGCCACAACTTCCCATTTTGCAGAAGCTCCAGCAGGTAAATAAGCTTCTAAAGTAAAGTATTTATCTACTGTTTCTTTTTGATTTTTCACATCCAATTGATCTGGACCAGCATCAGCATTTAAAACATCCGTAACAAATGAAATTTCTTTAAAAACAGCTTTTGAGCCATATTTAAGTGTCCAACGTAATTTGTATTCCGATTTTTCTTTACCTATAAATTCGGCTTTAAAATTGTCGCTATTTTCAATTCTACCGTTGTTTCCACTCACAATTTCCCATTTACCTGTTGCGCCAAATTTTGGTTTTACAGCTTTTAGGTATGCTGATACATTTTTTTTTAAGGTATCTACGGCAGCAGTAGGTGCTACTATTATTGGATTAAGAGGTATGAAAGAAACCGTGATACTTGCTGCACCATAATCTTTACCATTGCCAATTTCCCAACCTAAAGTATAAGTTTCTCCAGGTTCACCATAAAATTTTGTTTTTGGGTCATTTATATTTTCAAAAGAACCATTTTCGCCATTATAAATTCGCCAAGTTCCAATAAGCGGAGCCTTAACAGGAACTGCATTTAATTGCACCACATAACCATCGTTCTCAATATCTATAAAACTAGGTCCGGCATTGGGGAATAACTTCAATGGCTCATCCTCGTCTTTTGAGCAGGCTTGCGCAAGAAATAACACAACCAAAAGCAGCATTCCCCAGTTTGGTATTTCTTTAGTTATTTTATATTTTATTATATTTTTTAGCATTTTCTAATATGTATTAGTACCCAATATTTTGATCTGAATTAGTTAATGCAGGGTTTGCATCAATTTCAGATTGTGGTATAGGAAATGTTAATCTAAAATAATCTGGATCTTGAGCAGTAAACGAAAACTTTACCCAGTGATCTCCATTTCTAACAAAAGGCAATTGTCTTCTTTTAATATCTTGCCATCTAAAGCCTTCGCCAAATAGCTCTTTTCTTCTTTCAAGTAAAACTTCATTGATTAATGCCTGATCTGTAGCAGTACTTTTAGAAGCACCTGGATTTGCTCTTTTTTGAATTAAATATAATGCATCTTGCGCTTCAGTATAATTTCCTAATTCAGCTTCACATTCAGCTTCAATTAAAACCATTTCAGAAGCACGAATACAAATTCTTTCAGCGTTTCCTACTGCGTTATTATGTCCAAATTTTACAATAAGGTAGCGGTCTTTATCTATTTCATCTAATTTTAGAAAAAGGGATTTTCTTGCATCTGATCTTGAAAATTTATTTACAAAATCTTTATCTGCACGCATTGAACTATAACCACCAACAGGCCAGTAAAATGAAGGTAATGATAAGTATGTATTGTTATCTTCTTGCGTATATGCAATGGCATAAATAGTCTCAGAATTTCTTGTGCTAAAACCTGTAAACAAACCATTTACATCCATAAGAGTTATGTCTTTTGCTGCTAATTTTGCGTGGTCTCTTGCCAATTCCCATTTACCCATATTTAAATACAATCTGGCTAAAAGTGCATTTGCAGAGCGGCTGTCAAAAAAACCTTTATCGTCATTTTCTTTAAGCTGACTTGCAGCTGCAATTAAATCACTTTCAATTTGCGCATACACTTCCGATAATTTTGCACGTTTATAACCCGAATCTAGGTCTAAATTATCAGAATCTGTATTTAATAAAATGGAAGGCGCTTCAGGATTTTTAGCATAAGCAGGACTGTACATTTCTGCCAATTTTAACATAGCATAAGCACGTAATACTTGAGCTTGTCCTACTAAATTAGTAATTTGTTCAGGTGTTGCGTCTGGTATATAAATTGAGTTGTTGATGATTTTGTTTGCATCATAAATTAATTTGTATCCAGCCCACCAAGGAGAGTCAATATATGTGTAATTTGGCAATACATTCATTTGGTAAACAGGAATAAACCAATTCCAGTTATTAACTGAATTAATCATGACATCTTCTCCCATAATATCAGCCATAATTGGGTTGTAAAGTCCACCAAAACTAAAACTACTTAGTTGGTCGTAAGCACCCATTAATGCCGAATTAGCAGTTACATAAGAACCGAAAACTTCGTCTTCAGAAATAGAATCTGTTGGTTCTAGGTCTAAAAAGTCTTTACTACATCCTGCTAAAACCAATACTAGAAAAGCAGCGTTTATTAGATTTATTAATTTTGTCTTCATTTCAAATATTTTCATTTTTCTATAACTCTATTTTAAATCCTACTGTTACAACTTTAACACCTGGAATGTTGTTATTTGTTGTTCCGTTGATAGCTACTTCAGGATCAAATCCTTTGAACTTTGTAAATGTTAATATGTTTTCTGCAGAAACATAGGCTCTAAGGCTACTTAATTTCCATGAATCACATATGTTTTGTGGTAACTGATAAGAAAAGTTGATATTTTTCAATCTTATATATGAAGCATCTTCAATAAATCTTGAAGACATTTGTTCAGACTGATCTGTGTTGTTTATTACATATCTTGGCACATCTGTATACCTGTTGTTTGGAGTCCAAGCATTTGCTGCATCTACAGCTAAGTTAGTTCCAGACTGTGTTCCGTCGTGCATATTTGCAACATAATCACCGTTGTATGCTTTACCACCATAACTGTAATATAAATAAAAGTTAAGGTCAAAATCTTTATAGCTTAAATCATAGTTAAGTCCACCATAAACTTTAGGAAGCGAGTTTCCTAATCGTTTTCTTTCAGCATCAGTATATTCACTGGTAACTTGTTTTCCAGAACCTAAAGGATCTTCAAAAGCCGAATCAGGTAATGTATTTTCATCTTTATCGTCTGAGTCTGCATTTACAAACCACATTGGTTTACCATTATCTGGATTTACACCAGCCCATTCGCGCATATAAAATTGATAAATACTGCTTCCTTCTTCTAATAATTTGGTTCCAGATACAATTTTTTCGGTTGTTAATTTTAAAATTCTATTTGAATTGGTAGAAATATTCAATCCTATTGAACTGTAGAAGTTATCATTATCAATTAAATTATATTTAAATGAAGCTTCAATACCCATGTTTTTCATCGCTCCTAGGTTAGATAAAATTGTGCCAATTCCTGTACCTGCTGATAAAGGTCTTGCAAATAGCAAACCATCAGAATTGCGGTTATAAAATTCAAATGAAGTTGTTAATTTTGAAAAAAGTGTCAAATCTAAACCAATGTTTGAACTTTGAATTTTTTCCCAACTTAAATCTTCATTGGCTAATTGAACAGGTGTAAGACCTGGAAACCCACCGTAGTTTGCACCACTTCCGTACAAACCTAAAGAAGCATAATTTCCAATATTATTATTACCAGATGTACCATAACTAGCTCTTAACTTTGCGTTGTTAAGCCAAGACCATTGTGGCATCCAGCTTTCGCTTGATAATTTCCATCCGGCACCAACAGAATAAAACAAACCATATTTGTTGTTTTTTCCAAAACGTGAACTACCGTCTAAACGTGCACTTGCAGATAAATAAATACGACTATCATAATCGTATTTTATTTGTGATAAGTAAGATGCCATATTCCATGAAGAAATAAGACTTCCTGGTTGTTCTGGTTTTGCTCCCCATACCAATTCTGGTTTACCTGGAACAGAAAAATCTGTTACACCTGCAGACAATACCGAATAATCTGAACCTAAAGCTTCTTGTCCAACTAAAACTTCAAATAATGATATGTCATTTGAATGAGAATAAGTTAAAATATTTGAAATATTCCAAGCTAAATTGTCTGATCTTGAGGCAGAACTACGCCCGTTAACACCAGCACCATTTCCATGGTCTGGATTGTAATAATTCAATCCTTCATCAAAACTATCATCAATACCTGCTGATGTGCGGAATTTAAAAGATGGAGAAATATCCACATCTAAATAAATATTTACGACGGCTCTTTTAGTTTTATAAATATATTTATCTAAAGCAGCCAAACCTACTGGGTTAAAGTCAAAAATAGCTTTGTTACCCCAATCGTAATTTCCTGCACCGTCATAAACTGGAGATGCTGCGTTAATTACTTCAGCAGATCTTACCGGATTGGCACCACCTGAACCACCTGGAGGTGCGTTTGTTTTTGAATAAGATAAATGAGAATTGATACCTGCGTTTAAAAAGTTGTTTATTTTATGAGATACATTTATTTTGTTTGTAATTCTCGAGAAATCAGATCCTAATGTAGTTCCTGAGTCGTTAAAATAACCTAAAGACATAAATACTTTGGTAGATTCTGAACCTCCAGAAATATTTAAATTGTAAGTTTGAATGATACCAGTTTTGTAGATTTCATCTCTCCAGTCTGTATTTGTAACCACCTGAGTGCCTGGTATTAATTTACCATTGCTGTCTAAAGGGTTTTCAACACCAAACGGATTGTAACCTACAACTTCTTTAACTGATTCGTGCGCATAATCTTGCGCTTGATTTACTGTTTTACCATCTAGGATTGCTTGATTGTAAAGTCCCATCCAAGATTGTTCATAAAATTGGGTTGAATTCATTAAATCATACCCTTTTGAAATTCTTTGGGAAACTCCCAATTGGCTACTAAAACTAATTTTAGTAAAGCCCGTTTTTCCTTGTTTTGTAGTAATAAGGATCACACCATTGGCTGCTCTAGAACCATATAGTGATGATGCGGCTGCATCTTTTAGAACTGTAACACTTTCAATATCATTTGGATTGATATCTGAAATTGATCCTGACATTGGTACTCCGTCAAGAACATATAAAGGTGCACTTCCTGCACTTAAAGAACCAATTCCTCTAATTCTTACCGTAGCTTCAGCACCTGGTTGCCCAGAACTGTTTGATACCATAAGTCCCGGAGTTGTACCTTGTAACGCTTTTTCAAACGAACTAACTGGTCGGTCTTCAATAATTTCATTATCTACAATGGCAGCAGCTCCTGTGTAAGCTTCTTTTGTTGTAGTACCGTAAGCAACAATCATAACGGTTTCTAATTGCTCTAAATTTTCTCGTAATACAGCATTTACAACCAACTTATTGTTAATTGGCACTGTTAGCGTTTGCATTCCGATATACGAAAAGACAAGCTTTGCATTTCCGCTAGGTGCAGAAATTGTATAGTAACCATTAAAATCTGTTAATGATCCCTGGCTAGTTCCTGCTACAACAATTGTTACCCCTGGTAATGGTTGTCCGTTTTCATCATTCACATTGCCTTCTACCGTTATTGACTGGGCAAAGGTGAAATTTACCCCCATAAGGAACAATAAAATAAGGCAGCCTTTTAGTCTTTTCATTCTTTATTGAATTAATATAATGTTATAATTGTGTTGGATTACCTTCTAATTATGAAGGCATAAGTGTAATTAATTTTTCAGCACCCCATAATAGGGGTGCTAAAAAATTGATTTTTATAAATCTATTTTAATTAGATTTTAAATTATACTGCACAAGGAGCAAGTAATTGATCAACAGCAGTATCTCTATCTACTTCTACAGGGCTAGAAAATCCCCATTCATTAGGTACCATTTCTTCAAACTTCACTGGTTTATTATCAAAATTTCCACCTGTTTTAACTTTTGTTAAAAATGCAGCCATTGAACACAAACCTACACCATTAACAGGCATTTGAATATATAAACCTTCTTGCCAGTCTGTAAAATTTGTATAAGATGCAAAAGCACTAAAATCTGTTACGTCTTCTAAACGTAATTGAAGCGTATATGATTGAGTTAATTTACCAAAACCTTCTAATTTCACAACATCACCTAAAGTACTAGCAGCTGAATTTGTTGAAGACCACCCTCCAAAACCACCATCATCTGTTGATAGCGTGTTAATTTCAACATTAACATTGTTCAATTGTGTTACTTCTCCAAACCCATTAAACCAATTGGTTTTAACACTTAAATTAACTGAGGCATAGTTGTAATTGTGATAAACATTGGTTAAAGCATTTAAGATAGTCATACTTTCAAAATTTCCGTTTCCAGTAATATTAATCATATTACCAGTAATTTCAGTAACAGCATTAAAAGAGTCTGCAGAAGTTAAATCACTATTACTTTGAATAGTAAGATCTCCTCCAATATATTTTAAAGCTGAGAAAGAAGGTAAAACTGTTAATGAAGTAAATCCTGCAAAAGAATCACCAACATTTCCAGAAATATCTATACCACCTTCAATTCTAGTTAAGTTAGGCGTTTCAATAGTTTGCAATTTGGCATTGTATTGTACTGTAAAGTCATCTCCAATAGACTCACCATTTATAGAAATGTTTTTTATATATGTATATGTTAATGTAAAGCCACCTTTGATATTTCCTAAAGAAAGCATATCAACATCACCTACACGAGTCATAAATACATCGCCATTAACATTTGCACCAGATAAATTTAATGTAGTTAACTTTCCTATATTTGTATAATTTGGATCATTAGCTAAAAATTCATCAATATTAATTTCACTTACCTGGTCTAGTTTAGCAAAACTTAAAGTAGCTAAAGTTGAATTTTCTTTAGTACTTAAACCTCCACCTATTAACAATAGCTCATTAGCTATAAATTCGGTAAGTCCTTCATTATTCATAACTTTTACATCTCCACCAATTGAAGCTAATGAAGCTAAGTTTAGAGTAGCAGTAGAGCTTAAATCTGAAACCATTAAGTTTTCACCAACACTTTTTAAAGCAGGGAAAGTAATTGTAGAACCACCTTTAATTTCAAGGCTTTTACCAATTAATTTAATGTTAGCAAGTGCAGAAACATGTGCGTTACCACTAACAACAACTCTACCAGTAATAATAGTAGCACCTTCTTGTGCAGCAAACGCAGTATAATCTGCTTCAGTTATTACGTTACCATAATAAACAGTATTTGCATTGTTTTTTACTTCTTGATCTAACATACCCAAATCTGCAAATAAAGCATCGTAATCAGCTCCTAAACCACCTAAATCAGTTTCTAAATCACCTAAACTAGCTTCTAAGCCTGCTAAGTCTGCTTCTAAATTAGCAATTGCTGCTAATAAAGCTTCTTGTTGTGTTTTTTTAAGGGCTTCTACTGTAGAATTCAAGTTGTCTATTTGATCTTGTAATTCGTCAATATCTCCATTGTTAACACAACTACTAAAAGTTAACATCCCTGCTAACATTAAACCGGATAAGGTTTTAATTCTCATAATTTCTAAGATTTAAGTTAATTATTATTTAATTTTTTGTTAAAAATATTATTCGCTTCTGCATAATTAATTATTTACTTAAATTTTAAAGTACCGTTAAGTATTTATAGGTATCATTGCATGTATTGATACGAAGTTCTTAATGAAAGAACCGTAACAATGAATTGAATGATAGAGACTTAAAGAATGTTTGGGTTATTTGTAAGAAAAAGGCGTTTTGATTAAAAAAAATGAAATTAGATAGGGTTTGTAATTGGGCTGTTATAGGTAAATATGAATTTAATGAAACCCAAATTAGAAAACATTTAATTGAAATTATATGTAAAAACGATATATATAAAATGAAAAATAAAAAGCAGGTACTATATTTTAGATTGAAGTTTCATCTAAATCTTTGATATAATCACTTGGAGTTTGGTCGGTATATTTTTTAAAAATTCTATTAAAAGTCGTTTTAGAATTGAATCCTGCTTTTTCGGCTAAATGACTTATGGTATACTCTCTATGAAATCCGTTATTAATTAAAACCTTGGCTTCTTCCAATCTGTATTCATTCATAACTTCATAAAAGGTCTTGTTGAAATTTTTGTTGAAGACTTCTGAAATTCTTTTGTAAGTGATACCTGTTGAATCTACAAGATCTTGCATTTTAAGATCATTTTTTAAATATGGTTTTTCGCGTTCAATAAACTGAGATATAATTTCAAAATCTTCATTATTTTGATCGGATATGGTTTTTTGTTCTGGTGTTTTGTTAAAGCGAACCAAGTTGATAATGTCTTCAGATTCTGAAAATAACTCTGGTCTTTTTATTGTAAAAATTGCAAGTACAATTGTAAACAAACTTAAACCTGCATAAAATATTTTAAAAAGGTCTATAAATAAGCTAATTCCCATTAAATCTAAAATAGCTCCGGTTGTACCAAACATCCAAAGAATTACATTTATAAAAACAAATGTTCTTAACCACACAAGCGTAGATAATTGAAATTTTGAAAGATGCTTTTTGCGAAAATATTGAAAACGGTGAATGGTACTTAAACAAAAAATACTGTAAAATACCCCTTGAAGAATAATTATAATATTAAAAACAGATTGTGTAACTCTATACCATAACGGAAAACCATCTTGTATCATTTTAAGTTTTACATCTCCAGACTTGATAAAAAATGGAGTTAATACTAATAAGTATAGTATTGCTGGTATAAAATGTAAAAACTGCCGTGCTGGATTTTTAATATCTCGGTATAGGTAATTTCTTAAATACAAATACATCAACGGAAAAAAAGTGAGGGTAAAAACATCGAGCACTGCATATAAATGCACATACTTTGTATAAAAATCTGTTGAATAAAGTATAAAAACAAAAACTGTAATGGTCCATGATAATACCAAAGCGCCTAAAATTCTATTCGGAAAAAAATTCCCAGGGTAAAAAATCAGATACATAGACAGTAAAAAGGATAAAACCCCTGCCATAAGTAAAATCAATTCAAAATAACTTTCAATAACCATTTAGATATTTTTCAGTTGTAATTGTGTGTTATTTTATGTACACTTTTAATAACTAACGTTAGTTGATCCTAAAAAAGATAATTTTAACAAGGTTGAATAGGTGTGTTTTTGTGTTTTAAAATACTGTATTGCAACTGTTTAAATAATATTTTAGCTTTTAACGGATTCTTCCAAATTTACTGAAATATTTTGTTCTTTAGATAAATACTAAAAATAATTGTTCTTTTTTGGTGAAAAAGTCTGATTTCTAAGGTGAAATTTACTGGAAAATAAAAAGTCTATTCAGAAGGTTTCTTAAAATGGATAATGTTGCATCTGTAATTGTATATTTTTTTATTAAAGTTATGTAGCTTTTTTTAAATTGAAATTAGCAATCCTCCCTTTTTTATCAATCTTAATTTTAAGAATCATGAATTTCATGAGCAACACAAGTAGTTGATTTTTTAAAATTCAATAATTTTTAGCATTAACTTTTTTGTTTTTTGTGATCATTTAACGGACTAGGATGTTAAATTTAATTTATACGAATGAATTTTTCACATAATAATTGCATCTGTTTTTCCAAATTCAGATCAAATTTTAATTTTAATTTATGCTTTGTAAGTTATTTTAAGAGGTGTTAATTTTTGTTTTAAGCTCATTGTTAAAAACATAAATTTTGCATTAAAATCAAGTTAAAATGTAAATGGATATCTTTTTTAAAATTATTATTAGAATATTCAATTTTTAGTTAGCAATTGTATATTTTTTTTTCAAAATTCAGAAAATAAATATAGCGTCTAAAATCAAGTTTTTGCCTGTTGTTTTGTAAAAAAAATAAAAAACTTAATATCTTGAATTACAGCGTTTTAATTACCTTATTCTTCCTTTTAATGTTATGATTATAAGAAATATTATGTTTTCAAATAAAATGCAGTATTGTGCAGGATACTGAGATTTTTTTTATGTCGTAAAGTTGTTATCATATTACTAATATTTGGTTCTAATGTTTTCAAAATTGCTCTAAGTTTGAAAAGCTATAGAATTTTTTTTTTAGTAGTATCAAACGAACTTAAAATTAATTTATATGTTAAAATTAAAACTCAAGATGAAACAAAAATTTGAAAGAAAAGGCACTTTCTCAGGAATGGTGTTAATACTGGCAATTCTGTTTTCTAGTTTTACAGCTATGAATGCTCAAGAAACGATTACAGGAGTAGTATCTGGTACAGATGGGGTTCCATTACCTGGTGTATCTGTGTTGCAAAAAGGAACAAGTAAAGGGGCGGTTACCGATTTTGATGGTAACTATGCAATTACGTTAACTTCAGGTCAAAAAAACTTGGTGTTTTCTTATGTAGGATTTAAAACAAAAGAAATCGCGGTTAATAAGCAAACTAAAATCAATGTGGTTTTAGATGTTGATGTTGAAAGTTTACAAGAAGTAGTGGTTATTGGTTATGCACCAGTCGCTAGAGAGAAAGTATTGGGTGCAATGGCAACAGTAAAATCTGATGCACTTGAGCAAGCGACACCAACTAGTGCTCTTGATGGTATTCAAGGTAAAATGTCGGGTGTTCAGATTTTAACAAACGGTGGTCCTGGTGGAGGATTTGATATTAGAGTTAGAGGGGTGTCAACTTTTGGTGGTGGAACAGCGCCATTATATGTTGTTGATGGTCAACAATTAGATGATATTGACAACTTAGATCCTAATGACATTGAATCTATGGAGGTTTTAAAAGATGGTGCTACTGCAGCTATCTATGGTTCTAAAGCAGCAAATGGTGTTGTTTTAATTACTACTAAATCTGGTAAAGCAGGAGAGCTTAAGGTTGATGTTAGTAGCGTTACAGGTTATACATCGCTTGTTGGTGATTTACGTGTAGCAAATACACGTCAAAGAATTTTATACGAAAAATTGCGTCAAGATAATACAGGTAACTTAACGGCTCAAGAAAGAGATTCTTTGAGTTTACTTAATAAAAACTCGTATGATTTACAAGATTTAATCACAAAAAGTGGTATAAGACAGCAAATAAACTTATCACTTAGTGGTGGTGGAGAAAAAGGTAACTTTTACTGGAATACTGGATATTTTGATGAAAGTGGTCTTGTTTTAAATAGTAGTTATAAGAGATTTAACTCGTTGCTTAAAATTGATGCTAAATTTTCTAAAAAATTTACTGCAGGAACCAAATTGAATGCAACTTTTGAAGATCAAAGAGGATTAAGTGAATCTCAGGTTTTTCAACAGTTGGTAGAACGTATACCATATTATCCTGCTTTTGAGCCTAATGGAGATTATTCTCCAGAGTATGGTGGAAGACAAAATCCATTAGCAGAAACAACAGCTACACGCAAAACTAGAGATTACAGAGCACAATCATTTAGTTATCTTCAGTTTGAGATAGTACCTAAGCTTACAATTAAAGCTACATTAGGTGTTAACTTTAGATTAAATAAATACAACGAGTTTAACCCAAAAATTACTGTAAATCCAAGTAGTGGTCCAACAGGACGTGAAAGATTTACATTGTCGTATGATATTCAACAAGAAACTTTCATGAACTATGCAAATACTTGGGGAGACCATACTTTTGCAGCGTTTGGAGGTATGCAAGTTCAAAAATACGATGATGAAAGATTTGATTCAAGAGCCGATTTTGTTTCTGATGATATTCATACTTTTAACAATATTGATCCAACTACTTTAATTATTGTAAACGGTACAAATAGCTCAAATTCATTATTTTCATTATTTGGTGGTTTTAACTACGATTATAAAAATAAATATTTGGTAGGAGGTACTATGCGTAGAGATGGTTCATCAAGATTTGGTGAAAATAACAAATACGGATATTTTCCATCTGCAACTATTGGGTGGAGAATGAGTAATGAATCATTTTTAGAGAACAGCCAATTAGTTAACAACTTATTAATTAGAGCAAGTTACGGTGTAACAGGTAATGAACGTATTGGTGATTATGATTTTACTGGTGCTTTCTTACCTGGTGCTGTTTATAATGGTGTAAATGGTGTGTATCCAGTTCGTTTAGGAAACCCAGATTTAAGTTGGGAAAATACAGCTTCAGCAAATATTGGTATAGATGTATCTATGTTTGAACGTAGATTAAATGTAAATATAGATGCTTGGCAAAAAACAACTACAGATCTTTTGGCAAATGTACCATTACCTGAAGAATCTGGTTTTGGAAGCATTCGTAAAAATGTAGGGTCTGTAGATAATAAAGGTCTTGATGTTTCAGTTAGTGGAACAATTCTTAAAGCTAAAGATTTCTCTTGGAACAGTAGTTTTAATATCTCTTTCTTAAAAAATAAAGTTACAAAATTAGATGGTCATACACCATTTGAATCAGGTCCATATTATATTGAAGAAGGACAACCAATTGGTAACATATATGGATTTAAAAATTTAGGAATTTACCAATATGATGAGTCAAATGCATATTCAAATGAAGGGGTTAGATTAACACCTAATTTTGAAGAAGGAACTTTTGTAAATTATACATTAAACGGTGCAGAATATACAGGTACTGTTAATAAAATGAAAAATGCCGGACAAACACTACAAGGTGGTGATATTATTTGGGAAGATGTAGATGGTAACTTTGATATTACTGCTGTTGATAGACAAGTTATTGGTAATGGTCTTGCTAAATACTTTGGTGGTTTTTCTAACGATTTTAGATATAAGAATTTTAGATTAGGTTTACTTTTTGACTATAACTTTGGAAATGATTTATATAGAAGATGGGATGAAAGTAGAAATGATTTAAACTCATCAGGTGAAACTCCAGGTCCAGACCGTATTGAAGGTGCATGGAAAAACCCAGGTGATATTACAGTTTATCCAAGATTAACAAGAGTTACTCAAAATAGAGAAGCGCCTAATAGTTTCTATGTTACATCGGGTGATTATATCAAATTAAGATATATTAAACTAGACTATAGCTTACCTAAAGATGTTATTGCTAGTGTAAAAGGTTTAGAGAAAGTTTCTTTAAGTTTAGCTGTTAACAATGTATTAACTTGGACAAACTACATTGGTTACAATCCAGAGTTAGGTAATAGAGGTAATCCTTTAAATCCAGGTCTTGATGATTTAAGATATCCTAATGACCGTGAAATTATTCTTGGGTTAAAAGTACAATTTCAATAATAATTTAAAAAAATAATAAAATGATAAAATATATTAATAATAAAATTGTTAAAATAAGTGCTTTAATGCTATCAATAGTAGTGTTAAGTGTATCTTGTGATGATTTTTTAGATCAACAGCCTATAAGTGAGATAGGACCAAAAAACTTTTGGAAAAATAACACAGACGCAGCTTCTGGTGTTGCAGCTATATATGATGGTATGCAAGCAACTTATGGAGATCAGTATTTCTTATGGGGTGAGTTTAGAGCAGATAATTTTATTCAAAGTTCAGCAGCTTCTGCAACTCAAAATCTTTCAGAATTGGTTTTGCAAAATCTTAGTGATGGTAATAATTCAGCATTAAGATGGAATAATCTTTATAATATGATTAATAGAGCAAACCAAGCTATTAAAAATATTCCAAATATTACAGCGTATGATAAAAATTTATTAGCTGAAGCTTATGCATTGAGAGCCTTTGCTTATTTTGATGCAGTTCGTGTATGGGGTTCAGTACCTTTATTTATAGAACCAACAGAAGGAACTCAAGGTATTCAAAAACCTAGAACTGATGGAACTACTATTATGAATGAAGTTATAATTCCAGATATGTTAAAAGCTGAACAGCTTATGTCAAATTTTTCTAGTGATTTTAGATTTTCTAAAGCAAGTATACTTTGTATGCAAGCAGAGGTTTATATGTGGCTAAAAGATTATGCTAAAGCAAAAAAAGCAATAGATAAAATGATTGCTTTAGGTGAACATAGTTTGGTGAAAACAGTTAAAGATTGGGAAAATTTATTTTACAACAATCTACAAGTTGCTGCAGTGCCAGATGGTCAAGGTAAAATACAAGTTGGTCCAGAATTAATATTTTCTATTCGTTATGATTTAGGCGAAGAAAGAGACAATCCAGGTCAGACTTTTGCAAATAGATCTGGTATTATGGGACTGTTTTTTGCAGGTATACCATCTTTTTACATTTCTCCGGTATTAGAAAGAAAATGGCAAGATAAATTCCCAATAGATTCGTTAGGTTGGGTAACAAAATACCCTGGTGTAGCACCTGCAGTTAATAAAACGGTTACTTATACTGATGAAAATGGCCAATTAAAAGATTCATTGGCTCCGGTATATGGAGACTGGCGTTATTTTTCTTGTAGAGAAGGAGGATACCAAAGTTTTGGAAGTAGAGGTATTGGAGAAGCGCGTATGCAAAAATGGAATCAAACCAATTATAACAGAAATTACGATGATACGGATATTGTAATTTATCGTTATGCAGGTATGTTGTTATTATTGGCAGAAGCAGAAAATCAATTGGGTAATTCAAGTGTAGCGTTAAATTTGGTTAATCAGGTAAGAGCAGCAAGACAATTGCCTCTTGTAAAATCAGCTGAATTTGGAGCAACTATTGATGCTCGTGAAGATTATATTTTGGAAGAAAGACAATTAGAACTTTTGGGAGAAGGCAAAAGATGGTGGGATTTACGTAGAACAGATAAGGCATTAGAAGTCTTAAACCCTATTCTAGACACTATAGTTGGCGCAACCCAATTAACCAATGAAAGATTATTATTCCCTGTGTTTATTGATCATTTAATTGAAAATCCATTGTTAGAACAAAATTCAGGTTATTAATTAAAAAAATGAAAAAAATGAAATTTATAAAATTAAAAACGCTAAGAATAGTTGGGATGATATCTTTGATATTATCACTAACAGCATGTGATCTTGGTTTACAAGAATCATTTGATTTTGATCCTGAAGTAGATTTAAGCGACCCTCTAGATAAATTTACTGCTTGGGAATGGATCCAAACTAAAGATCAGTTAACTACTGATGGTAAATTTGATGGTGAGCAATTTAACTATTTTATTGCTGCAATAAAAGCAGCTGGTATGGAGGCTGAGTATAGTGGTGCCAATAAAAACAGAACTTATTTGTTGTTAAATAACAATGCTTTTACAGGTACTGGAGATATCATACATATTGTAACAGGTAAATCTAGTGTGCCAGCAGGTGAAACTCCTGATCAAACAATGGCTAGAGCAGATATTGAAAAATTGAGAACCATTTTAAAATATCATATTGTAACAACTTATATTGCGCAGGTTCCAACTTTAGAAGAAAGAGATGTTGATTACTTATTTCAAACTATGATTCCTGGAGAAGATGGTTTGATTGCTTTTAGAAGAGATGTTTTATATAGAGTTACTATTAACAGAGAGCCAGCACCGCTTCCTGATGTGGCTACAAAAGAGTGGGAAGCTGTTAGATCTCACAATTATGTATTTAATAATGGAGTAGGGCATGTAATTGCCGATCCTGTAAGAAACAAACCTTACTAAGGTAATTGTATTTCAATTAGGTTATAATTTTAAACCCTCTATGTTACAAATAACATAGAGGGTTTATTCATATATATAGATATGTTGTAGAGTATATATTTGTACCAAATCGTTTACGTAATAATTATTTAAAAAAATGTAATAAATTCAGGATTGTACAAGATAGTTTCTTGGAGTTTAATCACTTATTTTGTAGTGTGTTTATAAAATTTGGTTTTTTTATAAATATTTGAAATTAATAATTTCATAAGTAAGTTTGTTTGGATTTGGTTTAAAACCTTCAGAAAATTTAATTTTTCTGAAGGTTTTTTTTGTGCTATAGCTATTTCAGGATTGTGCAGGATGGAATTTTTTTAGTTTAATTTTAAATTTATGGCTTATTTATATTTATATTAAATCGCAAATAATAACATAGTATTTTATGCAAAAATTCAATTTTTTATTAGGAATTTTATTATCACTAACTTGTTTTAAAAATGTTTTAGCTCAAGAAAAACAAGTTAATAATGATAAGCCAAACATTATTTTTATATTAACAGATGATCAAAGGTTTGACGCTATTGGTTATGCCGGTAATAAATTTGTGCAAACACCACAAATGGATGATTTGGCAAAATCAGGAACTTATTTTAACCATGCAATTGTAACCACACCTATTTGTGCTGCTAGTAGAGCCTCAATCTGGACAGGTTTACACGAGCGTTCGCATAACTATAATTTTCAAACAGGAAATATTAGAGATGAATATATGGCCAACGCATATCCTACGGTATTAAAAAACAATGGGTATTATACTGGTTTTTATGGTAAGTTTGGTGTGAAATTTGACGATTTTGAAAAACAATTTGATGAGCACGACGATTATGATAGAAACAATAGTTATCCAGATAGAAGAGGTTATTTTTATAAAACAATAGGTAAAGATACTGTTCATTTAACACGTTATACAGGGCAACAAGCCTTAGATTTTATTGATAAAAGATCTAACGATAAACCTTTTTTGCTGTCGTTAAGTTTTAGTGCACCACACGCTCATGATAGAGCAGAAGAGCAATACTTTTGGCAAAATACAACCGATAAATTATTGGTAGATACCACAATACCTGGTCCAGCTCTTGCTGATGATAAGTATTTTATGGCACAACCTAAATTTGTTAGAGACGGTTTTAACAGATTGCGTTGGACTTGGCGTTATGATACACCTGAAAAATACCAACATAGTTTAAAAGGGTATTACCGTATGATTTCGGGTATAGATTTAGAAATTGCTAAAATCCGTGAAAAATTAAAAGAAAAAGGAATGGATAAAAATACTGTTATCATTGTAATGGGTGATAATGGATATTTCTTAGGTGAGCGTCAGTTGGCAGGTAAATGGTTAATGTATGATAATTCTGTACGTGTACCACTTATTATTTACGATCCAAGAGTTAACAATCACAATGATATTGATGATATGGTGTTAAATATCGATGTGACTTCAACAATTGCTGATATTGCAGGTGTAAAAGCGCCAGCTACTTGGCAAGGAAAAAGTTTGATGCCTTTGGTGAAAAGTGAAAAAACTTCAATAGAAAGAGATACAATTCTTATAGAGCATATTTGGGATTTTAGTGAAATTCCACCAAGTGAAGGTGTTCGTACTTCAGAATGGAAATATTTTAGATATGTAAATGATAAGTCTGTTGAGGAGTTATACAATTTGAAAAAAGATCCTCTTGAAACTAAAAATCTTATTGGTAATAAAAAATACCAAAAAGTAGCTGCTGAGCTTAGAGCTAAATGTGACGAGTTAATTAAGAGAAATAGCAATGAATTTAGAAATCCTCCAACAGATTTAACAATTGAATTGATTAGAGACCCTAGTGGAAATGTAAAAGTTTTAGATACCAAACCAGAATTTGGATGGACAGTGCCAATTGAATCTAAATTTCAATCAGCTTACCAAATATTAGTAGCTTCTTCAAAAGCAATAATTGATGCAAATAATGGCGATGTTTGGGATAGTGGGCAAGTTCGTTCTGGAAAATCAACAGATGTTGAATACAATGGAAAACCACTTGAAATTGGAAAATCATACTACTGGAAAGTAAGAATCTGGGATGAAGAAAATCGTTTAGTAGATTATTCTGTTGCACAGAAGTTTACAATGGGTAAAGGTGATAATTATATGATTTCTACCGAAAATCAACACATTGGAACCAAAATTAAACCTGTTAAATTTGAAAACAGAGGAGATTTTTATTTTGTAGATTTTGGTAAAGCTGCTTTTGCAACACTTAATTTCAACTATAATGCAAAAACGCCACACACAATTACTGTGAGAATTAGTGAAATGTTAGATGATAAAGGAAACGTAAATAGAACTCCGCCTCAAAAGAGTCATATTCGTTATCAAGAAGTTAAAGTTGACGTAAAGCCTGGTAAAACGCAATATCAAATTGAGATAAAAGCTGACACCAGAAATACGCTACCAAATAAAGCAATTGCATTACCTAAAGATGTGCCAGTATTAATGCCATTTAGATATGCTGAAATTGAAGGAGCTCAAGAACCTGTTTCTGCTGATAACTTTGAGCAATTAGCATTTCATACTTATTGGGATGAAAACGCAAGTAGTTTTGATAGCAACAACGATATTTTAAATCAAGTTTGGGATTTATGTAAATATTCTATCAAAGCAACAACATTTAATGGTTTGTATGTTGATGGAGATAGAGAACGTATTCCTTATGAAGCCGATGCGTATTTAAATCAATTAAGTCACTATACTACTGATAGAGAATATGCAATGGCAAGACGTACCATCGAATATTTTATGGAAAACCCAACTTGGCCAACAGAATGGCAACAACATGTTGCGTTGTTAATTTATGCAGATTATATGTATACTGGTAATACGGAACTTATAGAACGTTATTACGAAGCCTTAAAACATAAAACATTGTATGAGTTATCTAATGAAGATGGTTTGATAACTTCAACAAAAGTAACTCCTGAATTTATGTATAAATTAGGATTCAAGGAAGGATATAATAAACCATTGACTGATATTGTAGATTGGCCATTGGCAAATTTTAACGGTAGTAAAACCAAAGGAGAACACGATGGTTTTGTATTTAAACCATACAGTACTGTAATCAATTCTTTTTTCTACGAGAACATGAAAATTATGGCTCAATTTGCCAAACTTCTTGGGAAAACAGAAGAGGTTTTGGATTTTGAGTTTAGAGCTGCAAAAGTTAAAAAAGCAGTAAATGAACAAATGTTTGACAAAGAGCGCGGTATTTATGTTGATGGTATTGGTACAGACCATGCATCATTACACGCTAATATGATGCCACTTGCTTTTGGCTTGGTTCCTGAAGAACATTTTAAAACAGTTGTAGATTATGTTAAATCTCGCGGAATGGCTTGTAGCGTATATGGTTCTCAGTTTTTAATGGATGGACTATACAATGCAGGTGAAGCAGATTATGCTTTGGATTTATTAACTAGTAAAGATAAAAGAAGTTGGTACAACATGATTCGTGTTGGTTCTACCATTACTTTGGAAGCTTGGGATTTAGAGTATAAAAACAATTTAGACTGGAATCATGCTTGGGGTGCTGTACCTGCAAATGCCATACCAAGAGGTTTATGGGGAATTAAACCTAAAACTCCAGGATTTAGTATTGCAACTATCAAACCTCAAATGAGTAAATTAAAATCTAGTGCTATTGAAGTTCCTACAGTTTTAGGTACTATAAAAGCATCTTATAAATATAGTGGAGCTAGATTGCAAACTTATGAAATTGAAATACCTGCAAATATGGTGGCAGAATTTTCGTTAAATTCTTTAGAAGGTAAAAACCTTATTCATAATGGTAAAAAAGTACCTTCTGCTTTTGATATTATTAGATTAGAACCAGGTAAACATATTATAAAATTAGTGATAAACTCTTTTTAATTTCAATTTAATCAAAAAAGGATACCTCGTGGATTTTCCTCGAGGTATTTTTTTTAAACAACATAAATAATATGAAAACTTTTTTTGCAATCATTTTTTCGGTATTTGTATTAAGTGCTGCTAATGCGCAGGACAAGATACTTTCGGTAAGTTTAATTGACAATTCAAAAATTGCAGAAGATGGCTTGTATTTTAATGGAACAAGTGGCGTTGATTACCAATTTTCTCCACGTATCTCACCTCATGGTGATTGTATAGATGTTGTAAATGGTTATGTTTTTGTAACATGGTATAAAGGCGGCATGGATAAGCGTAATGTGATGTTGTCTAGAAAAAAATTAAACGACCCAGCAGCTAATTGGGTTACTATAGAATTTCCACATCAACATGTTGGTTATCGTGGTACAGACCCAACCAAAGGAGATTCGCATAATACAATAGCTATTGGAGTAAGTACCATAGATGGTACCATTCATTTACTATATGATATGCATGCTTATAATGAAACTTCTTTACCAAATGATTTTTTTAATTATTCAGTATCTTTAAAAAACAAAGCTTTTGTACCAGACTCAGAGTTTAACTTAAGTATTTTTAAACCAAAGCAAAACTATTTAAAATTAGGTGAAGATTATAACCGTATTACGTATCCAATGCTTCACAGAGCAGATGACGGAAGTCTTTTGGTAAGGTATAGAGTAGGTGGTTCTGGTAATGGAGATATTGTTATGGCGCATTATAATGGTACAAGCTGGACTAATAATTGGTTATTTCATGATGGTACTTTAAACTTACCAGATAGAAATAGCATGTATGGAGGAGAGCGTTTTTTAAATGGAAAGTTTTATTCAGGTTTTTCTATACGCTATGCAAATAACAATTCAGATACGCCAACCAATGGTTATTCATACAATAGTGGCTTGTATTATGCCTATACAAATGGTGTACCTAAAGATCAATCCACTCAGTGGTTTGATGTAAATAATAACCCTATTACATTACCTATAATAAACAATTTAAATCCAAACCTAGATCCTGTTCAAATAGGACAGCCAGGAGATGATTATGGAACAACAACCAACCCAAGAACTACAAGTGATCCTGCTTGGACAGTTACCGAAAACGGAGCCATACACTTTATTACTAGAGTAGATAATATAAATGTGCATTACTATAAAAAAGCTTCAGATGCTAATTTTTCTAGTAATTCGGGTGGTATAATTCCTAATTCAGAAGTTAGAGGTGAAATTTATAGTTATAAAAACCACGTATTTATGGTTGAACTTTTAGCAGGAAAAGTAAATGTAAAAACAACTTTAGAAGGACAAAACGACTGGAAGATTGTATTTACAGATGAGGGAACAGAAAACTTCATGCATTTTGATGCTTTTGTTGAAGGAAATAAATTGTACGTTTATTTGATGGAAAATACCAGTGGAGATGCAAGACCTTTGCATTTAAAAGTGTTGAATCTATCTGAAGTGGATGCGCCGGTAGTGAAGCTTCCAGACTACAAACTCGAGGCAGAGAATTTTACCACGGCTTCCACTGATATTGTTATAGAAGACAATCCTGCAGCTTCAAATGCTAAAGTAATTGGTTCTTTTTCTAACAATCAGTTTTTAGAATATAGATTTCAAGTAACCACACCTGGACCTTATGATTTTATACTATTTGCAGCCAATAGAAATAGAGACGATTCTATTATGGATATCGAAATAAATGGTGTTTTGTATAATAGTGTTTTAATTACCCGTTCCTTTGATTGGGATGTGTTTTTAGAAACTAAAATTCCAAATATAAACCTTGTGCTTGGAGAAAATGTAATCAAACTAACTCAAAAAACATCGTTATCTAGTAGGCCTGATAAAATTGAGTTGTACCTTAAATCAACTTTAGGTGTTGGTGATTTGGATCAAAATCAAATTGCTATTTATCCAAATCCAAGTAATGGTATATTCAATATTAGCACAAGTATTTTAAACCCAAATTATAGACTAATAACAATGTTAGGTCAGGTTTTAGAAGAAGGTGTTGTAAAGCATAATATGTTGAATTTATCAAATTATGCTGAAGGTATTTATTTTCTTGAATTATCTTCAGAAGAAGGAAGATTGGTAAAAAAAATAATAATAAAATAAAGGTTTTAGAACATAAAGTTAAAGCTGAACTAAAAAGGAACCCAATATAATATTAGTTGAATCAGGTAAATTACCATCAGCTATATATAGAAAAAGGTTGTTCTGTAAAAAATAAAAATATGGCTAAATTATCAAAGTATATAATTTGTTTTTTCTTTATTTTAAATAGCCTGAGTTTAATTGCTCAAAATAAACAACGTCCTTTTATTTGGGTTGAACAAAAAGATAGAACTGAAATTCTTGCTAAAATTCAGCACCAACCTTGGGCAAAAGCATATTATAAAGAATTTAAGGATAGATTAGATGATGATATTGCATTGTATAAAAAATCTCCTAAAGAATTTATTGCAAAGTTACCTTTCGATTGGTCTAAACAAAAAAATGGAATAACACCTCCATTTAATACATATACAAATTTTGATGGATCAACAGACCAAGATCGATTTGTATTGAATAAATATCTGCAAATTGGTATAGATTGTGGTGTGCTTTATTTTTTAACGGAAGATGAAAGTTATGCGCAATGTGCCGCCGCTATTTTACATGCTTTTGTTGAAGGTGTTTTACAACTAACACCATCAGAAGAAACAGGAAATGGTGGATGGATTTATCCAACAGATTATTTAAGGGAAGCACGCGTTTTTGGTGCGCAAGTTCCTGTAATTTATGACTTTATAGCAACGTATTTAGAAAAGAAGCATCAGGTGTATGATATTGGTAAAAATGGTTTTATCAATTTTTCAGAAGAAAATGCCCAAAAAGTTTTTTTAACTTATGCAAATTTAGCCGCTTATCACGGTCATACTGGTTCAAATTGGTCGGTTTTAATGTCGTTTAGTTTGGTTCAAAATGCTTTGGCTTTAAATAATTTAGAAGAACGAAAAAAATACCTCGATATTTATTTAACAAAAGGAACCGATAAGCAAGATGCATTGCCAGATATCTCAGCAAACTATATAAATGAAGGTGATGTATATCCTGAAACTTCTCAATATTCAAATGGAGTAGCTGCCTATACAACACGAATGATGCTTATTTTAAACAAATACAATCCAAGTTTAAAATTGGGTCAAAAATATTATAAAATTCCTTTTTCGTTAGACAGGTGGAATAGTATTCGTTATCCAAATGATGAAATTGTGAGATTTGGAGATGGGCATAGAACATTTGAAGTGCCTTATGAGTCTTATGATATGGCTTATCTTTTAGGAAAACAAGATAGTGTAAATAAATTGACCGATAAATTTGGGCCACTTTTAACTAAAAGTATCAACGATGGTAAATATTCTAGAGCAATAGTGGGTAAACGTTCATTTGGAGCTTCTGTTTATTATGAACCAACTCAATTGCTGTGGCTTCAAACAACAAAAGCGTATTCTTTAGAAAGTACCAATTTACCTAGAACAGATCAATTTTCTCATGCAGGTGTTTTTTTACAGCGCAATTTAAGTTCAACAAATAAATCTGAAGACGGATTGATGTGTTTTGTTGGTGGTGCACATATGGTACACGGTCATGCGGGTGGAATGGATATGGAGTTATACGGCTTGGGTGAAGTACTTGGAGTTGACCACGGACGTGGACAATATAGAACAGATTTACATGAAAACTATTCTAGATTATTTGCAGCGCACAATTCAGTAATTGTAAACGGAGCAAGTCAAGGTGAAGGTGATTGGGTGAATTTAGGTATGAATACTGTAGAATTAGTAACCATGGAACCAATGCCTTTAGAAAAGGCAATTTCACCAAATCATTCTTTTACAAGAACTCGTTTTTTAGATGATAAAGGAGGTAAAGCCGAAGCAACACAAGAAAGAACCATGGCGCTAATTAGAACCTCGCCAACCACTGGTTATTTTGTTGATGTTTTTCGTTCAAAATCTGCTTTGGCTAATGAGTATCATGATTATTTGTATCACAATATAGGAGATGAATTAAACTTTTTGAACAAGGATTTATTTTTAAAGTCAGACGAAAATCGATATAATGAAAATGCAAATGCACCCTATTTTAATAATAAAAAATATAGAAATCCAGGGTGGCACTTTTTTAAAGATGTAAAATCATCAAGCATTTATGAAGCTGATATAAAAGCCCAGTTTGAGCTAAATAAACTCAGCAAAAAATCTTATATGAATGTTTTTGTTGTAGGAAATAAAAATAGAGAATACACCAAAGTAATGGCACCTAAAACTTTTGAAGCGCCTGTAGCTTATGAAAATTTACCAACGCCTACATTGGTTATTCGTCAAAAAGGAGCGGCTTGGACAAATCCTTTTGCTGTAATTTATGAGCCAAGTTTTGATGAAAATTCAAAAAATGGCATTCAATCTGTAACTAAATTAGAAGAAAATGGCATTTTTAAAGGTTTTATGGTTGTAAGTAGCATAGAAAATAAAATTTGTACACAATATATTATCTCTCAAGATCAAGATGCTGTTTATGAAAATAAAAAAATTGATCTTTATTTTAAAGGTGCTTTTGCTGTTTTAACTTTTGATGAAAACAATAAACTGCAAAATATTTACTTAGGTGAAGGACAGTTGTTAAAAACTAAACAAGTTCAAATTCAGTCAAAAAATGAACAGTCAATGGCTGTTTACGTTGATTTTTTAAGAGGAAATGACAAAGTAAATGCTAGTAATAATGCAGAAGTTATTATAAATGAATAGTTATTAAAGCAAAGTTGAAAAATAAATAATTACACTGTGTAATAAGATTTAACAGCTTCTTTGTTAAATATTTTTTATGAACCATTATAGTACAGGATAATCTTATATTTTACAAGTTTTATATTTAGCATCTAATATCAATATAATAGAAACAGAAACAAAATGAAGAGGTCGAATCCATTTAAAAATAAATTAGAAACTACTTTTCTTTTTTTATTCTTTACTATTTTAAGTAGCGCTCAAAACCCTATTGTGCCAAATCAAGGGTTGAATGATCCTCATATTCATATTTTTAATGATACTGCCTATGTGTACGCATCTCATGATAGATCTGCTGAAGATAAGGCATTTATTATGGAAGATTGGTGGATTTGGTCTTCTCCAGATTTGGTAAATTGGACAAAGCGCAGTGTTTTAGATCCAAAAGATACTTATATAGGCGAAGGGTTTCAAGGTTGTTGGGCAACCGATGTTGGCGAAAAAAATGGAAAGTATTACTGGTATTTTTCAGAAAAAAATCAACAAACAGGTGTTGTAGTTGGTGATTCTCCTGTAGGACCTTGGACAGATCCTTTAGGAAAACCTTTATTAGCATCAGATTTAACCCCAACTGACGAATATGATATGGCTATTTTTGAAGACAATGGAGAGCACTATATTATTTTTGGAGTATGGGATTACTACATTGCAAAGCTAAATTATGATATGATAAGTTTGGCTGAAAAACCAAGAGAACTAATCATAAATAATCCTAGAGGTCCATACAATCCTGATGGTAAAAATCTTGAAAAACCAACGGATGATAAACCATTTGTTCATAAATACAACGGTAAATATTATTTATCTTGGGGTTGTTTTTATGCCATGTCTGATAATTTATATGGCCCATACGATTATAAAGATACTGTAATTAAAAAAGAAAGTTTTGCCGAAGGCTATGATGCGCCAACTTGGCCAAACGGATTTTTACAAGGGCGTCACGGTTCGTTTTTTCAATGGCACAACCAATGGTATTATACCTATTGTGATATGAGTCAAACAGGAAATCGTTATTTTAGAGATGCTTTTATTAGTTACATTCATTACAAAGAAAATGGTGAAATAGCAACTATTAGAGTTGATGGAGTAGGAGTTGGTCAATACAATGCTAACCAATCTAAAATTGAAGCCGAAGATTATTTTAAAGCAGATGGACTTGTAAAAAAAGAGTTTGGCAACAATTTTGTAGTAGAAACTACTTCAAATAAAAGTTATTTAAATTATCCTAATATAAATGGTTTAGATGCATTTTCTAAAATTAACTTAAAACTTTTAGCTCCTAATGGTGGAGAATTTTCTATTGAAATTCGAAAAGATAATTTGCAAGGAGCAGTGGTAGGTAGTAAAAAAATTACCTTAAATAAAAACAGTAATTTGGAAGATTTAGAAATAACGCTTTCAACATTAAATCAAAAAGAAAACCTTTATTTTTTAATAGAGCAACTAGATAACAAATCTTTACAAATCGAATCATTTTCATTCATAAATTAATATAAAAACAATCATAAATAAATAATCATATAAAAAACAAATAATGAAGAAATTATTCATATTGCCAATGCTGGCTATTTATGTCTTGGTACATTCTTGTGCTCAGGCGCAATCTAGTGGGAAAGATTACAAAGATGCATCTTTAACTATAGATGAACGTGTAGAAGCATTATTGCCATTGTTATCTTTAGAAGAAAAAGTGGCTCAAATGCGAATTTTTCATGCAAATATTGGTGTGAAATCTGACGAAAATGGAAAATTAGTACTTTCTGATAGAGTTATTGAAAAATTAAAATTAGGTATTGCTGGTATTAAAAATCCAGGAGAACATATTGATGCAGTTGCTGCAGCTAAATTAAACAACGAACTTCAAAAGTATATTATTGAAAGTAACCGTTGGGGAATTCCAGCGCTGTTTGTTACAGAATCATACAATGGTGTGGATGCTGAAGGTTGTACAAAATTTGGAAGACCAATAGCATCGGCAGCTTCATTTAACCCTGAATTGGTTAAAAGACAATGGGATGTTGTAGGAAAAGAAGCACGTTTACGCGGTATGCACATGTGTCATTCTCCTGAAGCAGATTTAGTAAGAGATCCTCGTTTTGGAAGAATGAGTGAAGCTTTTGGTGAAGATACTTATTTAACAACACAAATGGTAACAAGTGCTATTAAAGGTGTTCAAGGAGATTATGTGGGTTTGGGTAATGGCACACATATTGGCGCTGTTGCAAAACACTTTGCAGGGTACGGACAAGTATTGGGTGGTTCAAACTTTGCAGCTATTGAAATTTCTGAACGTACTTTAATTGATGAAATTTATCCACCGTTTGAAGCAGCTGTAAAAGATGCTCAAACATTAGGAATTATGGCTTCTCATGGAGATTTAAACGGTATTGCAAGTCACGGTAACCCAGCTTTATTAACAGGTGTGTTACGTAACGATTGGGGTTTTAACGGTTACGTAGTTTCAGATTCAAATGACATTGCACGTTTGTTTTACTTTATGAAAGTAGCCGAGTCTCCTGAAGCAGCAGCTTTAATGGGATTAGAAGCAGGTATTGATATTGATTTATATGCTGAAGATTCATATGCATATCTTCCAGAAATGGTAAAAACAAATCCTGAAATCGAAAAATTAATCGATAGATCGGTTAGACGTGTTTTAAGAACTAAATTCATTTTAGGTTTGTTTGACAATCCTTATATTGATATTCCTGAAGTTGAAAAAGGAGTGCGTGCAGCATCTTCATTAGCATTGGCTAAAGAATCAGATTTAGAATCTGTGATTTTATTGAAAAATGAAAATGAAATATTGCCTTTAGATAAAAATAAATCACTTAAAATAGCACTTTTAGGACCGCTTGTAAAAGAAAATACAAAAGCTATGTTTGAAGCAGTTTCTGGTGGTAAAATTAGTTTTGTTGCTGAAAAAGGTTTTGATCTTACTGATGGAAAAACAGGTGTGCCTCAATTATTAGAAAAAGACCCAAAAGCAATTGCTAAAATGGTAGCAATGGCTAAAGGTGCAGATGTTACTATTTTATTTTTAGGAGGTGATGAGTACACTTCTAAAGAAGCGTTTTTTAACAATGCTTTAGGTGATAGAGCAACTATAGATCCAGTTGGTCCTCAAGATGAATTGCTTGAAGAAATTAAGGCTACAGGAAAACCAGTAATTGTAGTTTTAAAACACCGCAGAACATTGTCTATCAATGTTATTGCAGAGCAAGCAAATGCAATTTTGGATACTTGGGATTTAAGTGAATTTGGTGATGAGTCTACAGCAAGAATTATTTTTGGAGAAGTTTCTCCTTCAGGTAAATTGCCTGTTACTGTGCCAAGATCTATAGGTCAAATGCCTTTTCATTATAGTATGAAAGAAATCAATTACAAAAAAGGATATTTATTTCTTGAAGACGGACCAATTTACCCGTTTGGATATGGTTTAAGTTATGCTTCTTTTGAGTATTCAGACTTAAAATTATCTAGTGATGAAATTACACCAAATAGCGAAATTGAAGTAAGTGTAACAGTAAAAAATACAGGTAAAGTTAAAGCTAAGGAAGTAGTTCAAATGTATATTAAAGATGAAATTGGGTCGGTTACAAGGCCAGATAAAGAGTTAAAAGCATTTGAAAAAATCGAATTAAATCCAGGTGAGGCAAAAACAGTAACATTTAAAATTACACCAAAAATGTTAGAGTTTACAGGTCTTCAAATGACTAAAGTTTTAGAAGCAGGTGATTACGCTGTTAAAGTAGGAACTTCTTCAAGTACATATATAGAAACCGCGTTTAAATTAAAAAAGTAAAAAAATGATAAAAAAATCAATATTTAAGTTCATTGTTTTAATAACAATTTTGAATTTTTCAATTGTTGAAAAATCGATAGCTCAAGATGTTTTTGATAAAGCTAAAATTAAAGCATCAATGATTGAAGCTTTAGAATGGCAAGAAGCACATCCTATTTTTGCAATTGCACCAACCGATTGGACAGAAGGTGCTTACTATGTTGGTGTGGCGCGTGCTCACAAAGCAACCAAAGATCAAATATATATGGCGGCCTTAAAAAATCAAGGTTATCATAATAACTGGCAAACCTATAAAAGATTACATCATGCAGATGATGTTGCCATTTCATATAGCTATTTGTATATTGATATGGTTGATGGTAGAAAAGACTTTGTGGATTTAGAGCCTACTAAAAAATTCTTAGATGCACATTTATATGAAGATGATGTATGGAAACAAGGTACTAAGAAAAATGAAATGGGTCAAACCATTTTATGGTGGTGGTGCGATGCTTTATTTATGGCGCCTCCTGTTTTAAACTTGTATGCTAAACACACAAAACAACCACAGTATTTAGACGAGATGCACAAGTTTTACACACAAACGTATAATCAATTATACGATAAAGAAGAAAATTTGTTTGCAAGAGATATGCGTTTTGTTTGGACAGGGTCTGAAAAAGACAATAAAGAGCCAAATGGAAAAAAAGTATTTTGGTCACGTGGTAATGGTTGGGTAATATCAGGGTTGGCGTTAATTTTAGATGACATGCCAAAAGAGTATGAGCACCGTGCTTTTTACGAAAATTTATACAAAGAATTGGCAGCTAGAATATTAGAATTACAACCAGAAGATGGATTGTGGAGAACTAGTTTGTTATCTCCAGAATCTTACGAACACGGTGAAGTTAGCGGAAGTGGTTTCTTTACATTTGCTTTAGCTTGGGGGATTAACAATGGATTGTTAGAAAAATCAAAGTATTTACCTGCAGTTAAAAAAGCTTGGACTGCACTTGCTGAATGTCAACACGAAGATGGTATGATTGGTTGGGTTCAAAACATTGGAGCATTTCCAGAACCGGCAAATTATGATAGCTGGCAAAATTTTGGTACAGGTGCATATTTAATGGCTGGAAGTGAAATTTTAAAATTAGAATAATCGCCCTAGTTTTTACTAGTAAAATACAACGTTAGGTGTAATTTTAAGTACCTTATTTTAAATGGGTAAATAAAATTACACCTAACGTTTTTTTATATGGCACAGGATTGTACAGGGTAGTTTATTTAATTGTAATAGTGATATTTATGCTTGAATTTAAAAACTTTATTACATGAAAACAAAATTACACAAAGCTTTATTATTTTTATTAGTAACAATGTTAGCGTTTCAAGTGCAAGGGCAAACATATGGAGAATACACTATAGCCGGTACTTATAAAATTAACGTACCAGGTGAAGATTATTTTATGACAGTTAATAGTTCAGGTGGTTTAGAATGGGCTGCAGAATTACCAGGTAATGATCCAAAACAACTTTGGACTATACAAGACCATGTAATGCCAGCTGATGTTGGATTTGTGCAAATTACCGCAACTGTTCCTGGTTTAGGAAACTTTACAATGGGTACAATACCAGCAAATGTAAGTGGTAAAAATATTACGCTTACTGTTAAAGCAGGTGACCCGATAAGTGATGTAAATGATCCTCTTTATTATTATGACCAGTTTCAAAGAAGAAAAACAGCTACTAGTAATGGAGGAAACGATGCGTTGTTTATAAAAGTACCAGGTGAAGCTGGTTCAAGGTATGGTGTAGCACCAACCGCAGTAGGTGACCTTGTGAAATTTGATGGTGGAGGAATTGATAAACTTGAATTCCAACTTATATCTGGATTAAGCACTGAAACTTTCGATTTAGGGTCTTTCTTTATGTCTAATCCGGTAAATAACCAATTAACTATTCAAGGTCTTCCTTCTAATGTTAAACAAATTACTGTTTATTCTTTATTAGGTCAAAAATTATTAAGTAAAGATTCAAGTGGAGATTCATCACTTAGTTTAGATGTTAGTGGTTTAAAAACAGGTGTTTATGTTGTAGATTTTTCAGGAGAAAACGGACGATTTACAAAAAAAATAATCAAACAATAAGTATTGTTTTTTACTTTAAAAAGGATTATCTAATATATTTAGATAGTCCTTTTTTTTTAACATAAATATTTAAAATTTGAGCAATTTTTATAATATATATTGCACTTTTATTTTGAAATATTGGTATTTTGCCAATACACTATAAATTCAGAATTAAATGAGAAATTTTTTAGTGCTAACTTTTTTTAGTATTGTATTGTGCTCAGCACAAAGTCAGGAAAAACCAAATATTTTGTGGATTACCTGTGAAGATATTAGTCCTTATTTAGGTTGTTACGGTTTCGATCAAGCTCAAACGCCTAATTTAGATAAATTGGCTGAAGCAGGTATTCGATTTACAAATGCCTACTCTAATGCACCAGTTTGTGGTGTAGCCCGCACTACGCTTTTAACGGGGATGTATGCACCTACTACAGGAACACTTAATTTTAGAACCAATACAAAACTGCCAGAAAACATTCCTGCCTATCCTAAAATATTGAGAGAAGCAGGTTATTATTGTACAAATAATTATAAAAAAGATTATAATTCTAGCTACGAAACAGATCTAAGTTTGTGGGATGAGTCTAGTAAAAAAGCACATTACAATACACGTAAACCTGGACAGCCGTTTTTTGCAGTGTTTAATATCATGGAAACACACGAAAGTCAATTGGCTGTTGATAAAATTGAAGCATATGTAGCAAATGGAGACATTCCTAAAAAACCTAGAGTCAATCCGTTAGACATTGTATTGCCACCATACCATCCTGATGTTCCGGAAGTAAGAGAAGATTGGGCAAGATTTCACGATTTAATTACTTTGATGGATAAAAAGGTTGGTGATTTATTGCAAGAACTTAAGGATAAAAATTTGGAAGACAATACCATTGTATTCTTCTATTCAGACCACGGAGGAATGTTATCGCGCTCTAAACGTTACCTATACAATGTTGGTACACAGGTGCCTTTTATTGTTTATGTACCTGAAAAGTGGAAACATTTAGTGTTGTATAAACCAGGTAGTACCGAGGAAGGTTTTGTTAGTTTTGTAGATTTTCCAAAAACATTGTTATCTATTGCAAATTGTCCAATTCCAGAGAAAATGCAGGGACAGGTGTTTTTGGGTAAAGACAAAGAAACCAAGCCAAAATATATTCATTTTTACAGAGACCGTATGTCTGAACGTTACGATTTTTGTAGAGCTGTAACTGATGGAGAATACAATTTTATTCGCAATTTTGTACCGCACATTCCAAGAGGAAATTCAACCAGATATGGTTATACTGTTCAGCAAAATTGGGTAGCTAATGAAGAAAGTTTCAAAAGTGGTAAATCAAATGCCATACAATCACAGTTTTATCAACCCAAAAAAACGGTAGAATTATTCAATACAAAAAAAGATCCTTGGCATGTTCAAAATATTGCTGATGAAAAAGAAAACGTTGAAAAACTAAAAGAATTATCGGAAGAATTAGATAGATGGATGATTGAAGTTAGAGACATTGGGTTGATTCCAGAACCTATGTTTTTTGATTTAGCCAGCGAAGGTAAAAAGTACAAAACAATCTATGAGTATGCGCAAAGTGATGCGTATGAAATAGAAAAAATACTACCTATTGCAAAACTTGCAGCACAAGGTTCTTTAGAAAATAAAAATGATTTTTTAACTTTTTTAGATAATCCAAATCCAATTATTAGATATTGGGGCGCTTATGGTATTTTTAGAATGGCTCAAAATAATATTGATGTTCAAAATAAATTGATAGCACTCATTGAAAAGGAAACAATTCCTGTAAATCGTTTAATGTTAGCACAGGCACTCTCATTTTCAGGTGCTAAAGAAAAAGCATTTGAGTATTTATTTAATGAAACTAAAAATGCGCGAGATGGTTATGTGTTTTTATTTGGTTTAAACGCCTTACAATATTCGCACACAGATCAATTTTTAACAAAACAAGATTGGGAAGATTTTAAAAATCAAACTTTTGATACCAATGATGCAATTGACAAATTTGGAAAGGAATATAGCAAACGTATTATAAATGATGCTTTAGACCTATGGCCAAACAGAAGGGTTGTAGATTAAACAACAGTAAAAAAATATACTATAAATAATACTTTTAAAACCGCAATTCTACAAAGGCTTGCGGTTTTTTAATGTTAAAAATGTTAGCGATTGGTTTCTTCTACTAAGAAAAAGAAACAATAAATATAGCTAAAAAAAAATTCTTTAAAGTGCGTAATCTTATATTTATTAGGTTATTATTTATCGGCTTCAATCACAAGTTAATGATTTTATTTACTTATGATTGAAGCAGGGTAAAGCAGGATACTAATAGCATTGTAATATTTTAATTTTAAAGAATTATAAGAGTTCACTATTTTTTTGTTTAAGAATAGTAATAAATACGGATGAATTTACAATATACTTTAGGCTCTTTGGTTTAAAATGTTTGTTTGTAAAGTGTTTGTAATCAGAACTTAGTGTGTAAAATTTTGTTTAATCCCAAATGTTGTATATGAGAAAGTTTTTACTTTTTTCCTTAGCAATGAGTTTCTGTGTCTCATTAAATGCGCAGATTTTTACTCAAGATTTCAGCACTTCAACTACAGTTTCAGATTATGTGAGTGCATCGTCAAATCGCACAAGTTTTACAACTAGTATTGATAGCATAGCAATAAAGGATTTAGCAAATAGCACTGCAACTACTATCGAGCCTTCAGATAATTTACCAGATACGCCAGCAGAATATTTAACGTTGAAGCATCCGTTTATTTGGGCTTCATACCCAGAGAGACAAAAAATTGTAGATAATATTCATAATTATACTTGGGCAAGTTCACTTTATGATCAGTTAAAAGCACGTGTTGATGCTAAAAAAAATGATCATATAACAAATCCGGAAGCGGTGTTAAAAACAATTCCAGCAATTCCGGGGCTTTATTCAGATAGAACTGATCATACTGATATCGTAGGAAATATGACCGAAGCAGCAATTTTGTACTATTTAACAAATGACGCTACTTATGCGCAATATGCCGCAGATATTTTAAATCATTATATGAAATATATCGCAGTACAACCAGTGCAAAAATATCAAGAAGGAACCGACGGATTGATGTTTGATGATGGTTGGTTGGAATCTAGAACCTTGTTTCCTAGATTGGCATTAACTTACGATTTTCTTTATAATTACGTAAACAATGCAAGCAATACAGTATATGATTATGAAACCAAAACAAGAAAATTGTTTGATGATGCTGTTGCGCAAACAACAGTTACTAATTTGGCAGATATTGTATTTATGAGTATCAGAGCTCGTCAAAGTAATCACTCTGTTTTAGCAGGTAATGGAGCTCTTTTTAATCTGTTGATGATAGCTGATGATACAAAAAGAAACCAATATTTTGACAGATTTTATAATAATACCAATGAAAGTTTTGATGCGTATACTTGGACTCTTGGTAATTTTACTGAAAATGGCGTATGGCCAGAAACGTTTAGTTATTCAAAAGGTTCGCATGGATTGGTTATTCAATCATTAAACGTAATAGATCGTTACAATCCAAGTTTAAATATATTAAATAATCATTTAAAAATTTTGGAGGGTTTTATTGGTTATGCTAACTGGTTTTATCCTTCTGATGAGTTAATGCGTTTTGGAGATACAGGAACAGAAGGTGATATGACCGACGAATATCGATGGATTTTAAGAGTTGCATTAAGAAAAAATTTAACAGATATTAAAAAATTAGCAACGCAAAATTTAAAATATTACTATAATCAAAATGGTGGTTATAATCCTCAAATAATAACTGATAGACTTGAGTTTAATAGTCCATTGCAACTGTTGTGGGGAGAAAATTTAGATACTTCTGAAATTGCGGTGACTCCAAAAGTTGAGAATACCTACAATTTGATACATGCAGGACTTCTTGTTCAAAGAAATTACAATACGCCAGATATTAAAAACCACGGTTTAATGTATTATTCTGGAGGGTCTGCTTATGTGCATACCCATTCAACAGGTATTGATTTAGAATTATACGGTGAAGGACAAGTAACTGGTGCAGAAAGCGGAAGTAGCTCTTATGGTACAGATGAACACGAAAACTATAGAGTACGTCATGCGTCACATAACACGGTAATTGTTAATGGCTCTGGAAAACGTGGAGGAAACAATTGGCTTACCAAAGTTGCAAGTGTTGATTTAATAGCTTGTGAGCCTAAGTCTTATGGTACTTCAATTTCTAATGATTTTTCATTTTCAACACAATATATAGACGATTCTTTTAATGATTGTCAACAACAACGTACCAATAGTATCATTCGTACAAGTGAAACAACGGGTTATTATTTTGATATTTTAAGATCAAAAAGTAAAACTACCAACAAATTTCATGACTATATTTATCACAATATTGGAGATGCTGTTTCATTGAAATTTGTAGACAATTCTAATGTGCCATTAAATGCTTCAACTAAATATGCAACAGATCAAGTTGGAGATGTTACAGGTTGGACATTTTTTGAAAATGTAAATTCATCAACGGCTACAAATCAAGGTGTAAATGCTTCATTTGCAATAAATGCAGTAAATAAATTTATGAATGTTTCAATTCCTGCCGGAATTGAGCGCGAATACACAACTGCGCTTGCACCTTATACCAAAGGAGCTCTAAATGGTTACGATAAAAAGAAAACACCTGTTATTACAATGCGTAAAAATGGTGAAGCATGGAATGAACCTTTTGTAGCAATTTATGAGCCTTCAAATAGTCAACAAAGCACTGTTAAATCTACATCAAACATTGTTAAAAATAACAAAGTAGTTGGTGTAAAAGTAATTTCTGAAGTTAATGGCGCAAAAATAACGGATATTATTTTAGCCAATGATGATGATAATATTGCCATAAACTTAAAAGAATTAAAACTAGAGTTTAATGGAAGATTTGGAATTGTACGCACAAATGTTAAAGATGGTAAAACCAATGTTTCTTTATATATAGGAAAAGGGCAAAAACTTGTTTTTGATGGACATACGTTGAATGCAAATAATGAAGAAAAAGGCTTGTTAGAGTATACGCTTGATTATGAATATCAATTTAAATTAGGTACAGATAATTTTAATATTAAAACTATAGGAGAAACTTGTATAGATAAGAAAAATGGAAATGTTAAAATTGAAGCTGACGAAACTAGAAATTATACAGCAACATTAAAAGGAAACAACTTTAATTATACAGATAATTTCACAAGCATTTTAAATATTGATAATTTAAGTCCAGGAGCTTATGATTTATGTATTACTGTTGAAGGGGATACTTTTGAACAATGTTACAAAGTTTCCATTGCTGAAGCTTCTAACTTAAGCGGAAAAATACTTGTTGATAAAAAAACAGCATCTATTTCTATTGCCGAAGGAACAGCTCCTTATACGGTTCTTAAAAATGGAAAAACCATTTTAGAAACATATCAAACCGATTTTTCTGTTGAAATAAATCATGGTGATCAATTGCAAATTCAAAGTAAATCAGCTTGTCAAGGTGTGCTTTCAAAAAGTATAGATTTATTAGAAAATGTGCGTGTGTATCCTAACCCAACAAACGGTTT
>NZ_RHLN01000005.1 GCF_004121075.1 Lutibacter sp. HS1-25
AAAAAGCCATCAGAAACAGTGTAAGTAAAAGTATCTTCACCAGTAAAATCAGCTTTAGGAGTGTAAGAGAACAAACCATCCGATTTTAAAACAATTGTTCCACCTTTAGTAGTAGAGAAAGTTCCAGCAGTAACGGTTAAAGCATCACCATCTACATCAGAATCATTTTTCAATAAACTTACCGTTGCATTGAATACCGTATTTTCAGGAGTTGAAATTTGATCATTAGTAGCCACAGGAGCCACATTTACATTGCTTACTGTGATAGTTAAAATTGCTGTTGAAGTTAAAAAGCCATCAGAAACAGTGTAAGTAAAAGTATCTTCACCAGTAAAATCAGCTTTAGGAGTGTAAGAGAACAAACCATCCGCTTTTAAAACAATTGTTCCACCTTTAGTAGTAGAGAAAGTTCCAGCAATCACAGTTAAAGCATCACCATCTACATCTGAATCATTTGCTAATAAACTTACCGTTGCATTGAATACCGTATTTTTAATTGCAGATATAGAATCGTTAACAGCTAGCGGCGCATTTGATATATTGTCATTTTTTTTTTTGAACAGCATTTTTGAGGTAAATGGTTCAAGTGAAAAACTAGAAGGGCTATATGTACCATTTACGTCGACATAACTCTCAGAAAGGTTAATTACTTTGGAATTTCCTGTGCCGTTAAGAGGAAGTGACATCCAATCTTTATAATTTGATTGTGTTTTAGAATCTAAAGCAATTGGAGCAGTTTTTGTAAGTAAATCAAGTTTGTGGTTAGATCTCCACTGAGTTAGTGTGTACTGGTATGCAGCGTAACCACTACCATTATTATACCATAATTTTATAATATTACCCGTTGTGTAAGGAGTACAGTAATAATTGTTTTCAAAAGTGTTTTTCAAAAAATCACCATTTTGTGAATGAGCAAACAATATTAATTGAGAAGTGTTGGTTGTAACTAAAGTGTTATTTTTAATTGTACAGCCTGTGATAGTATTTGGATGTAAAGAATCATTGTATAAAAACATTTGATACATCCCCGCGTTAAATATGGTATTGAATTGAGCATCTATATTGTTAGCGTTGTGAAGATATATCCCAGTTGTAGCTACATTACTTACTGTATTGTATTTAATTTCAACGTTATTTGTTCCATCATCCATATAAATACCATTTGCAGAAGCTTTTTTATCTGAACTTCCTTCTGCGGCACCTACACCATTAGAAACTATATTGTAAAGTACTTTTGAAGGTCTGGTATTTGGGTATTTATCAATACCATCATAAGTGTAAATCCCAGAACCGTCATCTAAAACAGAACAATAATTATCAACTGTATTATGTTGTACTGAAGCATTATCTCCTTTCCAAGAAATTCCAATATAGCCAAGGTTTTTTAATATATTATTTTCAAAAATAGCATTAGATCCGTCGATACTAAAAGCTGCAGTTGCAGAAACTCCAGAAATTCCCATTCCAGCGACTAAAGAAATTTTTTCTACAAGATTATTAGAAATATTAGCACTTTGATAGTTGTTTCTAGATGCAACACCATTTGCGTAAAGGTCGTGAATGTGATTTCCAGTTATTGTAGCATTTGTTCCTGTTTCTAAATGTATACCTCTTCCTCCAGAATAGGCCAGTTCACAATTTTTAACTTCAATATAATTACAAGCTTTTTCTGAAATAAGATTTACACCTGCACCTTTTAAACTTAAATTGATAATTGAAATATAATGACTGTAATAATTTAAGCTAATGAGGTTGTCGTGTCCTGTAATTTTTATATCCAAAGTATTTGGATCTATTGTTGAATAAATACTTAACAATCTTGTGGTTTTGTTAAAACTCCATTCACCTTGAACGGTACATGCTTTTGGGTCGTGTTGAAAGAAAAAACCACCATTTACTCTTGATTGATAAGATGTTGCAGTTTTCAATGTTACACTACTACCTGAGTGGCTTGATATTTCTCTCATTTCAAAAACCCAAGGAACAGTTCTAATAACTGCTTCAGCACCAGTCCAATTAGGAGATGAAGGTAAGCTACTACTTGTAATAGAATTTGAAGTTGAACTATTTACTAAATAATAACCTTTATTAGGGGCATTTACTTTTGGATATCTTCCTACTATTTGCGGAACTCCTTTAATTTGTAAAGCAGCAACTTGATGTGTTCCTGAAATTGTTTTAGACCAAATATTATTCCCTTTATTTACCCATCCAGATACAGGAATAAAACCAGAGATTATTGGTTTTGATCCAGATCCATAACTAGTAAAATTAATTGGAGAACCACTAGTTCCTGCAGTAGTAATTTCTAAACTACCATAAAATGTATCACCACTTTTAAATAACACAGCATCACCTGGACGTAATGTTTTTATAATTGAATTTAATTTTGAAATAGTTTTCCACGCTGTAGAAGCTGACTTCCCATCGTTACTGTCATTTCCAGTAGAAGATGAAATATAATAATCAGTTGCATATATGTTTACGAAGCATAATAGAAATGCTATGCTTAAAAAGCCTTTTTTCATTTTGGTTGGGGTTAGGAGGGGACTGTGGGGAATCTACATAATTTATTTTTTTGATATTTAAGTTTGAAACAATTATAAAATAACTTAATTGTAACTTTTAAATGATTAAAGTTGAGTCGATTTTAACTTCAGGAAGTAAGAGAAGTTTAATTAGGTGGTATTTGGCTTTTCATAATAATATATTTTAGGGGTTAGGGGTTTAATAATCAAAACAATATGTTTTATACTGCAAATATAAATAGACATGTTTAATACGCAAAATATTTTACCATTTATTTTAAAAAAATTACCATTTATTTATGTTTTAACTCCTTTTGTATGTGTCAGTTAACTATCTTACTCTAAGTCGTTACTTAACAATTAATGGTAGTTTGACTGTACTATTACGTAATAACTTTAATATTTATATTTTAGTATAAATCTTGAATTTATGTAGTTATTTTTTTTAATCACACTTTAAATACTGAAAATACATAGGTTCTGTGAAATAACAATATAGATATAAGATTGTAGGATTGTTAAAAAGAAGATTCAAAATTTTTATTTTTCAATTTGAATTTATTGAAAAAATGTATTTTTCATAAATAACAACTTAATTAATTAATAATTTCAGTTATTTTTTTTTAATTAGAAATATATATCTATATTTGCTATAACAATTTAACTCATTGAAATTAAAATTTTTTATTGAGTTTGTTACCCCACAAAAATAAGATGTTTTAATTTGAATGAAAATTTTGAAGTTAACATCACCCCACATTAATTTTTAAAAAATTTATTACCCCACGATTTTAGTATTTATCCCCATATTTACTAAACAATTACAGCTCTGTTTTTTTTGAGATGTAATATCTGTACACCCCAAGTTTATTTATTAAAATTTCATTTTCATTGTTTTTACTTTTATTAAATAAAAATAAATTCAATTGTAGAATTTGAATAGAAAGAATTAAATGCTTAAATGTATAAAATATTTAAAATTAGAATGTTATGGAAACTTTAAGAGTAACTTTATCAATAGTATTATTTGTTGCGTCTGTATTAATATTTTTGGGCTTTTTAGCTAGAATAATGATTTATTAATTTTTATTGACTTAACTGTAATTAGAAACCGATTATATATTTGCAAATTCAATTATTTAAGAAATTTGCACATGATACTTAATTTTTAAAAAAAAATGTAGTTTTTTTAAGCTACATTTTTTTTTAAAGATTTTTTTTTAAATATAACATAAAAATAATTACATATTACAGTGTGTTGTTTTCATTTTAATATATTTTTGTTAAAATCAAATATTTATTAATAATATTGATATTTAATAAAGTACTTACAAACTAAACAATTATGAAAGGAATTATATTAGCAGGCGGATCAGGTACAAGGTTGTATCCACTAACCAAAGGAACTTCTAAACAGTTATTGCCAATTAGTGATAAGCCAATGATTTATTATCCACTGTCTGTACTAATGCTTGCCGGAATTAGAGAAGTTTTAATAATCTCAACACCAATAGATTTACCACGATTTGAACAATTATTAGGAGATGGAGCAGATTTGGGAATGAAATTTAGTTATAAAGAGCAGCCATCTCCTGATGGTTTAGCTCAAGCCTTTATCATTGGAGAAGAATTCATTGGAGATGATAATGTTTGCTTGATATTGGGTGATAATATTTTTTATGGTTATGGTTTTTCAAAAATATTGGAAAATGCTGTAAAAGGTGTGGAAAATAATGGTAATGCAACTGTATTTGGATATTATGTGAAAGACCCAGAACGATATGGTGTTGTACAATTTGATGCTAAAGGAAATGCTTTGAGTATTGAAGAAAAACCTGAGAATCCTAAAAGTCATTTTGCAGTAGTTGGTCTCTATTTCTACCCAAATAGTGTTGTTGAAATAGCTAAAAATGTAAAGCCAAGTAAGCGAGGAGAATTGGAAATTACTTCAGTTAATCAAAAATATCTTTTAGATGCTAACTTGAAGGTTGAAATTATGGGAAGAGGATTTGCTTGGTTGGATACAGGTACGCACGAAAGTTTGTTAGAAGCATCAAACTATGTACAAGCCATTGAGCATAGACAAGGATTAAAAATTGCCTGTATTGAAGAAATTGCATACGAAAAAGGGTACATTAATAAAGAACAATTGTTAGTACTTGCCGAACCTTTAAAAAAGAATGGTTATGGACAGTATTTAATAGAATTAGCAAAAGAGAAATCAATTTATGAAGTTTAAAAGAACCAATATTAAAGATGTTGTAATTTGTGAGCCTAATGTTAGAGGCGATGATAGGGGGTATTTTGTAGAAACATTTAGACAAGATAAATTGGAAGATTTTTTAGGGTATAAAATCAATTTTTGTCAGGATAATGAATCAAAATCTTCTTTTGGAGTTTTGAGAGGAATGCATTATCAATTACCTCCATTTGCACAAACTAAATTAGTTAGGGTTATAAAAGGTAAAGTGTTAGATGTTGCTGTAGATATTAGAAAAGGATCTTCAACATTTGGTAAATATGTTGCTATAGAATTATCTGAAGAAAATAAAAAACAATTATTGATTCCAAGAGGGTTTGCTCACGGTTTTATAGTTTTAAGTGATGAAGCTATTTTAGCGTATAAAGTAGATAATTATTACAGTCCAAATCATGATAGGGGATTTGCTTTTGATGATAAAACAATAGGCATTGATTGGCAATTGATTACAAAAGATTTACAACTGTCTCAAAAAGATGCGCAACAACCTTTATTTAAAGATGTGGAGTATTTTGATAATAAAATAAATTTATATGTATAATATATTGGTTACAGGAGCAAATGGGCAATTGGGTTCAGAAATAAGAGAGCTTGCATCTAATTATAAAAATTATACGTTTTTGTTTACAGATGTTGCTGAATTAGACATTACAAATCATAAAATTGTTGAAGATTTTATCAAGGTCAATAACATAAATACAATTTTTAATTGTGCAGCTTATACAGCTGTTGATAAAGCTGAAAGTGATACTGAGATAGCTGATAAAATAAATAATTTAGCAACTGAAAATTTTGCAAGAATTGCGAAAGAAAAAAAAATAAAGTTGATTCACATATCAACAGATTATGTTTTTGATGGTATTTCTAATATACCATATAAAGAAAATGTGATTCCAAATCCGCAAAGTGTTTATGGAAAAACAAAGCTAGATGGTGAAAATGCGATGTTAAAAATAAATCCAGAGAATTCCATCATAATCAGAACATCTTGGGTTTATTCTAGTTTTGGTAATAATTTTGTAAAAACAATGTTGCGTTTAGGAAATGAAAGAGATGAACTAAATATTGTAGCAGATCAAATTGGTACTACAACTTATGCAAAAGATTTAGCTACTGTAATGCTTGAAATTTTACCAAAAATAAAAAATGAAACGGTGGAGATATTTCATTTTTCAAATGAAGGTGTTTGTAGTTGGTTCGATTTTGCGAAAGCTATTTTTGAATTAAAAGAAATCTCTATTAAATTAAATCCTATTGAGTCAACTCAATATCCAACACCAGCTAAAAGACCATATTATAGTGTGTTAAGTAAAAATAAAATTAAAGAAAAATATCAAATAGAGATTCCGTATTGGAAAGATAGTTTGATTGAATGTTTAAATAAAATTTAAAATTGAAAGAACTAATTTCAAAAATTTATAGCAAACTTGGGATAAAAAGTCAACGTACCCAAGGTATAACAAAACATGTGTTACTCTCTTTTATTTATAGGGGAGGAAGCATAGCTTCAAGTTTTTTATTAGTTCCGTTAACAATTAATTATTTAGATACCGAAAATTACGGAATTTGGTTAACGCTAAGTTCTTTTATAGGTTGGTTTGCATTTTTTGATATTGGTCTTGGACATGGTTTAAGAAACAAGTTTTCCGAATCTAAAGCACAAGATAAATTAGAACTAGCTCAAGCTTATGTTAGTACAGCTTATTTTACTATTGGCAGCATTTGTTTAGGTTTAATTTTTCTCTTTTTAGGACTCAATTCTTTTGTAGATTGGACAGTAGTTTTTAATACCGACAGATCATTACAAACACAGTTAAGTATTTTAATGCCTGTGGTTTTTTCTTTTTTCTGTTTACAAATGGTTGTAACCTTAATAACCACTATTTATATTGCAGATCAAAAACCATCTGTACAAGGTAAGGTTGGTTTTTTTACCCAAGTAAGTTCATTAATATTTATTTACTTATTAACACAAACAAATGAAAGTTCATTACTAATATTTGGAACTATTTTTTCGGCTTTACCAGTTATTATATTATTGTTTTTGAATTTTTTCGCATTTTCTAAAACATATAAAGATTTTAAGCCTAAATTTTCTTTATGGAAAAAAATCTACCTTAAAGATATTTTTGGTTTAGGGTTTAAATTTTTCATCATTCAAATGTGTGGAATTATATTGTTTTCAACAGATAACTTAATTATTTCAAATATTTTTAATCCAGAAAAAGTAGTTCCGTATAATATAGCATTTAAGTATTTTAGTGTTGCAAATATGGTTGCTTCTATTATTTTAATGCCTTATTGGTCTTCTATTTCTGAAGCATTTACAAAAGGAGAGTACGATTGGATAAAAAAATCTATGAACAGCTTGATTAAAATAACATTTGGTCTAATCGGATTGTTGTTTGTGATGCTAATTGTTTCACCAATAGTGTATAAAATTTGGATTGGTGATAGTGTAATAATTTCGTTTACATTGTCTATTTTTATGGCGTTGTATTTTGCTGTTACTATTTTTTATGGACCTTATACTTATTTTATTAATGGAACAGGAAAAGTAACAATTCAGTTATACTCATTATTAGCAACTGCTATAATAAATATACCATTGTCAATATTTTTGGCAAAAAATTTAAATTTAGGGGTAACAGGTGTTATTTTGGCAACTATTATTTGTTTAATACCACATGTTATTTTATCACCGTTACAATATTTAAAAATAATAAATCATCGTGCTTATGGGATTTGGAATAAATAAAATATTAAGTAACTATGGTCCGTTAGGAATTGCGCGCAATATTAAGCGTAGCTTGGATTTAAGAAAATATAAAAATCTTAATTTAAGACTTCCACTTAAATACGGAATAAGCAATACTGTTTTTGGAAAAAATAATTGTATTGGTGAAAGTGTTATGATTTCAAATTCAAAAATTGGAGATTATACTTATATCAATAACAATACAGTTATACAAGATACTACTATTGGTAAATTTTGCTCAATTGGAGAAAATGTTAGAATGGTATTAGGTACTCATCCTATAAATTTTGTTTCAACACATCCTGCATTTTACTCTAATAATAAGCAATTTAAGACTTTTTCAGACAAAACATATATTGAAGAGTTTAAAGGTGTAACTTTAGGTAATGATGTTTGGGTTGCAGATGGTGCTGTAATTATGGGAGGGGTTACAATTGGTAACGGAGCTATTGTTGCGGCTAGATCAGTTGTAACAAAAGATGTAGAACCATTTTCTATTGTTGGTGGTGTGCCAGCAAAACATATTAAATACCGTTTTGATAAAGAAACGATCGATAAAATTAATAATTTAGAATGGTGGAATTGGGATGAAAGTATTTTTTTAGAAAAGTTTAAAATTTTTCAGGATACTCAAGAGTTTATTAAACATTTTTCTAATCATAAATAATATTTTAAATTACGAATAAAATTATTGCTTTTTAATATCTAGGTTTTTCAATGAAAATTAATATATACATAAAATATTTTTTGTTTTTATATTTACTTGCTATTTCAAGTTTTGAATTCTTTTATAGAGTAAATCAGCTAGCTATATATTTATTATTTCCATTGGTCACATTTGGTTTTTTCTATTATCAAAAAAAAATTGACTACACGGTGTTTTTAGTTATACTGCCTTTTATGTTGGTATATATGCTGCAAACATTTTTATTTGGAAGTCCTTTTTATTTTGCATTAACATTAGGTATTCGGCTAATTACCATATACTTTACTGTTAAATTAATAGGGCAAGATTTTGTAAAAATATTTATTCAATCAATTAAAATAATTTCAATAGTATCTTTGGCAATATGGTTATTTCAAACTTTTGGAGGATATGGAGTGTTAATGACTATTGCAAGTAAATTTAATAATTTAGGTGTTGAAGCAAATGATGTTTTGGTTTTAAATCGTCCTTCTTTTATTATTTATACAATTCAAACATTAGATAAAGGACAGTTATTTGTGCGAAATTCTGGCCCTTTTTGGGAGCCAGGTTTATTTGCATTGTACTTAAATATTGTTTTATTTATAAATTTATTTATCAATAAAAAGATTTTCGATAAAACAAATCTGCTTTTTATAATATGTATTGTTACAAGTTTTTCAACAATGGGATTTGTAACATTAATATTAAATTTAACATTCGTAGCTCTTTTAAATAAAGCAGTTAGCTTACCTAAAAGAATTTTTATGATAACTTTTTTAATTGTAAGTGTACCTATTATATTTTCTTTACCTTTTATGCACGACAAAATTGAAGAAAACTATAGCAAATCCAATTTAAGTTATTCTAGATTTGGAGCTGCTATTGTACATTGGAATATTGTGCAAGATTTTCCATACACAGGTATGCCATCGGGTGAAGAATTGATGTCCAAATTTTATAGTAAATATGCCAATAATATTTCACCTAACGGAATCACAGCAATGTTTACAAAGTATGGTGTTTTTGTTGGGTTTTTTTATTATTTTTTATTGTATAGGTGTTGCTTAACCATTATGGAATTATTAGGCGAAAAAAAGAAAGGTTATGCGCTATTTATTATTTTGGTAGTTGTATTGTTTTCTGAAACCCAAGGAGATCAACCAATGTACTGGGCCATAATTTTTTCGCAGTTCCCGTTGGAAAATTATTTAGTCAGATGGAAACAATATAAAAGAATAAAATTATACAATCGCTACTTGGAAAATAAGCGTTTAAGTTTAGCAAAAATTTGATTTTTTGATTGTTAAAAATCATTTATCATTTAAAACAAAAAAATAAATGTTATATCCAAAAATATCAATAATAACACCAGCCTATAATCAGGTAGATTATATTGAACAAACTATTTTGTCTGTTTTAAACCAAAATTACCCAAATCTTGAATATATTATTTTAGATGCAGGAAGTACTGATGGAACTATTGATATTATAAAAAAATATGAGGATAAATTATCTTATTGGATAAGCGAAAAAGACAATGGCTTATATGACGCTGTTTATAAGGGTTTTGAAATGGCAACAGGTGATATTTTAGCATGGCTTAATTCAGATGATGTATATTTACCATATGCGCTATTTACAGTAGCAGAAGTGTTTTCAGAGTTTAATGAAGTTCAATGGTTACAAGGTGCAAATTCGCATATAGATGAAAAAGGTCGAATTGTTTCTGTTTTTCCTAGTTCATACTGGACCAAATTTGATATGTTTGCTGGAAGCCAAATTACCATTCAGCAAGAGTCTACTTTTATAAGAGCATCACTTTGGAAACAATCGGGTAAACCTTTAGATAGAAATTCACAATTAGCAGGAGATTATGGTTTGTGGCTGTCTTTATTTTTATATGCAGATTTACACATAATATCGGCAGCTTTGGGATGTTTTAGAATGAGAGCTTCTAATCAAAAATCATATACACACAAAGAGGCTTATTATGATGAAAAGAAAAGAATATATATTGAAAATAAACATTTATTCAAACAGAAAGTTAAACTATTTTTGTATGCTTTTTTATTAAAATCTCAACTTTTTTATTTTTTAAAATGTATAAAATTAGATGTTTTTATAAAGAAAACTTTCTTTTTAGGGCCTAAAAGGTTATTTTTCAACAGAAAATCTCAAAAATTTGAATTAAAGTAATTTGTAATTAACAATATTTAAAGCTTTGTTAATATGAATATGCTTATTTTTACACAGTTGAACTATTTAATATAATTTGATGAAAGAATTTAATTTTGTTTTTTGGAATGGAATTGCGTTTCCTAAAGGTTATGCAATGACAAAACGAAGAAAGTATATTGTAGACCATCTAAATAATAAGAATATAACAAGTGCCTTTATTCAAACGCGCTCTGAAATTGATATTTTCGACAATCCAAAATCTGGAACATATGGACTTGCAAAATATGTAAATCATAGCTATTTATTTTATGAAAGTTTTTTTGGGAAAATAAAATTTGTAATTGAGTTATTTCGATATTTAAATTTGTTTTTCGATAAAAACAAACTTAACATTCTAATTTTTACGACTGTAAATTTAGAAGATTTGCCATTTTACTATTATGCAAAATTAAAAGGATATAAAATTGTTTTTGAAATTGTAGAAAACAACATGGCTAAAGGTACTCGCATATCAATGTACGGTAAAGCGTCTACACGTTTAAGCAGGAAATTTTATAAAAGTGCTTTTGGGATATTTGTAATTTCAACAAAATTAAAAGAATTAATTAACGAAATAGCACCAAATACACCCGTTTGTATTTTACCAAACTCGGCACCAATAACTGCTAAAAGTGAAAAGACAAATTTTAGCAATCCTATTAGAATTTTATATGCAGGTACATTTGCCGCTAAAGACGGAGTTGAGTTTTTTGTAAAAGGGTATATACAATTTCTTAAAAACGCTTCTGTAAACACGGAACTTATTTTAACAGGTAAAGGTTATAAAGGTGATATGGATACAATTTTTAAATTAATTGAAAATTGTCCAAATATAAAATATCAAGGTTTTCTTTCTGATGAAGAGTTGGAAGAAATTATTTTGAAAAGCGATATTTTAACAATGACACGTTGTAATTCTCAATTTGCTAATTTTGGTTTTCCATTTAAATTATCAGAATATTTAGCAAGTGGAAATACTGTATTGGCCACTAAAGTAGGCGATGTTGAATCTTATTTGGATCATAAAAAAAATGCATATTTAATTGAACCTGAAAATATTGATGATGTTGAAGAAGCTTTAAATTTTTTGGTTTCAAATGAAAAAGAAGCGATTGAAATAGGTAGAAATGGATTAAAAGTTGTTGAAGAATATTTTGATGTTACTAAAAATGGAAGCTTATTTGTTAATTTTATGAAGAAATGCGCAACTAATAAAAAAGAATAGATTAAAAGATTTGGCTATGAAATCAAAAGATTTAGATAAAAATAAAATTGGAAGCGATATTACAAGTTTAATTAAACGTCTTTTTCCAATATGTAGAAGTATTACAGGAAATGGCGTGCGAGAAACATTGGCTATTTTATCAGAAAAAATTCCTTTAAATATAACAGAAACTCCAAGTGGAACTGTAGTAAATGATTGGGAAGTGCCAGACGAATGGAACATTAACGAAGCTTGGATAAAAGATAGTAAAGGAAATAAGATTATTTGTTTTAGTAATTCGAATTTACATGTGTTAAATTATAGTGCGCCTATAAATAAAAAAGTAACACTTTCAGAATTAAAAGAACACGTTTTTACATTGCCTGATCAACCAGATTTAATTCCATATAGAACTTCATATTACAATAAAAATTGGGGATTTTGTATGGCTCATAATCAATTAATAAAATTAAAAGATGATGAGGAATATACCGTTTTTATTGATTCAACTATTGAACCTGGTAGTTTAACCTATGGAGAATATTTATTAAAAGGAGATATAAATCAAGAAGTTATACTTATTTGTCATATTTGTCACCCTTCTTTAGGTAATGATAATTTATCAGGAATTGCTGTTGCAACTGCTTTGTACAACTGTTTAAAAGATCAAAAATTAAAATATTCTTATCGTTTTTTATTTACACCTGCTACTATTGGTTCTATAACTTGGTTAAGTCAAAACGAGGAAACTATAAAAAATATCAAGCACGGACTGGTACTAACATTACTTGGTGATGAAGGAAAGTTTAATTATAAAAAATCACGTGAAGGAAATACACAAATAGATGAAATAGTTCAAAATGTTTTAAAACTTACAACTAAAGAATATAAAATTCTTGAGTTTTCACCCTATGGATATGATGAACGTCAATTTTGTTCTCCTGGCTATAATTTACCAGTAGGAAGATTGTCTAGAACCCCTTTTGCTGAGTATCCAGAATATCATACTTCAGCTGATAATCTAGATTTTATTAAAGAAGACAAGATGGTTGAATCTCTTGAAAAATTATTAAACATCGTTTCAATTATAGAAAACAATAAAAATTACATAAATTTAAAACCAAAAGGAGAACCCCAATTAGGTAAAAGAGGTTTATTTAGAAGTATAAGTGGTCAAAGTAATATGAAAAATTATCAAATGGCTTTACTTTGGATTCTAAATCAATCGGATGGAAATCATTCATTATTAGATATTTCAAACAAATCAGGTATTGATTTTGATGAAATTAAATTTGCAGCTGATGCCTTAGAAAATGTACAATTAATTCAAGATATTAACGTAAATTGACCCCAATAAGCAACCCCTAACAAGTAACCCCAAACCCCAGCATTAAGTAAATAGTTTATAAATTAATTTATAATTAAAAACTAAAGTTATTGATATGGAAGTTTGTGAAAAGAAAATTTTGGTGACAGGAGCAAGTGGCTTTATAGGAAGCGCTTTATCTAGAAAATTATTAAAATTAGGAGCAACTGTTTATGCAGTTTCTCGTAGAGATATAAATACAGATGATGAAATTATATGGTATAAGGGAGATTTATCTAGTTTAGATTTTGTGACCTCCTTAATAAAAGAAATTCAACCAGATTATATTTATCATTTAGCGAGTCATGTATGTGGATCAAGAGAATATAAAAACATGATTCCTACATTTAATGATAATTTTGTTACGGCATTTAACCTGCTATTAACAGTACATAAATACCCAGTTAAAAGATTAATTCTTGCGGGTTCATTTGAAGAGATAAATTCACATAAAGATTTATCTATTCCAAGTTCGCCTTATGCAGCGGCTAAATTTGCAGCATTAAATTACGCACTGTTGTTTCATAAATTATATAAAACACCAGTTTGTATTGCGTCACTTTATATGGTTTATGGACCTGGGCAAAAAGATTTAACCAAATTAATTCCATATGTTACACTTTCAACATTAAAGAAAAAAACGCCAAAATTAACAAGTGGAAATAGAAATGTTGATTGGGTATATGTGGATGATGTTGTATCGGCATTAATAAAAATGCACAATGCACCTAATATTGATGGGCATTCTATAGATATTGGATCAGGAGCGTCAATTAAAACAAAAAACATAGTAACTAATTTGGTTAATAGTATTAATCCAAGTATTGAGCCTCACTTTGGAGCACTCGATGACAGAAAAATGGAACAAGAAAAAATTGCAAATGTAGTTGAAACTTATAAAAAAATTGGATGGAAACCTACAACTTCATTAAAAGAGGGGTTGTTAAATACAGTTAAATATTACAGTAATTTTGCTTATAGTTTGTTTTTAGTAATTTATTAAAATCGCGTAATTTGTAAAGGTTAATAATTTGAATTATTTAAAAATAATTATATTAGCTTAAAATTACAACTTCACCCCACACAGTTATGAAAATCTACGAATCATTAATCTCTACTTTTTATTCCCTAGTTAAGGGCGATAATCGGTATAAATTTTACAAAAAACTTCGCTTAAATTTAAAATTAAGCAGAGAAGAGCTTGTTGTAAAACAAAACGAGAGTATTTGTAAGTTAATTAACCATGCATACTACCATACAGAATATTATAGAGCGTTAATGGATTTTAATAATCTAAAACCAGAAGATATTAAAACCAGCGCAGATTTAATGAAACTTCCTGTTTTAACAAAACAGTTAGTTAAAAATAATATTTCTAAATTAACGTCTAATGATGAGTATAGTAAACATTTAATAAAAATAACTTCAAGTGGATCAACAGGAGAGCAAGGCGTAATATACCGATCTCGTATGTCTGAAGATATTTCAAGGGCTTCATGGTTAAGAAACAACTCTATGATAGGTTGGATGCCTCTTGATAAAACTGCTTGGATTTGGGCTTCTCCATTGCAAAATAAAACATATAAAAAAGGACTTTTAGTGCGATTTAAAATGTTTTTAAATCGCAAAATTATATTGAATTCTTTTAATTATTCTGAATCAGATTTTCCGATTTGGTATGAAAATATTTTAAGATTCAAACCAAAAGTATTGTATGGAAATTCAAGTATTATAGGTGAATTTGCTAATTTTTTAATTAAAACTAACCTAAGTTTGCCAACAATAAAAAAAGTAGTTTGTACTACAGAGCAATTGAGAAATAGAGAACTTATTGAAAAGGCTTTTAAATGTAAAGTATTTGATCAATACGGAAGTAGTGAAATTGTTGCAATTGGTATTGAAATAAATGAAAATGAAATGCTGTTTACAGATGATGTGGTTGTTTTAAATATAAATGAAAGCCAAGAATTTTTATTTACACCTTTATTTTCGTTTGGCTTTCCATTGATTAATTATAAACTTGGAGATACAGGAGATAGTGCAGATATTCATGATATTAGCAAAACATATCCATTTCCTATTATGAATTTAAAAATTGGTAGAACAACAGATAAATTTTTAACTGAAAACAATCGAAAAATATCAACTTCATCTTTAGGAAGCTATATGGCAAAATTTGATTTAGGGATAAAAGAACATAAAGTTATTCAAACCAATTATAAAGATTTTGATATTTATTTTATTCCAGAGGACACAACAAATGTTGAGACTTATTGTAAAAAAGTTTCAGATTGTTTAGAAGAGTATTTTGGAAATAATTTAAATATTAAATGTTACAATGTTAATCGTTTACCTCTTGAAAAAAGCGGGAAACAATTGATGTTTAAACGAACATTTAACCTAGAAATTTAATTTAAAATTTATTTAAGATAAAACATATTATGAAAATACTCCATATTACTAATAATTATCCAACAGATAATTTACCAATTTTTGGAATATTTGTAAAAGAACAAATAGAATCACTTAATAAAGTGGGGCTTCAAAATGATGTTTTGTTTATAAATGGTAGAGAAAAAGGAAAAATAGCCTACCTAAAATCTATAGCCAATATTAGAAAAAAATTAAATAAAAATAATTACGATGTGATTCATTGTCATCACGCACTTAGTGCAATATGTTTAATTTTAAGTGGTAAGGCAAAAAAAAATAAAGTATTGGTTTCATTTCAAAATGATCCAATATATGAGTTGGGAACAAAAGTATTTAACTTTATAAAAAGAAATACAAATGCTTGGATATTTAAAAATAATTCGGACTTGATAACCGATGAATATTCATTTTACCTCCCAAATGGCGTAAATACTGATTTTTTCAAACCTATTGAAAGAAATTCAGCAAGAGAATCATTAAATTTAAACAATGAACCAATTTATATATTATTTGTAAGTTCAAATTTTATTAGACAACAAAAAAGATATGATTTGTTTTCTGAAACGTTGAAAATACTCAAAGAAGCGTATAATTATCAAAACATTCAAGAAATTAAATTAATAAATACAAGTAGAGAAAAAGTTCCTTTGTATTTTAACGCAGCAAATTTACACCTATTAAGTTCAGATTTTGAAGGTTCACCCAATTCAGTAAAAGAAAGTATGGCTTGCAATACGCCAGTAGTTTCAACAAATGTTGGTAATGTTGCAGAATTACTTAAAAATGTAAACGGAAGCTATGTGTCTAAAACAAATGACCCTAAAGAATTAGCTAAATTGGTTGATTGTGCTTTGAAAGAAAAAAATAATGGCTTGGAGAAATTACTTCAACAAGAATTAGATATCAATTCTGTAGCCAATAAATTAAAAAATATTTACACTAAAATTAAATAACATGAAAAAACGAATTTACATTGCCGGATGTGGCGGAATGCTAGGAGAAGCTTTTTACAAACAGTTTAAAGATGATTATGAAATTAAATGTACTGATAAAGATGTTAATGAAGATTGGTTGACCTTTTTAGATTTTAGAGATTTTGAGGCTTACAAAAAAGATGTAGAAGCTTTTAAACCCGATTATTTATTTCATTTAGGTGCTTATACCGATTTAGAATTTTGTGAAGAAAATAAAGATGATACTTATGCTACAAACACCATGTCTGTAGAGAATGCTGTTTATATTGCAAATAATTTAAATATTCCATTATTATACATAAGTACTGCTGGTATTTTTGATGGTAAGCAAGATTTATACGATGATTGGGATTTGCCAAATCCGCTAGGAGCATATGCTCGTGCAAAATATATGGGCGAGCGTTTTGTTTGTGAAAATGCCAATAGATTTGTTGTTTGTCGTGCTGGTTGGATGATGGGTGCTGGTCCTAAAAAGGATAAGAAATTTATTCAAAAATTAATGAAACAATTGAAAAATGGTAATAAAGAATTGTTTATTGTAAATGATAAAGATGGTACGCCAACTTACACGCACGATTTTGCAAAAACAGTGAAAGAATTAATTGAAAAAGAATATTGGGGATTGTATAATTGTGTTTGTGGAGGACAAACAAGCAGACTTGAGGTAGCGCAAGAATTGGTGAAATTAGTTGGTAAAGAAAACGAAATCAAAATAACATCGGTAAGTTCTGATTATTTTAAAGATGTATATTATGCTGAAAGACCACCTTCTGAAAGATTGCTTACTAAAAAATTAGAGCTGAGAGGTGTTAATAAAATGCGTGATTGGAAAATATCTTTAAAAGAATATATTGATAATTATTATCAGAATTATTTATAATGGTGAATAAAAAGAAAGTTGCTATAGTAGGCTCAGTGGGTTTACCTGCCAATTATGGCGGCTTTGAAACTATGGTTTATTATTTAACAAAGCACAAAAACGCTGAAGTAGATTTTACAGTTTATTGCCAGTCTATTCCAAAAGAACAACGTTTAAAAGAATACAATGGTTCTAAATTAATTTATTTACCACTTAAGGCAAATGGAGCTCAAAGTATTATTTACGATGTAGTTTCAATAATGCTAAGTTGGTTTAAGTATGATTCTATTTTAATTTTAGGAACAGGAGGTTCTTTGGTTTTACCATTCTTAAAAATTTTTAAGAAAACTAAAACCATTATAAATTTTGGAGGTTTAGAATGGAAAAGAGATAAATGGAGCAAATTTGGACAGTGGTTTTTAAAATTGACCGAAAAAGTAGCCATTAAAAATGCAACAGTTATTGTAGCTGATAATCAGCATTTTTGTGATTATATATTTGAACAATATGGTAAAAAAAGTGTTTTAATTGAATATGGAGGTGATCATACAACTAAAAAGGAGATAACTAAAGACCTTATAGAGAAATATCCATATTTAAATAAACCATATGACGTAAGTGTTTCAAGAGCTCAAGTAGATAATAATTTACACATGGTTTTAGATGCTTATGTTAAGCTACCAAATCGTAATTTGGTTTTAATCTCAAATTACGACAAGTTTGAATACGGTAGAGATTTGAAAGTTAAATATGCCAATTATCCGAATATTTTTTTACAAGATGCGGTTTATAATTTACACGAGTTAGATGTAATTAGAAGTAATTCAATTGTTTATATTCATAGTCATACTTTTTGTGGTACAGCACCATCATTAGTAGAAGCAATGAATTTATCGTTACCTATTATTTCATTTAAAGTGGAAACAAATCTTAAAACAACTGAAGAAAAAGCACTCTTTTTTTCAGATTCAACAGAATTGAAAAAAATTATAGAAGGTCTTACTTCAGAAAAAGAAAAGGAATTGGCAATAAGCATGAAAGAAATTGCAAGTAGAAGATATACATGGGAAAGAATTAGTTCAAAGTATGTTGAAGTATTTTAAATATTGTAACAATTAGAGTAATTGCATAATCTCTAGAAAAAATAAATTTATTAAAGCTGTTTTATGAAAAAGAAAATTGCAATTATTGGCACCAATGGTATTCCTGCTCGCTATGGGGGCTTTGAAACATTGAGCGAGTTTTTGGTTGAGAATTTAAATGATCAATTTGATTTTATTGTTTTTTGCAGTAAAAATCAAAAAATTAATGAAAAAGGATTGAAAAATTATAAAGGTGCAACATTGATCTATTTGCCTTTTAACGCAAACGGATATCAAAGTGTTTTTTATGATGCATTTTCTATTGTAATTTCATTATTTAAATACAACACTCTTTTAGTTTTAGGAGCCTCAGGGAGTTTTACATTTTTTTTAAATTCAATATTTAAAAAAAATATTATTTTAAATCACGGTGGATTAAATGAATGGGAAAGAGAAAAATATGGTAAAATAGGTAAGTTATGGGCTTATTATTCTCGTAAAATTGCAACAAAATTTACAACTAATGATATAGGAGATAACCCTTTGATTATTGAGAGTTTAAATAAGTCTTTTGGTGTAAATGCAAAATTAATAGCTTATGGTGGAGACCATGTGTTTGATGTTGAAACAAATGATTTGCTACTTGCTAAATATCCGTTTTCAAAAGATGATTATTTTGTAAGCGTTTCAAGAGCGCAGCCAGATAACAATATTCATTTGTTAATAAACGCATTTAAGTCACTTCCAAATAAAAAATTAGTGATAATTTCTAATTGGCATGTTTCTGAATACGGTAAAAATATTAGAGAAAATTTTAAAGATAAAATTGATAATATAATTTTATTAGACGCTGTTTACGATAAAAAAGAATTGCATTATTTGCGAAGTAAATCGTTGGTTTACATCCATAGTCATTCATTTTGTGGCACAGCACCTTCTCTTGTAGAAGCTATGGCTTTGGGTTTGCCAATTGTTAGTTTTGATGTGCCAACAAATAGATATACCACCAATAACAAAGCCTTGTATTTTAAAACTGAAGAAGATTTAAAAAATATTATTGACACTTTAAATGATCAAATATTAGGTGAAAATAAATTTGAAATGCGCAAACTTTCTAATGAAAGATATACTTGGAAAAAAATAGCACAATTATATGCTGAAATTTTTTAAAATTATAAGATGATTAAAGTAGGTTTACTTGACGGACAAACAATTCAGGCATTGATATTTGCCAAACAGCTTAAAAAAGCTGGATATAGTGTTACGTTATTTTGTGACACTAAATTGTCTTATGGATACCATACAAGATATGCGGCTCATAAAGTTTTAGCGCCTTCAACACAACATGAAACTTTAGAGTTTCATAAATTTCTTTTAAACTTTTTGAATAATAATAAATTGGATGTAATTGTTCCAATGAACGATTATTCAGCAAAATATTTAAGCGAAAATAAAGAAGAATTACAAAAATTAGTTCGTTTTTTAATACCTGATAAAGATGTATTTATGAAAGGTTATGATAAAAATAAATTGATGAAAATTTGTAATCAAAATCATTTTCCACATCCAAAAACAATAGATCTTTCAGCTTTAAATAAAGGTGAAGTAGTCTCAAATTTTACATTTCCAGCTTTAATAAAACCCAATGAAACTACAGGTGCTCGTGGATTTATGAAAGTAAATTCTTTTGACGAATTGTGGTTAAATTACGATGCTATTTTTAATGAATTTGGTCATTGCCATTTGCAAGAATTTATTCCGCCAGGTGGAAAGCAATATAAAGTTCAAATTTTAATAAAAGATCAATTAGTTATAGATAGCACAGTAATAGAAAAAATACGATTTTACCCAATTCAGGGTGGTAGTAGTTGTTTTAATAAAACTATTATAAACCACAATTTGGTAACTATTTGTACAAATGTTTTGAAAGTAATTAATTGGGAAGGTTTTGCTGATTTTGATTTGATTGAAGACCCTAGAAATGGCGATATTAGTATTATGGAAATAAACCCTAGAGTACCTGCTTGTATAAAAGCTTCGGTAGTTTCAGGAATCGATTTTCCAAATGCAATTGTAGCTTTATCTTTAAATAAAAATACAACAAAATACACCTATAAACCAGATAAGTATTTGAGGTATTTTAGTATGGATTTACTTTGGTTGTTTTCAAATAAAAATAAATTACCAGCATTTAAAAACTGGGCTAAAAAACTATTTTCAGCAAAACATTATTTGCAAGATGGCGATTTATTGGATCCATTGCCATTTGTAATTGGATCTTATGCAGGTTTGGTAAAGCAGTTAAATCCTAAATTTAGGGAACAAAAAAAAGGAATGAATATATGAATATTTTAACATTTGATATTGAAGATTGGTTTCATTTATTGGATAATGACTCTACCAAAACAGAAGTAGAATGGGAGAGGTATGAAACTCGTATATACCAAAATATGGATAAAATATACAACGTTTTAGAAAAAAAGAATACCAGAGCTTCCTTTTTTGTAGTTGGATGGATGGCAAAAAAATATCCTGATGTTGTAAAAGAAATTTCAGATAGAGGATACGATATTGGTAGTCATACGCATTTACACCAACTAGTTTATGAACAAAGTAGGATTTCTTTTTTTAACGATGTAGAAAAATCAATTAAAACCATTGAAGATTGCACTGGTAAAAAAGTTAAAATGTTTAGAGCCCCAGGATTTTCTATAACCGAAAAAAATAAATGGGCATTTGAAGTTTTATATGAATTAGGAATTGAAATTGACTCGTCGGTTTTTCCAGCTAAAAGATCACACGGAGGTATGCCTTCGTATGGTGTTTCAGAACCTTCAATTTTAACGTATAACGGAATTTCATTAAAAGAGTTTCCTATCAATATTTATAATTGTTTTGGTAAAAATATTATATTTTCTGGAGGTGGTTATTTTAGAATTATGCCTTATATGTTGTTAAAAAAATGGACAAAACAAAGCAATTATGTAATGTCATATATGCACCCAAGAGATTTAGATCCGGATCAACCAATGATTAAAGAACTGTCTATTCCAAGAAAAGTAAAGTCTTATGTAGGTTTAAAATCGGCTCAAAGAAAATTTGAAAATTGGTTGTCAGATTTTGAATTTATTGATATTTGTGAAGCAAATTCTAAAATTGATTGGAATATTGCTAAGAAAGTGATAATTTAATGTTTTAAAATAAATAAAGATGTTTGATCAAATAGTATTAAATACCGAAATGATGGGAGGTGTAATTATACTAATTTCCTTCTTTTTAGTATATTTTATAATTCCAAAGGTAATTTGGATCAATCAGTATCGTAATTTAATGGATGATCCTGACTATAGGAGTTCGCATAAAAGATCAACACCTACAATGGCTGGTTTTTCTTTTTTTATATCTCTTCCTATTGTTTTATTTTTTATATCAAATTGGGATCAGGATTTAATAGGTGTAAACTACTTGGCAAGTATTACTATTATGTTTGCTATTGGGTTAAAAGATGATTTGGCCAGATCTACACCTAGTGCAAAAATTGCAGGAGAAGTAATTGCTATATTTTTTATTCTTTTTAATACAAATATGCATATTTCATCATTAGAAGGCTTTTTAAATATTTATGAAATACCAAAATTTCTTGCCAATATTTTAATTGTCTTAACTATTTTAACAGTTATAAATGCATACAATTTAATTGATGGTATAGATGGTTTAGCAGCCTCCATAGGAGTTACTATTTTTAGTATTTATGCACTAATTTTTTATGTAATAGGTTTGTATTTTTATTTTCTATTAAGTTTAAGTTTAATAGGTATGTTAATTGCATTTTTGAGGTATAATATATCCAATTCTGATAAAATTTTTATGGGAGATACAGGCTCATTAATTGTAGGTTTTAGTATTGGTTTTTTAACGCTTAAGTTCTTGTCAATGAATCCTTTAGAATTTAATCATTTTACATTTTTACCTGAAAATAAAATAATTATTGTTGTAGCTATATTGTGTATACCTTTATTTGATACATTTAGAGTTATTGTTATTAGACTACTTCAAAAGAAAAGTCCATTTTACCCAGATAGAAACCATATGCACCATGTATTAATAGACAATGGTTTTTCACATTTTAATGCAAGTTTTTTTCTTGCAGGCTCAAATTACATAATTGTACTTATACTAATTTATGGATCGTCATTATTTAATAGTTTTATTATGCTTGGTGTTTTAATATTGATATATACTTTATTTATATTGATGTTTTATAAATTAAAACAAGTAGTTTTGATGAAAAATAAACAGAATAGCTAATTATGAAATAAATACCGTACAATCAATAAATTATCAAATAATATAAATTTAACACAATCAACAAATGAAAAAGTCAAGAATACATTATTTAGCATTAATTGGGGTAATTTTACTCTTATCATCTTGTGCATCGCCAAAAAAAATAGTTTATTTTTGGGATCAAGAGGGTGAAGTAAAAAGTGCCGATTTAATTGATTACCAACCTCGTATACAGCCAGGAGATGAACTTAAAATAAATATTTCTGGTTTAAATATGGAAGCTGCTTTGCCATTTAATTTATATGAAGTTTCTAATAGTACCAATGCACAACCAGTAACATATATAGTAAGTGAAGAAGGTAAAGTTAATTTTCCTGTTCTTGGTGAAATATTGGTGAAAAATAGTACGACTAAAGAAATTTCAGACAAACTTACAGAATTATTGGTGTCTTATATTAAAGATCCTATTGTAACCGTAAGACTGGTTAATTTTAAAATAGCTGTTTTGGGTGAAGTAGAGAATCCAGGTACATATCCTGTAACAAATGAACGCGTTTCAATTTTAGATGCACTTGGTATGGCTGGTGATTTAACAATTCATGGTAAAAGAGAAAATGTTTTATTAATTAGAGAAAAAGATAAAAAAAGGACATATATAAAATTAGATTTGACCAAGCACAATTTTTTTAACTCACCTTATTTTTATTTAGCTCAAAATGATGTTCTTTATGTTGAACCAAACAAAACTAAAGTAAACTCATCAAGTGTTGGTGCAAATACAGGTGTAATTATTTCATCTATTTCAATTTTAATTTCATTAGTAGCAATACTTTTAAGATAATATTTACCATATGAGAAATGAAAATCCTATTGATTTTTTGTTAAGTGAAGATAAGCCTGTTAATTATAGAGCAATCATACAAAAATACCTGCAAAATTGGAAGTGGTTTGCATTAGGTTTATTTGTAACTATAACAATTGCATTTATTGTTTTAAGATATTCTCAAAATCAATATTTAGTTTCAACTACTATTTTAATTGATGATTCAGAAAAAGGTGGAACACCAGCAGAACTTGCTGCCTTTGAAGATTTAGGATTGGTTACAAGTTCTAAAAAATCCATTGATAATGAATTAGGTATTTTAAATTCTCGAAACTTAATGGAAAGTGTCGTAGAGGATTTAGGTATAAATGTTACTTATTATACAAAAGGTAAGGTGAATACAATAGAACATTATAAAAATAATGTACCATTTAAAATTAACTTTTTTATACAAGATTCTTTATTATTTAAAATCGATACTTCTTTTGCTATTAGTGCTATTTCTGAGTCAAAGTTTTTGTTAATAAACACAACAACAGAACAAGAAAAAGAGTACTTATTTGGGGAAACTATTAAAACTAAATTTGGAGAAATAAATATTACACCTAATTTACTTAACAATGTTGAATTAAAAGATGATTTAATTGTTGTAATATCACCCGTTAGCGAAGTTGCCGAAGGTATTCGAAAAAATGTTAAAATGGAGTTATTAGACAATTCAAATTTAATTGAAATTAGTTTAACGGGGCCTTTAAAACAAAAATCAATAGATATATTAAATACTCTGGTAAAAATATACAATCAAAATGCTGTTGATGATAAAAGAAAAATTGGTGAAAATACAAGTGCTTTTTTAAATGAAAGACTGGCTTTAATTGAAAAAGATTTATCAAATACAGATAAGGATATTGAGTTGTTTAAAACTACAAATCAATTGACTGATATTACATCAGAAGCTTCATTGGTAGTTGGTAATAATGATAAAATTGAGAAAGATATTTTACAAATTAAAACACAATTGCGTTTAGCCGATTATGTTGCAGATTATTTAAAAACCAATAACGACCAGTTAATTCCTTCAAATTTAGGCTTAAATGATGGTGCTGTAAGTTTAAATACTGAAAATTACAACAGATTATTGCTTGAACGTAACAGAATTTTGAAAGGTTCGGGACTTAAAAACCCTGTTGTACTTAATTTAGATGATCAATTAAATCAGCTAAGAGCTAGTATTTTGCAAGGTTTGGTAAATTTAAAATCATCTTTAAATATATCTTTACAAGAAGCTTACAATCAAAAATATGCAGCTTCATCTAGAATTGGAGATGTTCCAAAACACGAAACTCAATTTAAAGATATTCAACGTCAGCAAACTATTGTTGAAACTGTGTATTTATATTTATTACAAAAAAGAGAAGAAAATTCAATTGCACTTTCTGTAACAGTTCCAAATTCTAAAATTATAGATACTGCTGGAGGTAGTGATACACGTGTATCTCCTAAACCAATTTTAATTCTTTTAATTGCGGGTGTAATGGGGCTAGTTATTCCGTTTTTAGTGTTGTTTGTTATATTTATGCTCGACGATAAAGTACATACAGCAAAGGAAATTGAAGCTGCTATTAGAGCTCCATATATAGGTGATATTCCTGAAATTAAAAATAAAAGTATAGTTCTTACAAAGCAAAATGTTGAAAATATTTCTGAAAGTTTTAGAATGTTAAGATCAAATATCTTATTCATGCTTTCTAAAATTAAAGATAGAGGAAAAGCAGTATTTGTAACTTCAACAATTAGTGGAGAAGGTAAATCTTTTATAAGCGCCAATTTGGCTGCAGTTTTAGCATTGTCTAATAAAAAGGTGTTGCTTATTGGTGCAGACATTCGAAAACCAAAATTGAAGGAATATTTAGAAATTAAAATTGAAAAAGGTCTTACTCATTACTTAATGGATGAGGATTTAAATGAATCTGATATTATATTTCGTTCAAAAGAATTGAATATTGATGTTATTGACACAACTGTTATTGCTCCAAATCCTTCAGAAGTTTTATTATTAAACGAAAGATTTGATCAGTTGATAGCTTTTGGTAAAGCAAATTATGACTTTGTAATTGTTGATACGGCTCCTGTAAAAGTAGTTACGGATACTTTTTTAATAAGTGAAAATGCCGATTTATTTATTTATGTAATTCGTGCTAATTATTTGGAAAGACAATTGTTAGAATTACCTGAAAAGTTATATCAAGAAAAAAGGTTGCCACATATGACTACAGTTTTAAACTATGCTGAATTAAAAAAGGGATATGGATATGGCTACGGTTATGGTGAACATTTTAACAAAGAACCTTGGTATAAACGTATTTTTTCAAAATAAAAACTTGAATTAAATTTTAACCTAAAAAAAACTCTCAATAATTTGAGAGTTTTTTTTTAGATTTTTTGATAAAAATATTTAACAAAGTATAGTCAATTATTTCAATAAAAAATCTTTTAATTCATTGTAAGTAGAAATTTCTATCGCTATTTTATCCTTTTCAATAACTTCTAAAATTTGTGGAGGAAATTCAATTGTTTCATTTAAAACAGGTTCAACAACATCTAAAAATTTTACAGGATGCGCTGTTTCTAAAAATATACCTTGCGCACTGTTAGCGTGTAAATATTTTTTCAATCCTAAATAACCAACTGCACCATGTGGATCTGCAATATAACCTGAAATTTTCTTAATTTCTTTCATTGCATCACGTGTTTCATCATCAGTAAAAGCATAAGAAGAAAGGTGTTTTTTCAACAATTCATCATTGTTTCCATAAATTTCTTGAATACGAATAAAATTACTTGGATCACCAACATCCATCGCATTTGAAATAGTTTGTTTAGATGGTTTTGGAGTGTATATGCCTGTTTCTAAGTAATTTGGAACAATGTCGTTGATATTTGTTGAAGCTACAAAATGTTCAATAGGCAATCCTAGTTGTTGAGCCATCATACCTGCACAAATATTACCAAAGTTTCCGCTTGGTATAGAAAAAACTAATTTTTTCTTTTTATTTTTAAGTTGCTTGTACGCAAAAAAGAAATAAAACATTTGTGGTAACCAACGAGCAACGTTAATTGAGTTTGCTGAAGTTAAATTTTTAGAATTGATTAATTCAGGATCTAAAAAGGCTGTTTTAACCATAGCCTGACAGTTGTCAAATGTGCCATTAACCTCTAAAGCTTTGATATTTTGACCTAAAGTTGTTAACTGTTTTTCTTGTACATCACTAACTTTTCCGCTTGGATATAAAATAACCACATCAACACCATCAACACCTAAAAAACCACTAGCAACTGCACCTCCAGTATCTCCTGAAGTAGCAACTAAAACAGTAACTTTTGTAGCATCTTTGGCTTCTTTATTAAAATAGCCAAAACAACGAGCCATAAATCTAGCCCCAACATCTTTAAAAGCCATTGTTGGGCCGTGGAATAATTCTAAACTAGAAATATTTTTTTCAATTTCAACAACAGGAAAATCAAAACACAATGTTTCATTAATTATTTCTTTTAATTCTTTTTCAGGAATTTCATCACCCACAAACTGTTTAATTACTTCATAAGCAATTTCTTCATTTGAAAAATATTCAATATGGTTGAAAAAATCTTTTGATAAAGGTGTAATACTTTCAGGAAAATACAAGCCTTTATCAGGAGCTAATCCTTTAATTACGGCATCTTTAAAAGATACATTAGGTGCTTTTTTATTTAAACTATAATAGTTCATAACTTATTTTTTAATCGTTGTTTAGAGTCTAGTTTTTTTACTCAACAGATTTAGACTCCACTAAATCAATATATTAATTATTTTAACTAAGAACTTTAATTCCTTGTTTATTTATTTTTGAAATATGAATATCGTAATCAATTCCAACTTTTTCATAGACAGATTTCATAGATTCTGCTACTTTAATAGCTGTTTCTTCGCCTTTGCTCAATGCAAAAATTGAAGGTCCCGAACCAGAAATACCACAACCCAATGCGCCAGCTTTTAAAGAATTTTGTTTAACAGCGTCGTAAGCAGGAATTAATATTGAGCGAATTGGTTCAATAATATAATCTTCTAACGATCTTCCAATTAAATCGTAATCTTCAGTATATAAGCCACTTATCAATCCTCCAACATTTCCCCATTGTTTAATTGCATCTTTTAAAGGAATATTGGTTTTTAAAATTTCACGAGCATCAGAAGTTTTAACTTCAATTTGAGGGTGAATTACAGTTGCATACAATTCACTTGGTGTATTTATGCTTATAATATCTAAAGGTTGAGAACTTCTAACCAAAGTAAAACCGCCAAAAAGGGCAGGAGCTACGTTATCTGCGTGAGCAACACCTGTAGCTAAACGTTCACCTTCCATAGCAAAACGAACCAAATCTGTGTTACCAAAAGGTTTTCCAAGTAATTCATTAATAGCCCAAACAGCGCCTGCAGAACTTGCAGCGCTACTACCAATACCACTTCCAGGTTTTATACGTTTGTCTATTTCAATTTCAAAACCAAAATCGGTTTCAGTTTCAGCTAGTAGTGCCAAAGCTGCTACTCCAGCTACGTTATTTAAAGTTTCTAAAGGTAATTTTTGACCAATAATTTTGGTAATTACAACACCTTTTTTTGAGACTTTACGAATGGTCATTTCATCACCAACTGTATCTAAAGCCAAACCCAAAACATCAAAACCACACGAAACATTCGCTATAGTTGCAGGGCAAAATATTTTTAGTTCATTCATAATTTAATTGTTTCCAATTCTAATAATATCTGCAAATAAACCAGAGGCAGTTACATCTGCACCTGCTCCGGCACCTTTTATAATTAAAGGTTGTTTGCTATACCTTTCAGTAAAAAACAGTACAATATTATCGCTTCCATCTAAATTGTAAAATGGATGATCTGACGGAATTTCTTTTAAACTAACATTTGCAGTTCCATTGTCAAATTCAGCAACTACTTTTAATCTGCAATTATTTGCTGCAGCTTTTTGTTGAATTTTATTGAAATGATCTGCTTCAGATACTAAAGTTTCTAAAAAATCAGGAACAGAAACAGCATCTAATGAAGCTTGAGGTAAAAACGAATTATTTTTAATATCGCTCAATTCTAATTTTGTTCCGCTTTCACGTGCTAAAATTAAAATCTTTCTCATTACATCAATTCCACTTAAATCAATTCGTGGATCTGGTTCAGTATAACCTTCAATACCAGCTTGTTTTACAACTTCAGAAAAAGAATTTTTTTCATCAAAATTATTAAATATAAAGTTTAAGCTACCCGACAGAACTGCCTGTATTTTAGTTACTTTATCTCCAGATGCAACTAAGTTTTTAAGTGTGTCAATTATTGGTAAACCTGCACCTACATTTGTTTCAAATAAGAAAGGAGCATCATATTCTCTAGCCAATTGTTTTAAATGTTGATAGTTTGTATATTCTGATGAACAAGCAATTTTATTACACGTTACAACAGCAACACTTTCTTTTAAATAAGTCGCATATAAACTAGCAACACTTTCATTTGCAGTATTGTCTACAAAAACACTGTTTCTAAAGTTTAATTCGGTAACCTTATTATGAAATAAATCCATATCCAAAGTTTCACCTTTATCTAATGCAGCTTTCCAATTATCTAAATCAATGCCATCTTCATTAAAAGCCATTTTTCTAGAATTTGTTAAAGCTATAACACGTACCTGAAGTTTTAAATTCTCTAATAAATATTGTTGTTGTTTTTTAATTTGCTCAATTAATTTACCACCAACATTACCAACACCAACAACAAATAAATTCAATTGTTTGGTTTGATTTTCAAAAAAAGTAGCGTGTAATGCGTTTAATGCTTTTTTAATGTCTTTATGTAAAATAACTGCTGAAATATTTTTTTCTGATGCACCTTGCGCAATTGCTCTTATGTTTACGTTATTACGTCCTAAAGTGCTAAACATTTTACCGCTAATACCTTGGTGACTTTTCATATTATCGCCAACCAAGGCAATAATTGCGTTGTCTTTTTCAATTTTTAATGGATCAATTTTGTGCTGTTCCATTTCATAATTAAACTCATTTTCTATGGCTTCTTTAGCTTTTTCAACATCTGTAGTGCTAATTGCAATACAAATTGAATGTTCTGAAGATGCTTGTGTTATTAATGAAATATTTATTTTTTGTTCAGAAAGTGCCCCAAATAATCGTCTGGAAAAACCAGGAATACCAACCATTCCGCTACCTTCTAAAGTAATTAATGTCATATTTTCAATATGACTAATACCTTTTATAGGATTTTTATTTGAAGAAACCTTTGTAATTAAAGTACCTTCAGCATTGGCATCAAATGTATTTTTAATACAAATTGGAATTTCTTTTTTTAATACCGGTTGAATAGTAGGAGGATAAAGTACTTTTGCTCCAAAGTGAGAAAGTTCCATAGCCTCTTGGTACGAAATATTTTTGATTGGAAATGCTTCTTTTACAACTTTTGGATTTGCTGTAAACATACCGCTTACGTCTGTCCAAATTTCTAAAACTGTTGCATTTACTGCAGCGGCAATAATTGCAGCAGTGTAATCTGAACCACCACGACCTAAAGTAGAGACTTCACCACTTTCAGTTTTCGCAACAAAACCAGGTAAAATAATGATTTTATGCTCATTTTGTTTGAAAAAAGATTCTATTGCAATGTTTGTTTTATCAAATTTTACAGCAGCATTAGAAAAATGATCATTGGTAACAATTAGTTCTTGTGTATTTTTTAATTGAGCATCTAAGTTGTTGTTTTTAAATGCCTCAGAAATAATGTAAGACGATAGCAATTCACCATAACTTACAATTTTATCTGAAGTTTTTGATGACAATTCGTTGATTAAAAAAACACCTTCTAGCGTTGTTTCTAACTTATTCAACATTTTTTTAACCTGCCCCAATACACCACTTTGATTGTTGATAGGAATTAACTCTCTAACAATTTGCAAGTGTCTTTCTTCAATAGCTTTGAAACAGTTTTTATAGCTTTCATCACCTTTACAAGCTAAATTTCCTGCATCTAATAACAAATCTGTAACACCTCCTAAAGCAGAAACCACAACAGCTACATTGTTTTTTAATGCGCTGTCTTTTACAATACTTATTACGTTATCAATACTTTCTGATGACGCAACGGATGAACCTCCAAATTTTAATACTTTCATTTTATGTTGTTTATTTTCAAAAAATCGGTTATTTAAAACCTATTTTATCAATTTAATTTTTAAATATTGTGCAATATTCTTTGGTTTCAAATTTATGAAAACGAATATAGATATACGGATAATATGATAGAATATAACCCCTAAAGGGTTGTTGTGGTAGTTGTAGTAGTAACAATAGTTAAGTTATGCAATAATATTGCATTTTGTAATAACTTATATACGCTTGTTTTTTTCACAATTCAAAAATAGCTATTTTTTTTAAAAACTGTATAATTTTAATGAAATTTATTAAAAGTTACATGTTTTTCTACAAAAACTACATTCTAATCAATATTTTAAAGAACTTTTATGAAATCAAAAAGACTCCGAATATGAGGTCGGAGTCTTTTTTAACACTACTATAAATCTATGATTATTTGATTTTTTAATAAATCATCAAAAGTCTCACGTTTTCTAATTAAATAATCTTCACCTTTATAAACCAAAACTTCAGCAGGTCTATATCTAGAGTTGTAATTTGAAGCCATAGAGAAACTATATGCTCCTGCATTGTGGATACAAAGCAAATCATTTTCTGAAATTTTACTGATACTTCTGTTAGATCCAAAAGTGTCATTTTCACAAATATAACCTACAATATCGTATATTTTTTCATCTCCATCTGGATTTGAAATATTTGTAATATGATGGTAAGCATCGTACATCATAGGACGAATTAAATGGTTTAAACCACTATCAACACCTATAAAAAGAATATTTGGAGTTGGTTTTACAACATTTACTTTAACAATTAAACTTCCAGATGCACTTACTAAAAACTTTCCTGGTTCAAAAATAAGAGTTAAATCTCTACCATATTCAACACAAAAATCATTAAAACGTTTGCTTAAAGTTTCTCCCATTTCTTCGATATTGGTTTCAATATCACCTTCTTTATAAGGTACTTTAAAACCACTTCCAAAGTCAACAAACTCAATAGAATCAAACTCTTTAACAGTGTTTAATAAAATTTCTGTTGCATTTAAAAATGCTTCAATGTTATAAATATCAGAACCCGTATGCATGTGAATACCGTTGATTTTTAAACCAGTTTCATTCACAATGTTTTTTACACTCTCAATTTGATGGATAGAAATACCAAATTTAGAATCGATATGACCTACAGAAATTTTATGATTTCCACCAGCCATTACGTGAGGATTGATACGCAAACAAGCTGGAGTATTTGGATATTTATTTCCGAATTTTTTTAAAACAGAAAGACTGTCTAGTGTAATTTGAACTCCCAAAGCATTGGCATCTTCCATTTCTTCAAAAGAAATACCACTAGGCGTGAAGAAAATGTCTTTAACGTTAAAACCGGATTCAATAGCCAATTTTACTTCTTGAATAGAAACACAATCTACACCTGCATTTAAGTTATTTAACAACTTTAAAATCGAAATATTTGAATTTGCCTTTACAGCATAGTTGATTTTTAGTTGTTTTACTGTTGAAAATGCATTTTTCATACGATTGTATTGCGCTTCAATTTTTTGCGCATCGTATACATATAAAGGGCTTCCGTATTTTTCTGCAAGCCTTAGAAGTGATTGATTGTTCATTCTTTATTTTTTAGAAGTCCCAAATGTATAAAATCAATGTTGGTTTTTGAAATATAATTTTGGAAAATAACAACATCTTACAGAATGTTAAATATGGATAAGATAAGATTGTATTTTGTTAAGATATTATGTATTAAAAAGTAGGCTATAAACCTTTATTTTTAGCTCTGCTATTTTTAATTTGAGATAATGAAAGTCCTTTCTCTTTTGTGAAAAAAGGAAGTTTAGGACTGCCAATAATTTGAGAACTATAAACACCTGAATGTCCAGAAAATAAATAGGCAGCACTACAGGCTATGGCTATAAAAACACCAGATTCTATTCCAAACAGTTCAATACCCATAACTGTACAAGCAATAGGTGTGTTGGTAGCACCTGCAAAAACAGCTACAAATCCCATTCCGGCTAGTAAACCCATAGGTAATGGAATAAACCATATTAAAACGTTGCCCAATGCAGCGCCAATATAAAATAGGGGAGTTACTTCACCACCTTTAAAACCAGCGCCTAAGGTGAAAGAAGTAAATACTATTTTTAATAAAAAATCGTAAGAATTTAAATTGTTATTAAACGACTCAACAATTGTTGGAATTCCTAAACCTATGTATTTGGTAGTTCCTAAGGCATAAATAGCAATAGCCAAAATAACACCACCAATAACAGGTCGCAATGGTGGATATTTAATTTTAGAATTGAACAAATTAGCCCAAAAATGAGTTGATTTTGAAAAGAAATTGGCTGTAAGTCCAAAAATAATTCCTGCTAACAATGCCCATAATAAATTGATAGGGTTCATTTCTGCAACAGTAGAAATGCTATAGTGAGTATGCGAAACACCCCAGATTTCACAAAAATAATTGGCAAAAACGGCTCCTATAAAACTTGGTACAATGGCGTCTAATCTAATTCGGCCTAAAATCAAAACTTCAAGCGCAAATATTCCACCTGCTAAAGGAGTTCCAAAAACTGCTGCAAAACCAGCGCTAATTCCAACAATCAATACAATTTGACGATCTCTGTTTGAGAGTTTTAATAATTTTGTAAATCTATCGGCAATAGCGCCACCCATTTGTACTGCAGTACCTTCTCGACCTGCAGAACCACCAAATAAATGTGTTAAAATTGTTCCAAATAGTACCAAAGGAACCATTCTAAACGGAATTATTTTTTTTGGTGAATGAAATTCTTCAAGCAATAAATTATTGCCCTTAACTACGCTGTCTCCATATAAATAATAAGACAAACCTATTATAAAACCGCCAACAGGTAATAAGGCAATAATCCATAAATGACTTTCTCTAAAATTAGTAGCCCAATTTAAACTTAATAAGAAAAATGCAGAAATACTACCAACAAGCGAACCTATTAAAATACAAATTAATAGCCATTTAACCAGATATACCAATGCAGGTATTTGTTCAAAGGAAGAAATTGATTTTTTTATGGTTTCGAAATTCATTTGCTAAAACTACACAAAATTATTTAGCTCGTTCTGTAGTAATTTGCGCTATTTTTACAATTACATCTGTTGCTAATTGTAAAGATTCTGCAGCTACATACTCATAACGTCCATGAAAATTGTGACCACCAGCAAAAATATTAGGACAAGGTAAACCTTTGTAAGATAATTGAGAACCATCTGTACCACCTCTAATAGCTTTAATTATAGGTTTGATATTTAGTTGTTTCATAGCTTCTTCAGCAATATCAACAATATGCATTACAGGTTCAATTTTTTCACGCATGTTAAAATATTGGTCTTTAATTTCAACTTCAATCAAGGTTGAACCTAATTTTTTATTTATAGCGTCTGCAGTTTTTTGAAAAGTAGCTTTGCGCTCTTCAAATAATTTTAAATCGTGATCACGAATAATATATTCTAATGTGGTTTTTTCAACTTCACCAGACATTCCGTGTAAATGGTAAAACCCTTCATATCCTTCCGTTTTTTCAGGAACCTCATTTTTAGGTAATGCAGCAATAAAATCACTGGCAATTAACATAGAGTTGATCATTTTTCCTTTTGCATAACCTGGATGCACAATTTTTCCGTTGATGGTTACTTTTGCGCCAGCTGCATTAAAATTTTCATATTCCAATTCGCCAACTTGGCTACCATCCATTGTATAGGCCCATTCTGCTCCAAATTTTTCAACATCAAACATGTGAGCACCTTTACCAACTTCTTCGTCTGGCGTAAAACCTATTCTAATTTTACCGTGTTTAATTTCAGGATGCTTAATTAAATACTCCATTGCCGAAACTATTTCAGTAACACCAGCTTTGTCATCGGCGCCCAATAGGGTAGTACCGTCGGTAGTAATTAATGTTTGACCTTTGTATAATAACAAATCGTCAAAATAACTAGGAGACAAAACAATATTTTGATCTGCGTTTAAAACAATGTCTTTTCCGTTATAATTTGGATGAAATTGTGGATTTACATTGGTTCCTGTATAATCTGGACTAGTATCTATGTGTGCAATAAACCCAATTGTTGGAACATCAAAATCTACATTTGAAGGTAAAGTAGCCATGATATAGCAATTATCGTCTAAGGTTACATCACTCATTCCAATTTCTTTCAATTCTTCAACAAGTAAATGTGCTAAGTCCCATTGTTTTTTTGTACTAGGAAAAGCTGGATTTTCTGGATCAGATTGTGTGTCTATTTTGATATATTTAACGAAACGGTCTATGATATTTTGCATAATTTCTAAAATTTTAACAAAAGTAAGTATTCAAACAAGGATGTACAATTAAGTAGTGTAATTTATTTTACAAACTCTAAACTTTCTAAAATTGCAATTGATTCACAAATACGTTCATCTATATTTTTATCTCCATAAATTTCAGAATAACTATTAAAATAAGTGTTTTCTGATAGTTTTAGCGTAATATTAAATTGATGATAATTGTAGTTGTTTTTTTTGCCTTTAGCAACATACCAATAAGCAGGTTTGTTATTAAAATCTAAATTGCCAGAATTTATCTTTTGAAGTTTGGATACTTCTAAAACAGAATCAATTTTAATATAATAAGCTTCATCAAAATTTAAAATTCCAAAATTAAAAGAAGCATCTAAAATATAGGTTGATAATAACTGTTTTGTAGTATCTGCTGTAAATAATTCAGATTGATATTGATCAAAGTACAAGTCAGTTTTCCAATTATTTGGAATAGATAACTTAAAGTTTTTATTAAAATCGGAAACGGCTTTTGTGTTTTTTATTGAAGTTGAACTACAATTGAATATTTTACTTAATTCAGACTGTTTTGAGCATCCAATTATGCTAAAAATAACAATAATAAGTAGGCCTGTTTTTTTCATTAATTTGAAGATTTTTAACGGTATTTTTATTATTTAAAATAAATTCAATTTAAAAATTTAAATGTATTTATGCTTAGATTTTAATCAGTGAAAAATTAAATTACACCAACTTTTGTTTGTTGAAAAGTGTGCAAAAAAATATTGGTTATTCCATACAAATATATAGAATAACCAATATTGATTAAAATTTAAATAGATTTAAAATCTACAATACGCCAGCAGTTACTGTAAGATCTACTGTAATTTCTACTTTAAAACTCATAGCACTATCACTTGTAGATGTTCCAACCATACTCAATACAACTGTAGAACCGTTTTTAAGTTTTGAAGCAATTGAATTTAAAGTTGTTGTGTCTGCTATGTCAAAAACAACTTGGTTATCTGCAGTAGTTTTTACAACAACTGAATGACTAGCAAGTGTTACACCGTCTGCTTTAAAATCAACATCAATACTTCCATTTGCATCTCCTGAAAAATTAATGATTTTGTATGTAAAACTATTGATAGTGACTTTTTTAATTAATTTTAAATAGTCATGTGTATCATCATTATCAATGTTTATAGTTGCAGTTTGGTTGAAAGGTAAGTTAGTTCCTGCAGAAACTTGAGCATTGATAGTTTGCTTTTGTACAGTATCAATATCAATATTTGTAGCATCTTTTATTTCTTCACAAGATGAGAAACTAAATACCAAAATAAAGATTGATAATAATTGGATTGTTTTTTTCATAATTTTTGTTTTTTAAATTTTTTAGTTAATAAAGTTAGTAAATAAATATTAGTTTTTCAACCAATACTTTAGCAAAGAAACGTTATATCTATTGAAAATAACAATATTTTTACCATAAATTTAAAAAATCGTATAAACAAAAAAAGACGGAATATACCCGTCTTTTAATAAAATTTAAAATATTTCAATTAATTTCTTAAACCTGAAGGGAGTTTTTTATCGATATACATCTGATTTTGAAACAATGATTCTTCTTTAAATCCTCGTACTTCAATTGGTCTTATTCCGTCTTTAGAAATGGTTTTTTTAGCCGAAACTCCCGTAATTAAAGCCAATGCTTGTGCTAACAAAGGTTCGTTTTGATCGCCTAGTGGCTTCATTTCATCTATATATTCAATAACTTCATAATTTGGATCAAAACCGTCCTTATCATTTTCTCCAATTTTATTTGTTTCTTGTAAAACAATAGGTTGCATAGCCCAAAGACTGAAAGCGTCTGTTGGTTTGTCTGGACTGTTAAAAGTTTCAGTATCGTATAAAGTAATTGATGCAGTGTATTTTCCTGCTGTTTTTGTTCCAATAGTTACCACATCAATATAAGGTCTTAAACCATTTATAATCAATTCACTGGCTGATGCTGAACTACTTGTTGTAATTACATATAATCTTGTTAAGTTTAGACTATTTATAGGCTCTTTAGTTGTTCCGTTATTTATTTCATTTACAAAATTATTAACCAACCAATCTGGATGATTTTTTTCAAACCAATCTTGCAACTCATTGTTCCATTTTTCTTTTGTAAATAATTCGCCATTAAACTGACCTGTTATCATACCTGCTAAATAAGTTGCAGTTGTAACAGATCCGCCGCCATTATAACGTAAATCAAGTACTAAATCTGTAACTCCTTCAGATTTTAACTGCGCAAATGCAGCATTTAATTCTTTGTCGTAATTACTGGTAAAACTATTGTACATTAAATAACCTATTTTTTTTGAATCTATATCAAAAGTCTTTGTAATATAAACAGGGTTTTCATGGTATTCACTTTTTGTTAACTCGACAGATTTTCCATTTGAAACAAAATCGCCGTTAACAATGTCAGCAAAACTCATTGTGTAAGTTTCTTGCGCTAATAATGAGCGATAATTGGAAACAGTAAGTTGTTGTCCGTCAATAGCATCAAAAAAATACCCGCGTTTTACATCTTTATTAGAAGCATCAGAATTGTTTTCAATAAACCTAACATACCCAATAACATCAACATTATTGCTGCTTTCATAAGTTAATCGGTAATCAACACCATTGCTTGTGCTTATACCTGCAAAAGAATTTTCTAAGGCAACATAATCGTCAACAATCCAGGACCACTTATCTACATTGTTTCTGTCATATATAAGGCTTTCAAAAAAATCATCAGGATTTGTTTTGGAACTCAACAAGTTAAGATAGCTAGCATCGTTATTATCTTTAGAATTGTTTAAATTTGGAACATTATCTTTCCATAAATAATAGGTATTTAAACCTTTCCATATAAAATTTTGAACTTCAACTTCAGAAAAATCTACGTCATCACCTCTTTTATCATCATTATCATCTTTATTGCAACTAACAACAGTTATACCTATTATTAAAAAAGCTGCAATTAAATAGCTTAATTTTTTCATATAAAACATTTATTTTTTTAGGATTTTTGGCAAGTTATGAATTTTAAATAGAAATTTATAAAAACTATTGTTACAAAAAAGTAACTTGCTCGTCATAATACAAACGGCAACAAAAATAGTGCCGCAAAAGGTTTAAAAATGAATCAGTCTGAGTTTTTAAAAACAGTAATGCCATTTAAAGATAAAGTGTTTCGATTTGCGAAAAGATTACTGGTGTCAAATGATGAAGCTGAAGATGCAACACAAGAATTATATTATAAATTATGGAACAATAAAGAAAAGTTAAAAGATTATAACAATGTTGAAGCTTTTGCAATGACAATGACTAAAAATTACTGTTTTGATAGGTTAAAATCCAAACAAGCAAGTAATTTAACTTTGATTCATAGTAATTATAAAGAAAAAGGAGCATCGTTAGATCATATTGTTGAAACGAATGACAGCGTAGATTTGGTACATCAATTGATAGAAAATTTACCTGAACAACAAAAAATAATAATACAGCTTAGAGATATAGAACAATATGAGTTTGATGAAATTGCAGAAATGCTAGATTTACAACCAACCGCCATTAGAGTTTCATTATCAAGAGCACGAAAAACAATTAGAGAACAATTAATAAAACAACACAGTTATGGAATTAAATAACATTGAAAAGTTGTTGCAAAAATATTTAGATGCAGAAACTACAATTGCTGAAGAAAATGAGTTAAAAACTTATTTTTTAGGCAACAACGTGGCGCCGCATTTAGAGGAATACAAAGTATTATTCAGTTATTTTTCAATAAGTAAAAAAGAAGAGCTTCAAAAACCAATCCGATTAAAAACTAAAAAGCAGGGTTGGAAATGGTTATATATTGCAGCCTCTATTGTGCTAGTTGTAAGTGTTTACACTGGATATCAAAAAAATGAACAGCAAAAAGCAGAGAAAATTTACAACGAAACTCGTTTGGCGTTGGCAATGCTTTCTAAAAATTTAAACAAAGGAAATGATGCAATTGCGCAATTGCAGTATTTTGAATACACAAAAAACAAAGTTTTTAAACAACCTAAAAATTAAAAAAATGAAAAAAATAATTCTAATAATAGCAGTCGTAGTAGTAACATTTAGCGGTTACGCTCAAAGTTCCATTTTTGACAAATTTGAAGATATGGATGGGGTTTCATCTGTAATAGTAAACAAAGAAGCTTTTAAAATGCTTGCCAAATTTAAAGGTGGTGGAGAAGAAGGGCAAGAATATTTAGAAATGGTGCAAAACTTAAATTCATTTAAAGTTTTTACTACTGAAGATGCTAAAATTGCCTCACAAATGGCAACAGTATTTACGCAATATTTGCAAGTTGCCAAATTAACAGAGTTAATGCGTGTAAAAGATGCAAGTACCAATGCTAAAATTTATGTACGCCAAGGTAAAGATGCAGACCACGTAAGTGAATTGTTAATGTTTGTAAATGGTGTTGGAAAATACACAAAAAACGCAGGAAGCCCAGTGCAAGCTGAAACAGTGATTTTATCGTTAACAGGCGACATAGATTTGAATAAAATTTCAAAACTTACAGAATCTCATATTCCAAATAGCGGACTTCCAAAAAAATAAAACATCAATTATGAAATCAATTTTAAAAATAGCCGGATTTGTATTGTCATTTATTGTTTTAGTAAGCTGCGACAATTCAGCATCATTACAAAAATATTTTATAGACAGTAAAGAGAATGAGCAATTTATTAGTGTAGATCTTCCTGCAAGTATTCTTCAGTTAAAAAATGAAAATGCATCAGAAGAAATTAAAAACACTTTTGAAACCATTAAAAATGTAAACTTTTTAGCTTTGCAATTAACAGATTCAAATGCGGATTTTTACACTTCAGAAAAAGAGAAAGTGAAGCAAATTTTAAAAAATTCAACTTATAAAGAATTGATGAGGATGAACCTTGGAAAAGCCAGTGTAAGTGTCAATTATTTGGGTGAAGAAGATGCTATTGATGAGATAATTGTTTTTGGCTCTGAAAATGAAAAAGGTTTTGCAATTGCAAGGTTGGTTGGAGATAATATGAATCCTCATAAAATTATGGAACTTATTCAGGAAATTAAAATGAATGATGATTCTAATGAAATGAAACAGTTAGAAGGTTTAATGAGTTTACTTCAATAAAAAAAACTTCCATATTTAATAAGCTTGTTTAAAAATTAAACCTTTTAAACAAGCTTTTTTTTAACTAAGCATTAACTAGTAAAAGCAATTAATATGCTATTTTTGAATCTTTAAAATTTAAATTGAATACATGAAGAATTTATTGCTAATATATTTGTTGTTATTTTCAATAATAACACAATCGCAAAACACAGCATACCGAGGTGAAAATGAAAAAATAAACAGCCTGGTACATACAAAATTAAAAGTAGCTTTTGATTTTAATAAAAGTCAATTAAATGGTGAAGCCTGGATTACATTAACACCCTATTTTTACGACACAAATACCGTGGTTTTAGATGCAAAATCTTTTGATATTCATGAAGTTAAAATGAATTCTAAAAATGTAGGTTATACTTATAAAGACAATAAATTAACTGTTGAATTGGGTAAAACTTATAAAAAAACAGAAGCGTATACGGTTTATATAAAATACACTGCAAAGCCTGAAGAAATAAAACAAAAGGGTAGTGCTGCAATACAAGACGCAAAAGGATTGTATTTTATTGATCCGCTGGAAACAGATCCAGACAAGCCAACACAAATATGGACACAGGGCGAAACAGAATCTAATAGTTGTTGGTTTCCAACCATTGATAGTCCAAATCAAAAAACAACTCAGGAAATATACATGACTGTTCCAGATAAGTTTGTGACTTTATCTAACGGATTGCTAATTAGTCAAACAAAAAATGCTGATGGAAGTAGAACTGATTATTGGAAAATGGACAAAAAACACGCGCCATATCTAGTGTTTATGGGGGTAGGTGAGTTTAGTGTTGTTAAAGATACTTGGAAAAATTTAGCAGTAGAATATTTTGTAGAACCTGATTATAAGGATGTTGCTATGGATATTTTTGGAAATACTCCTGAAATGATGACCTTTTTCTCTAATTTAACTGGCATTCCGTATCCTTGGGACAAATACAGTCAGATAGTGGTTAGAGATTATATTAGTGGCGCTATGGAAAACACAACAGCGGTTGTTCATGGTGAAGGTGCGCAGCAAAAAAAAGGACAGCTTATTGATAGTAATGACTGGGAGGAAACAATTGCACATGAATTATTTCATCATTGGTTTGGGGATCTGGTAACTACCGAAAGTTGGTCTAATTTAACTGTTAACGAATCTTTTGCAACTTACAGTGTTTACTTATGGTTTCAATATAAATATGGTCAAGATAGGGCAAATGCGCATATGTACGACGATATACAGGTGTATTTACAAAGTTCAAGTGAAGATAAGGATTTGGTTCGTTTTTATTATGAAGACAAAGAGCATATGTTTGATCCTGTAAGTTACCACAAAGGAAGCGCCATTTTAAATATGTTAAGAGATTATTTGGGTGATGAAGCTTTTTTTGAAGGATTAAATACTTATTTAACAACACATAAATATGGAACTGCAGAAGCTCATGATGTACGTTTGGCTTTTGAAAAAGTAAGCGGAAAAGATTTAAACTGGTTTTTTAATCAGTGGTATTTTGGAAATGGGCATATTAAATTAAATGTTTCGTACGACTATAACACTATAAATAAAACAGTTACTGTAAATTTAAATCAACAAGGTAAAGTGTTTAGTTTCCCTATTTCAATCGATATTTACGAAGGAAAAACCAAAAAAAGACATGATGTTTGGGTAGATAAAACTCAAAACTCATTCAAATTTTCATATGAAACTCAGCCTAGCTTGATAAATGTTGATGCAAAACATATTTTATTGGCCGAAATTAACGATACTAAATCGTTAGACAATTATATTTTTCAATTTAACAATGCAACACATTACTTAGATAGAAAATTAGCTTTAGAAGAAATTGTAAAACATCAGCAAACAAATAAAGAAGCTCAAAATGCAGTGGTGAAAGCATTTAAAGATCCTTATTTTGAAATCAGAGTTTTTGCTTTAGAAAATGTAGATTTATTTCAAAAGTATACAAAAAAAGACATTATTGAAAAAATTGAATACTTGTCTCAAAATGATTCAAATACCTTGGTTAAAGCTGCTGCAATAAGTGTTTTAGGTAAATTAATAGATCCTATTTATAAGCCAATTTTTACCAGAGGATTGAATAGCGAATCCAATGCTATTACTGGTAACTCATTGGTAGCAATGTATCAAATAGACAAGCCTGCGGCTTTAAAAGCTTTAAATGAAATTGATGACGATGTTAAAAATGAAATATCTGAAGCAGTAACAACAATTTATATTACAGAAAATGACAAATCGAATTTGCCATTTATTGCAAAAAATCTTTTAAAAGGAATGTTTTTATCTCAAGACGCTCGTACACAGCAATTATACGCACAAGCATTTGATTGGATTGCAGGGTCTGATAATAAAGAAGCTATTTCTAACTTAACAGATGATTTTGTAACCTTAGGAAAGCAGTATAAAAAATACAATTTCGATAAAATGGCTGTTAATATGTTAAATAAAATGGTTTATACACAACAGCAAACAAGTAATGCTAATAAAGATGAGTTGATTATTATATTAAAAACAGGAATTGCAGCGTTGATAGAATAGTGTTTAAAGCACAATAAAAAAGAGGTTTAAGATTTTGGTCTTAAACCTCTTTTTTTTTAATCAAATAAATTATTTTTTAATTTGAAAATATTTCTAGCATCACAAATAAGTTAATTTACTTGTTAATATTAAAACATTTCACTTCTTACTAAAAAAAATATTTGATGGTAATCGAATTTTAAACGATGCATTGCTTTAGAGGAAATTTCACGTTTATTAAGGAATGTAATTTTTAAATGTGCCATCTTTAAAAAAAATAACAATCCTATCTATTTCAGATAAATTCTCTGAAGAATTTCCTAAATCGGTTTTAACGGTAGCTTCAGTTGCTTTAGTTACAGATTTAACTTGATCTGTAGTTGAAGTATTTTCTTTTACAATTTCTTTTATAGTAGGGGTTGAAATATTTGTAATGTTACTTAAATTTTTAGGAAAACTTCCAACGCCATTTAACAACCAATACAATTCAACATCAGGAAAAGCCTTTAAAATTTTAAGCACAAAGTCTAAGCTAGGCTTGTTTCTTCCAGATAGTAAATGAGAAATACTTGAACGTTGCACATCAACTTTTTCAGCTAATTGTGCTGCTGAAATTTCGTAATAATCCATTAAGATTGTGAGTCGTTTAGAGAATTCTTCAACATTTACCATTGTAAACAAATTTATGTTTTACAAATGTAACTTATAATTTTACAATATGCAACACTGCTTTGTATTTTTGTTATTTACATTCATAAATATTAAACAAATTATTTACATAATACTATATAAATAATTTAATAACAGTTTATTAGTGAATTAAGATAGATTATTGCTATTTGTATTTTTGCATAAGTAGTAACCAGGAGCTAGGTGTTTACAAATGTTGTTTACATTTGTAACATTTGGACGCATTTCCATTGTTTACAATTGTAAATTACAAAAGTAAACACTTAACAATTACAATAGTTTTGTTAATTTTTAATACACTTTTTTGGTATGAATTTTATTGACTTACATTTGTGAAATGAAAGCATTAGATACAAATAATTTAGAGAGCTGGTACGCTTCAAATTTTGAAAAAAGTTTAAAAGGAAGACGAATATTATTTGACGATATTCAACCGATAATTGAAAAACTTACCGCTAAGTTTGAAAAAAATATTCTTGGTTATTCAGAATCTGGTATTCCTATTTACAAAATAAGTATAGGATCTGGTCATAAAAAAGTGTTGATATGGTCTCAAATGCACGGAAATGAAAGTACGGGTACAAAAGCTGTATTTGACCTATTTAAATTTATAGCATCAAATAATATTGATAATAAAGAAATAACTACTCAAATTCTGTCTAATTGTACGCTTGAGTTTATTGTATTATTAAACCCTGACGGAGCCATAAAATTTACGCGTGAAAATGCCAACAACATCGATTTAAATAGAGATGCGGTTAATAGAGCAGCTGTTGAAAGTAATTTATTAAGAGATACTTTAGATAGCTTTAATCCGCAATTTTGCTTTAATTTACATGACCAACGAAGTATTTTTAATGTTGAAGGAACTCCAAATCCTGCTACAATTTCGTTTTTAGCTCCTTCAGAAGATATTGATAGAACATTAACCAATGGTAGAAAAGAAACAATGAGTGTTATTGTTGCAATGAATGAGTTATTGCAGCAACTAATACCTAACCAAATAGGGCGTTATACTGATGAATTTTACCCAACAGCAACAGGCGATAATTTTCAAAAGTTAGGTCACAATACCATTTTAATTGAAGCGGGACATTTTAAAGATGACTATGATAGAGATATTACTAGAAAATATAACTTTTACGCATTACTACAAGGTTTACTTTTTATAGCCAATAACTCAACCTTTAGCAATTATCTTCCGTATTTTGATATACCTAATAACGATAATAAATTTTTAGATATTATTTATGAAGATGTATCTACGGGTACTGAGGCTGAAAATAAACTTGAAGATATAGGTATTCAGGTGAAATTTAAAGTTGAAAATGGAAAACTTATTAGTTATGAAGATATTGAGCAAAAAGGAGATTTATCAAATTTTTACACTTATAATCGCATAAAAAAAGATAATCTAAAATTTTTTGATTTAAAATTATCAAATTCGTAAATTATTTGTTTGGTTTTCAGTTTTTTTTTATAAATTTGTACGGTATTTTACTAAAAACACATACATGAAAAAATTTGTACTTGATGAAGTTGATCATCAAATATTAGATATTTTAATCGAGAACGCAAGAACTCCTTTTACTGATATAGCTAAACAACTTGTTGTTTCTGCGGGAACCATTCATGTTCGCGTAAAAAAAATGGAAGATGAAGGTATTATTAAAGGTTCAACCCTTACTTTAGATTATGAAAAAATGGGTTACTCATTTATTTCACATGTAGGGATTTATTTGGATAAAACTTCAAAAACAAAGCAAGTTATAAACGATCTAAAAAAGATTCCAAATATCACTGTAGCTTTTATTACTGCAGGAAAATTTAACATTTTTTGTAAAATTAGAGCTCGTGATACAACGCACGCAAAAGAAATTATTTTTGAAATAGACGATATAGATGGTGTTTCTAGAACAGAAACAATGATTTCTTTAGAAGAAAGTATCAATGATAAAACTCGCTTAATGCATTCAATTTTTAGAGAAATATAAATCTTTCTAAAAGTTTCGATATATACAAAACACCTTATCTAATAATTAAATAAGGTGTTTTTTTGGCTCTTTACGTAAAATTTTTTCAAATAAAAGATGGAATCACAAAATTTCAATATTGAACCACTTGTATATAACCGTACAAATTATACAGATATACAACTTGTAAATTTGTATAAATCACTTATAAAACCAAGGCTTATTGAAGAAAAAATGTTGGTTCTTCTGCGTCAGGGTAAAATTTCTAAATGGTTTTCTGGATATGGGCAAGAAGCAATTGCAGTAGGAGTTACAAAAGCGTTGAATTTTGATGAATATATTTTACCAATGCATCGTAATTTGGGCGTTTTTACTTCAAGAGAAATCCCTTTACATCGTCTTTTTTCTCAATGGCAAGGTAAAATGGGTGGTTTTACAAAGGGAAGAGATCGGTCTTTTCATTTTGGCACACAGCAATACAAGATAATTGGAATGATTTCTCATTTAGGACCTCAATTGGGTGTAGCAAATGGTATTGCATTGGGTCATTTATTAAAAAATGAACAAAATGTAACGGCTGTGTTTACTGGTGAAGGAGCCACAAGTGAAGGTGATTTTCACGAAGCCTTAAATATTGCCTCGGTTTGGAATTTGCCTGTTTTGTTTTGTGTTGAAAATAATGGATACGGACTTTCTACACCTGAAAATCAGCAATATAAATGTAAAAATATAGCTGATAAAGGGATTGGATATGGTATGGAAAATTACATTATTGATGGTAATAATATTTTAGAAGTACATTCAAAAATAACTGAAATTGCAAATAGTGTTAGAGAAAATCCCAGACCAGTTTTAATTGAATTTAAAACATTTAGAATGCGTGGTCATGAAGAGGCTAGTGGTACAAAATATGTACCTGCTAATTTATTAGAACAATGGGCTTCTAAAGATCCTATTGATAATTTTCAAGCATTTTTGAAAAAGGAAAATATACTTTCTGAAGAAATGGATCTGTTAATAAAAGAAGAAATTAACATTGAAATTAATGATAATTTAACCATTGCTTTTAATGAAAACGAAATTTCTTCAACAAAAAATATTGAATTAGCGGATGTTTATAAACATGTAAATTTTATTGAAACTAAACCTTCAACAAACAAATCAAATATTAGGTTTGTAGACGCTATCTCTCAGTCACTTGAACAATCTCTCGACAAATATAAAAACCTAATAATAATGGGGCAAGATATTGCATCGTATGGTGGTGTTTTTAAAATTACAGAAGGATTTTTAGACAAATTTGGGAAAGATAGAATTAGAAATACACCGATTTGTGAATCGGGAATTATTGAAGCTGCTTACGGACTTTCCATCAACAATTTTAAATCTGTAGTTGAATTGCAGTTTTCAGATTTTATAAGCTCCGGTTTTAATCCTGTAGTTAATTTATTGGCAAAATCTTATTATAGATGGGGACAACAAGCATCTGTTGTATTGCGAATGCCTTGTGGAGCAGGCGTAGGAGCGGGACCATTTCACAGTCAAACCAATGAGGCTTGGTTTACCAAAACGCCAGGCTTAAAAGTAGTTTACCCTGCATTTCCTTTTGATGCAAAAGGTTTATTGGCAACTGCTATTGAAGATGAAAACCCAGTGTTATTTTTTGAACACAAAGCATTGTATAGATCCGTATATCAAGATGTTCCAAATGATTATTACACCATTCCTTTTGGCAAAGCTTCACTAATTACAGAAGGGTTTGATATTACAATTATTTCATATGGAGCAGGGGTTCACTGGGCTTTAAATGTTATTGAAAAACATTATATCTCAGCCGATTTAATTGATTTAAGAACATTACAACCTTTAGATTTGGAAACCATCTATAGATCGGTTAAAAAAACAGGAAAAGTCTTAGTTTTACAAGAAGACACACTATTTGGAAGTTTGGCTTCTGAAATTTCTGCTTTGATTCATGAAAATTGTTTTACCTATTTAGATGCTCCGGTTGCTAGGGTTGGAAGCTTAGAAACACCCATTCCTTTTGCTAAAAATTTAGAAAAATTGTATTTACCAGTAGATAGATTGTATGATGAAATAATGAAACTACTTAGTTTTTAAATACATTACTGATTAATATCATATGAAAGCGATTGCGTAAGTTCTAAATTTATCAATTGCATATTTATTTTATATGATTTTAAACACAAAAACTTCGTTTTATAAGGTTTGCTTTGATTCCATGCAACTTGGTATCTTGGTTTTTGACCGTAACAAAAACATTGTATTAGCAAACAATCCTTCAGCAAAAATTTTTGGATTTAAGCCAGATATTATTTTAAATATAAAAATTGACGATTTATTTAAAAATACGAATGTTATAAGTGATTTTATAAAAAATCCACAATTAAAAAAATACAAATCCGCTATTGAACTTACTGGATGTAAAAAAAATGGAGATCCCATTTTTGTTGAATTAACCTTTGGTAAGATGGAATATGAAGGAGAATTATATTTCAAAATTTTGTTAAGTGATATTTCTTTAAGAAAAGAAAAAGAAAAGCAAATATCTCATTTAAACGCACATTTAGAAAGTGAATTAGAAATTAGAAATATAGAATTGCAAAAACTAATTGATCAACTTCAAAAATCACTTGACAAAGAAAAGGAGCTAAATAATTTAAAATCAACATTTTTAGCTTTAGCATCTCATGAATTTAAAACACCTTTAAGCGCTATTTTGTCTTCAACTGAATTAATGAGTAAATATGCTGATAATGGCAATCTTGAAAAAAGAAAAGAGCATTTAAGTAAGATTAAACTCATGATTCAACGTCTAAATGGTATGCTTGATGATTTCTTAACCCTTGAAAATATTGAAAAAGGAATTATTCAGCCAGCATATAATTGGTTTAAGTTGAGTTATTTATCAAATCAAATTTCAAAAAATACAATTCCTTTTTTAAAAGATCATCAAGTTTTAAATGTAAAAATTTTAAATGATGAAGAAGTTTATCATGATATTAAAATTATAACTATTATTTTAAATAATTTACTATCCAATTCGATCAAGTATTCTAATAAAAACGGTGTTATTAATGTTAAAATCAGCAGTAAAAAATCTGCGATTATTATTACAGTTGAAGATTATGGAATTGGAATTCCTAAAAGTGAACAAAACTTAATTCTGAATCGTTTTTTTAGAGCAAAAAACGCTATGTATTACCCAGGAACAGGCATTGGATTAAATATTATACAAGGATATATAGCCAATTTAAATGGTGTTATTTCATTCGAAAGTACTGAAAATAAAGGAACTACCTTCAAAATAGAATTACCTAAAATAATTTGCAATGAAAAAAAAGATATTACTAATTGAAGATGATAAAATAGTAAGAGAAAATACTTCTGAAATTTTAGAATTGGCAAATTACGATGTTAAAACTGCTGAAAATGGCAAGAAAGGTATTGAGCTGGCTAAAGCATTTTTACCCGACATTATTATTTGTGATATTTTAATGCCTATTTTAGATGGGTATGGAGTGTTGCAAATCACATCTAAATTACCTGATTTAGAGCATATTCCATTTATTTTTTTAACAGCTAAAACACATCACACTGACTTGCGAAAAGGTATGGAGTTAGGTGCTGATGATTATATAACAAAACCTTTTGAAGAGTCGGAATTGTTAAGAGCTATTGAAATTAGATTGAAAAGGGCAGAAGTATTTGAGCAAAAGTCAGCCAATAAATTAACGGCAACAAGTCCAAAAAGCATTGATAATCTTGAGCAATTTTTACAAAAAAAGAAAGCATTTACATATCAAAAAGGAGAAACTATTTATTGTAATGGGAGTAAAAGCGATGTTCTATTTTTAGTTAAATCAGGCATTGTTAAAACATACAAATACAACGAGTTAGGAAAAGAATACAATACAGGTTACTATGGCGATAAAGAATATTTTGGGTATGTTTCTTTTTTAAATAACACAATGCATTTTGACAATGCAAAAGCCATATCAACAACCCGGTTGTATAAAATTAGTAAAGAAGAAATTTCAGAAATTTTTAATAACAATCATCAAATTCTCTTATCATTTATTCATCTTTTAGCAAATAATTTATCCCACTCTAAAGAGCAATGTTTGTTACTTGCTTATGGATCAGTAAGAGAAAAAACGGCTAGAATGTTACTTTATTTATTAGAAAATTACCCTTCTAAATCAGGATATGAAATTTTTATAGATCGTAATAATTTATCCAATTCTATAGGTGTTGCCAAAGAAACCTTAACCAGAACTTTAAACGATTTTAAAAAAGAAAGTTTTATTGAGATAACCAAGAAAGGTGTTAAAATTTTAAATAAAGAAAAGTTGTTAGAAGTAAAATAACTGTTTAATAGAATGATAACAATCATTAATTAGAGTGACGCGCATCATTGCTTATATTGTAATATACCTGTAATTTAGTTGGTGTAAACATTTGAATGTTTGGTTAAGTTTTAATTGTATAAAGTTTTTAAAAAGAAGATTTAAGATTATTTAAGCGTTAAACACAATAAAGTTTTATAAACCAAATCTTCTATTAGGTCCGAGAAATTAAGTCTTCTTAACTTCTCGGATTTTTAAACAAAAAGATATTATGAAAAAATCAATCTTAACAAGTAAAGAACCCTTATTTGGTAGTTGCATTGAATGTCTATTAGAAAAAACCAAAACATGGTTGTCTGAAATGGATTTTATTAAAGTTGAACAACACTTTTTAAAAGAACTACTTTCTCAGCATATTATAGGTTTGTGTGAAACCGATAATTTTAAAAATGCGAAGCTGTTAATTAATGGAATTGAGCATGAAAGTAAATTAAGCGATGAATTGATAAAAAATATAAAAGAGCATACAGCAAATCTTGTTTTACTACGCGAACATATTTATGTAAATAAAGTAGGTAATTTAAAAGATAACCAAGAATATTTAGAAACTGAAGTCGAAAATTATATTGAAAATTTTAAATATATAAAATCTCAAATTTTTGAACTGGTTTTATACATTATGAAAAAGGATAAAAATCAAAAATTGCTAGCTTCTTAAAAATTGTTATTGTTTAATACCGTTTTTAGATTTAAAATCTTGAAATAAATTGTATGGATATTTTAAATAAAATGAATGATATCGTTATTTTATTTAAAAATATAGCTAAGAATCACAATAATTGAATTAATTTTTTTGGGGTGAAATTAATTGAGTTTAAAAAGATTCTTATTTACAAATCCATTATTGCAATGAAATAAAAAGAAAAAGAATTTGAAAACGGTTTTTTTATGTTTCCCATTTAAACAAGTCCATTATTTTAATCCAATCTACTGGTAAACTTGCCTTTACATTAATTTTTATTGTTGAAATTGGGTGCGTAAAATTTAGTTGGTGCGCATGTAAAAATAAATTACAACAATTAAATTCCTGCTCAAACATACGATTGTGAAAACGATCTCCATATTTATAATCACCAACAATAGGGTGACTTATTTTGTTCATATGAATTCGTAATTGATGCATTCTTCCTGTTTTAGGTGTTAATTTCACCAAGCTATAACGCGAATTTTCGTAAGGATGTACAGCAATATCTAACAGCTTTGTATTTAAAGGTTCGCAATTTGTTTCAGCATCTTTATAAACTTGGGTGTCTGGATTTTTAACTGGAGATGTAATTAATTTAGTTTCTTGAACAAACCCTCTTACAATTCCAAGGTAAATTTTTTCAATTTCATTAGTATTAAACAATTCCTGAAAAATAGCTACATTTTCCTTTTGTTTTGCCAATACCAAAACTCCAGAAGTTTTTCTATCCAATCTGTGTACAGGATAAAAATCATACCCAAACTGTTCATTCAAAAGATCTAATAAAGTAGGTTCTTTGATGTTTCTGGCATAATAAGAGTTATGAATCAAGCTATTATTAGGTTTGTTTACAATTATAATATAATCGTCTTCAAATAAAATTTCAATTTTCATCCTGCAAATATACGAGTAAATGAAGTATTTTGATCATCTAACTTTTTCCTTTATCATTAAAAATACAGCACGCAATGTTCGACAATTTAAGAGATTTTTTTAGCAAATTTTCGAATTTAAATTGTGTAAATTTTAACAAAAAATATTTAATTTTTAATTGATATGATTTCATAGATTTGTATTCAATAACTTCAAAAATTAAAAAAAATAACAGAAATGAAAAAAGTTGTAATATTTGTGTTTTTGGCTTCCATATTTATATCATGTGGAACGTCAAAAGTTGTAAAAGAATCAAAAAAAGTAATTAAAGGCGAATGGCTTTTAAATAACATCACATTTAGTGAATATGGAACTTTTAAAGTAATATTTTTTAATGATGCCTCTAAAAATTGTTTAGAAGGGAGCAATTGGAAATTTATACCAAATAATAATACAGGGAAATATACCGTAACAAATGAAGGGTGTTTACAAGGTGAAAGAAATTTTATTTTTACTATAAAAGAAGTAGATTCTGAAACAGGATTGTATGATTTTATGTTAAAACCAACAAATGAAAAAAATAAATCTGAAGACAATAAAGGTTATAAAATTCATTTAGCTCAATTAACAGAAAATACAATGGTTTGGGAGCAAACAGCTTCTATAGATGGAAAAAATATTAAAATTAACATGAACTTTACAAAAACAAACTAAAATATGAAATCAATTTTTAAAAATATAGCGTTAATTACATTGTCATTAATGGTGGTTGTTAGTTTAACCAATTGTAGTGCCACACAAAATGCAAACAATCAGCAAAAAGGTGCTGTAATTGGTGCTGCAGGTGGTGCAATATTAGGTGCAATTATTGGAAATAACTCGGGTAAAAAAGGTAACGGAGGCGGATTAGGAGCCGTAATTGGTGGGGTAGTTGGAGGAACTGCAGGTGTATTAATTGGTCAAAAAATGGACAAACAGGCTCAAAAAATAGAGGAAGAAATACCAGGAGCCGTTGTAGAAAGAATTGATGACGGAATTGTAATTACTTTTGATGAAAATAGCGGTGTGTATTTTGAAACCAATAAATACAATATCAATACTGCATCTAATACATTATTAACAAAACTGTCTAGTATTTTAAAAGAATATCCTGATACCAATGTATTAGTTGTTGGACATACTGATAGTTCTGGTGATGACGCATATAACATGACACTTTCTAAAAACAGAGCAGAATCTGTAACAAACTTTTTTGTTTCCAAAGGTATAGCTTCTAATCGTTTTACAACCAAGTGGTTTGGTGAAGAACAACCTGTAGCAGACAACACAACACCTGAAGGTAGAGCAAAAAACAGAAGAGTTAACTTAGCAATTATTCCTAATGACAAAATGAAGAATGATGCTAAAATTGAAAGTGGCGAAAACTAATCAACATATTTATCTAAAAAAAAGCTGCTCGATTTATTTCGAGCAGCTTTTTTTATATGTACTTTTATCGGATTAATAATATTGACTTGAGTTATTTTTTAAATTTAATAGAAACATATCATTTAACATTTTTTAGCTTTTTAATTGCATTTTCAGGAGCATTTTTATTGGGTGTTGGCAAAGCAGGAGTGAAGGGTTTGGGTGTTTTAATAGTGCTTCTTATGGCAATTGTATTTGGCGGCAAAACATCTACAGGTGTCTTAATTCCTTTAATGGTAGTGGCAGATATTTTTGCAGTAATATATTATCACAGACATACACAATGGGCATTTTTATTAAAGTTATTGCCAACAATGGTTTTAGGTGTTTTGATAGGTGTGTGGTTAGGTAACGATATTTCTGAAGTTGTTTTTAAAGAATTAATGGCTGTGTTAATTTTAGTTACATTGGTAATTATGATTGTAATGGAACGAAAAAAATCAACTGAAATACCAACTCATTGGGCATTTTCAAGTAGTATGGGTTTGATATCTGGAATTACATCAATGATAGGAAATTTAGCAGGTTCGTTTACAGATATTTATTTTTTAGCAATGCGTTTACCTAAAAACGAATTTATTGGTACAGCTGCGTGGTTGTTTTTTATTATCAATGTTTTTAAATTGCCATTTCACATATTTATATGGAAAACAGTAACTTTTGAAAGTCTTGGTTTAAACCTAATTTTAATACCAGGAATTGTTTTGGGTTTTTTTACAGGTGTAAAAATTGTAAAGCAAATTAACAATAGCACCTACAGAAAATTTATTTTTATAGCTACAGCATTTGGTGCGCTCTTAATTTTATTTAAATAATAAAGTAATGCTTGAACATTTTTTTCAATGCCCATATTGTTGGGATGAAATTTCAATATTGTTAGACACTTCAGTAAATAATCAAACGTATATTGAAGATTGTGAAGTGTGTTGTAATCCTATAGAAATACAGGTTAAATTTGAAAATTTAGAATTAAGTTCTATAAATATTAACCTAATAGATTAATATAAATATTACTATTTTAAAGTATTTTAACTTTAAAACTTATAAAAATCAGCAAAAAAATAAAATATTCCACAGAAATGAAGCATTTTGTTTTTGCTAAATTTACTGTAGAACATTTTAAGATTAAGGAAAATTAAAGTAATTATTTATTCAATAACTCTGATTTAGCTGATATTTTATCATCTGAAAATAACGATAAAGGATTGTATACAGTAAAAATATACTTATCTAAATCCTTTAATTGTTCAGGTTTTGCTTTTTTATAAGCTTCTGCAACAATGTGATTATTAGTAACATTATTAAAAGTAATTTTGTTCTCAGATGTAACAATTACAGCTTCTTTAGTTTTTTCCTGTGAATAGCTTACAGCTCCTATAAGCAACATCATTATAATTAACATTTTTTTCATAAGTCTAATTTAAAAAAAAACTAAAATATTTTTAGTAAAAATTATATTTTTTTTTGTTTATAATTTATAAAATGATAAATAAATATTATTGTTAAAATTTAAAAAGAAGTTATTATATTGATATAGCTTGTTTTAACTGAGAAACTGTTTGCATACCAGATTGTCTCCAAGTTTGCTTTCCGTTTTTAAAAATTATAAAAGTAGGAACACCCTGAACTTGATATTTTGAAGCCAAACTTTGATTGTTATCTACATTAATTTTTATAATACTAATTTTATCTTGTAATTCAGATTTTAATTGTTTTAAAATCGGAGCCATAGATTTACAAGGTCCGCACCAATCAGCATAAAAATCTATTAATACAGGTGTTTCTTGATTGATAATTTCGCTAAAAGATTTTTTCATAATAATATATTTTTACTTTTAAAATTACAAAAACTACAATAATTAGTATGTTAAATATTTTAAAAATAAATACTTAATTACCAATTATTGCATTGATTTAACTTTTAAAACTTTAAATATTAAAGTATAATTATTGAAAGTAAACTGTAAAAGAATTTAATTTGTAATTTGGTATATTTTAAAAATATTATATGAATTTAAAATTGTTAAAAGACGCCATAGACGGAACAGATATTTATATTTTAGATCAAATTTTAAAAGGTAACTTTAAAACAGGAGGGAAGGTATTAGATGCTGGCTGTGGTAATGGAAGAAACTTAAAATGGTTTTATAATACTGATTTTGAAATACATGGAATAGATGTAGATGCCGCTAAAATTGTTTATTGTAAAGAATTATTTAAGTTACAAGAACAAAATTTTAGGATGGTTAGTACTGAAAAAATGCCTTATAAAGATAATTATTTTGATGCTGTAATTTGTAATGCTGTTTTACATTTTGCGCTAAATTTAAATCATTTTTATACAATGTTTGAACAATTATTAAGAGTTTTAAAGCCAGAAGGAATATTATTTATTCGTATGGCTTCAAATTTTGGAATAGCATCTCAAATTGAATTTATTGAAGATGGTATTTATAAACTACCTGATAATTCATCACGTTTTTTATTAACAACTAAAATTATTAATGACATACAAAATAATTACAATTTAGAATTTATAGAGGATTTAAAAACAACAATAGTTCATCAAAAAAGAAGTATGACTACATTAATTATAAAAAAATCGAAATAACACAATATTTATATGGAGAAAACAAATAACATAGAAGAAAAATTTATTCACCTGGTTTATTTTTGGTTAAAGCATCCTGAAAACACAAACGACAGAAAAGCTTTTGAACAAGCTATGCAAAAATTTTTAAATACAACTAAGTTTGCTCACAACAAACATTTTGGAAAACCTGCAGCAACAAAACGACCTGTTGTTGACGATAGTTATACCTATTGTTTAAAAGTTACGTTTAAAGATATTGATGAACATAATAATTATCAAATAGAACCAGCACATAAATTATTTATTGAAGAAGCAAAACCATTATGGGAGCGTGTGCTAATTTACGATTCTGAAATGTAAATAACAGATATACAAGTATTTATAATTTACTATTTAACATAATATAAATTATAATACAAATATACAGTAATTGCTGTATAGCCGTTTTTCAGGCTATTTATACATAATATCAGATATAGTGCCTTTAGGTCTATATTGTCATACAAATCGACTTTAGGAGATTCATGAACTCCTATATAGCAAATAAAATTCACGTGAATAATTATGTTAAAACCAATTTGCGACACGTAAGTTTCTTTTGTAGTTATAATTGTATATTATGCTAAATATCCCAGAAGCATTTTATTTCTATACGATATTCAGTACTTGGGTCTAGAAAATTTTAAATATGCGATTCTAAGGATAGTAACATTCTAACTCAATAACTACATAACAACTTTAATTAATAAAAAAAGCGTACTAATAAAGAATAAATTCAGTTTTAGTACGCTCATAATATTTAAGCTAGTTTATTTAGCAAATAGCTACTTTTCCGTCGGATAACTTATAAATTCCACCCGTAATTTCAATTTCTCCATTTTCTTTCATTTCTCTAAGAATTGGACTTTTTGTTAAAATTCTATCAATAGTTAACATCACATTGTTTTCTATTGTTTTGTTAACAAACTCAGTATTTGACGAATCATGTGGACCACAAACTTCAGATTCAGAAACATTTACAGCTGGTTTAATTTTTTCTACCAGTGATGTTATATTACCCAATTCTACACCATCACATGCGGCTTTTATTGCGCCACAACTTTCGTGTCCTAATACAAAAATCAACTTACTTCCTGCAACTTTACAGGCATACTCCATACTTCCAATAATATCTGTATTTTCAAAATTTCCGGCAACTCTTGCTACAAATATATCTCCAATTGTTTGATCAAATATTGTTTCTACCGGGACTCTTGAATCTATACACGATAAAACGATTGCTTTTGGATATTGACCTTCAATGGTTTGTTTAACCAAAGCATTTGTTTCTACTGTATTTACTTTATTTTCTGCAAAGCGTGTATTTCCTTTTATTAAATCATCTAACACACATTTTGCTGTTAAATTAGTTTGTGTGTATTGGTCTATGGCGTTATTAATATGTTTCATAATTTTTCAATTTTAACTTAAACTTAAACTCGATTTTGGATTTTTACTAAAAAACTCAACAAAACTTGGAGGGTTTTCAACAATTCCCCTCTTAGACACTAACTTAATTTCTATATTTCTTTCTTTAGCTTTGTAAATAAAATCTTCAAGAATCTCTATAATATCGTTATCTAAATACCTTGTTTTAAGCAGGTTAATTTCTAAATATGTTTCATTTGGTAAACGATCTAATTCTTTTAAAATAGCACCTTTGTTAAAAAATGTCACTTCTTCAGCTAAGGTCATTTTAATTTTATGTTTGCCATTGCTATTATCTTCTATATGTAAAAAGTGCGAATTTTGATAACTTTTTAATAAAATAACTACAATTCCAACCAATAAACCTAAACTAATACCAACCAATAAATCGGTAAAAACAATACCAACTACTGTAACAATAAAAGGTACAAACTGTTTCCATCCTAATTTATACATTTGTTTAAATAAGGTTGGTTTGGCCAATTTATATCCAACAATTATTAGGATTGATGCCAATACAGAAAGTGGAATTTTATTTAAAAAGTCTGGTATTAATATCACTGAAACTAACAACAATAAACCGTGTAAAATTGCGCTCATTTTTGATTTACCTCCAGATTGTATATTGGCCGAACTTCTAACAATAACTTGCGTTATTGGCAAACCACCAATTAAACCAGAAACAACATTACCTGTTCCTTGTGCTATTAACTCTCTATTTGTTGGTGTTACATTTTTTTCTGGATCAATTTTATCTGTAGCTTCTACACATAAAAGCGTTTCTAAACTTGCAATTAATGCAATTGTAAAGGCTACAACCCAAACATCTGGATTTGTAATTACTGAAAAGTTTGGAAAACTAAATTGATTGATAAATGAACTAACGTCTTTAGGTATAGGCACATTTACTAAATGCGTTTGTGATATAGAAAGTGCTTCATTAGTTTTGGTAAATAAGTAATAAACAATACCTAATACTACTGCCACTAATGGCCCTTGAATTACTGTAAAAAACTTTGCTTTTTTTGCTAAAATATTATCCCAAAACAAAATTAAAAGCAATGTAATTACACCAATAATTAACGATCCTAATGTTATATTATCAACAATATTAAAAATTGCAGAAAATGTATTTTCTCCAGAAGCTTCTATAAAACTATCAGCTCCTACAGGTTCAAGATCATAGCCAAAGAAATGTGGAATTTGTTTGAAAATAATAATAATTCCAATACCCGTTAGCATTCCTTTAATTACTGATGAAGGAAAATAATATCCAATAACTCCGGCTTTTAAAACACCAAAAACCATTTGAATTATTCCACCTAAAACTAAGGCAACTAAAAAGTTTTCATAACCACCCAATGAGGCTATTGCTGTTAATACAATTGCTGCCAAACCGGCTGCAGGTCCACTCACTCCTACTTTAGATCCACTAAGGGCTCCAACTACTACTCCACCAACAATTCCTGATATTACCCCTGAAAATAATGGAGCGCCACTTGCTAATGCAATACCTAAACACAAAGGTAATGCTACAAAAAACACTACTATACTAGCAGGAAAATCGCTTTTAAGATTTTTAAACATAAAATAAATTTTTTACCACTCTAAACTTGTGTGTTTAGAGCTAAGATTTTAATTTTTTGATACTAATTTTTAATTTTGAAATATAGAATTATGACAAATACTCAGGCGGTTGAGTTTGTACTTTTGGATATTGAGAAATGTAGTTTTTAGTATAAAAACGCATACATTTTTCTTTCTCAACATCAGTGTCAAAATCTGTTATAAAATATGAAGTATAAAGTTTTATTTCTTTTAAATTAACTTCCTCACTATTTTCTTTTTCGTGCTCATTTTCATTCAAATTAAAAAAAACAGAAACATCTGAATTTTTATTTGATAAACCTACAACAGTAGGTATAGCTATAGAAGCTATAAAGATGATTGAGAAAAAAATGGTAATTCGTATTTTCAAAAGCTATAATAATTTATTGTTTTGCAAATATATTAACATAAAACTTAAATAAATATTAAAATTAACCTAAATAGATGTTAAATAATTATTAAATCATCTTTTTTAATGAATTAATCAAATTTTAAATATCAAGTTATCGTAATATAAAAACCCATCATCACTACCCTATTTTTATCAATTCATTTAAAAATTTGTAAATAAAATATGTGTTTTAATAGTATTACTATTATATTTGCGTATAAAATATTTACAAAATGGATAAACTACTATCAAATATTAGAATAGAAATTCCGCAGGGTATTTATTTAAAAGATCCCGAATCTTCATCCCTTGGAAAAAAAATTATTAAAAATAGTATTGTTTTAATTGAAGAAATTGGATTTGAAGATTTTAATTTTAAAAAATTAGGACAATTTATTAATTCCAATGAAAGCTCTATTTACAGGTATTTTGAAAGTAAACACAAACTTTTAATGTATCTTACCTCTTGGTATTGGAGTTGGATAGAATATCAACTTGTTATGGAAACTTATAGTGTAAATAATGCTGAAGAAAAATTACTTAAAGCCATAAATGTAGTTACCAGAACTACTGAGCAAGACAATAAATACAGTCATATTAATGAGGTTTTACTTAATTTAATTATGATAAATGAAAGTTCTAAATCTTTTTTGACTAAAAATGTTGATATAGAAAATAATGAAGGATATTTTTCGCCTTATAAAAGGGTGGTTCAAAGAATTTCAGATATTATTAAAGGGTGTAACAATAGCTATCCATTTCCGCTTAGTTTGGCAAGTACTGTTATTGAAGGAGCCTTGCATCAACAGTTTTTAAAAGTTCATTTTAAGTCTATAACAAATTGTGATAATAACACAAAACCAACAGATTTTTTTACTAATTTAATCCTAAATACATTAAGTAATGGAGCATAAAACATTATCACCTTGGAAACGATTTACAAAGTTGTTAGAATTAGAACGTAAAGATGTTTACCAAATAAGCTATTATGCTATTTTTGAGGGGATTATAGCATTGTCTTTACCTTTAGGAATTCAAGCCATTATTAATTTATTACAAAGCGCCGTTATATCAGCTTCTTGGGTTGTTTTAATTTTATTGGTAACCACTGGTGTTGCTTTTGCAGGTATTTTAAAACTGATGCAAATGCGTATTATTGAAACCATTCAACAACGTATTTTTACCAGAGCTTCGTTTGAGCTAAGTTATCGTTTTCCAAAAATCAAAATGGACGAGTTAAACAATTACTATCTTCCAGAATTGGCCAACCGTTTTTTTGACACTTTAACTATCCAAAAAGGATTGTCTAAAATTTTAATAGATGTACCTTCGGCATTATTGCAAATCATATTTGCATTGATTTTATTGTCATTTTATCACGCATTTTTTATCATTTTTGGCTTATTACTCCTATTATTAATATTCATTATTTTTAAATATACAGCACAAAAAGGATTGGATACAAGTTTAAGTGAATCTAAAAGTAAATATAAAGTAGCGCATTGGCTTCAAGAAGTTGCTCGTGCTGTAATAAGCTTTAAACTCTCTGGAAGAACCAGTTTAGCCTTACAAAAAACAGATATTTTGGTAAATGATTATATAAACTCTCGTGAAAATCACTTTAAAATATTGATTTTTCAGTTTGCACAAATGATTGGGTTTAAAGTTTTAATTACTGCTGGTTTGTTGGTTATTGGTGGGTTTTTAGTATTAGAACAACGTATGAATATTGGTCAATTTGTTGCTGCAGAAATCATTATTCTTTTAGTAATTAATTCTGTCGAAAAATTAATTTTAGGTTTAGAATCATTATATGACGTGTTAACTTCAATTGAAAAATTAGGTCAAATTGTAGACAAGCCAATTGAAGCTCAAAATGGTGAAATAATAGCAGAAAATACCGATTTTACTGTAGAACTTCAAGATTTAACATACACGGTAGCTGAACGAAAAAAACCTATTTTAAATAACATCTCTTTTACTATAAATCCAAAAGACAGAATTTTGTTAAACGGTGAAAGTGGTTCTGGCAAATCTAGTCTTTTTCAACTTCTTTGTGGATTGATAATGCCTTCCTCGGGTCATATTTTTGTCAATAATCTTTCAATAGAAAGTTTATTTATCAATGATTACCGTTCAAAACTAGGAATATCTCTAACTTTAGAAACACCTTTTGAAGGTACTATTAGAGAAAACGTCACCTTTGGAAACAAAGATATTACTGATGAAGCTATTTTTAAAACTTTTGAAGAGTTAGAATTGATAGATTTTTTAAGGCAACAACCCAAAGGTTTAAATACCATTATGAATCCTGAAGGTAAAGAAATTCCATACACTGTTTCTAAAAAAATAATTTTAGCAAGAGCTATTATTAAAAAACCTAAAATGCTGATTTTAGAAAATCCTTTAGATCAATTTCATAAAGATGAAGCTAAAAAAATAACTTCATTCTTAACCGATAGTTCTCAGCCTTGGAGCTTAATTGTAATTAGCAATAATGAAAACTGGAAACTTAATTGTAACAAACAAATTACAATTAAAAATGGGGCTATTATTAATGTTGATAAAATTTAGACTATGTTAAACATTTCAAATAATAAAGTTGCAACCAATATAGACTTAAAATCATTTAAGTCTGGAAAAGAAATATTCTCAAAGCAATACCATAAAGGATTTAAACGATTTTTACTGTTTTTTTCTATCATTTTGCTAATAATAACCTTTTTACCTTGGACACAAAATATATCTAGCAATGGATTTGTTACAACCTTAAAGCCAGATCAACGTCCGCAAACTTTACAATCTCAAATACCAGGTCGCATTGAGCAATGGTACGTACAAGAAGGTGATTTTGTAAAAAAAGGTGATACCATTTTGCGCATTTCTGAAGTGAAAAGCGAATATTTTGATGAGAAATTAGCTGAAAGAACCGACAATCAGCTTACCGCTAAATCGTCATCTGTTGAAGCTTATAAAAACAAGGTTATAGCCTTAAACAATCAAATTTCAGCCTTACAACAAGAACGAAATTTAAAATTAGAACAGGCAAAAAACAAAGTGATACAAGCGCAATTAAAAGTTAAAAGTGATAGTATTGACTTAGAAGCTGAAAAAATAAAAGCCAACATAGCCAACATACAATACAATCGTGCTGTTAAATTGCAACAAGAAGGCTTAAAATCGGTTAAAGATGTTGAAGATATTGGAAATAAATTACAAGAGGCAAATGCTAAATTAATATCTCAGCAAAATAAATTTTTAAGCACTAAAAATGAAGCTTTAAATAGTGTGCTTTCAATTGCTACTATAGAAGCAACGTATCAAGATAAATTAGCAAAATCAAAAAGTGATTTGTTTACAGCGCAATCAAGTGGTTTAAATACTGAAGTTGAAGTGTCTAAACTTGAAACTGATCTTGTTAATTATAAAAAACGTAGCAGTTTATTATACGTTACAGCACCTCAAGATGGTCAAATTAACAAAGCCATTAAATCTGGTATTGGAGAAACTTTTAAAGAAGGTGAACAATTGGTAAATATTATGCCTTCAAATTACGAATTGGCTATAGAAATATATGTAAATCCAATAGATTTACCATTGATTCATATTGGCGAAAAAGTGCGTGTGCAGTTTGACGGTTGGCCGGCAATTGTTTTTAGCGGATGGCCAAATTCTTCTTACGGAACTTATGGTTCTAAAATTGTAGCCATTGAAAATTTTATTAGTGATAATGGTAAATATCGTGTGCTTTTATCTCCCGATACCAACGATGTGAAATGGCCAGATGCCATTCGTGTTGGTTCTGGAGCAAGAACTATTGCTTTGTTAGAAAATGTCCCAATTGGATTCGAAATATGGCGACAAATAAACAGCTTCCCTCCTAACTTTTACCAGCCAAAAAATAAAAACGAAAGTTCAAAAAAGAAATAAAAGGCATTATGAAAAGATTGGTTACTATTTCGTTATTTTTAATTTGCAGTGCTGCTTTTACACAGGTAAGCGACAATATTTTAACCTTAGAAGAATATTTAGGTTATGTAAAAAAATACCATCCTGTTGTAAAACAAGCACAATTAATTACCAGCGAAAGTGAATATAAATTATTAAAATCTAGAGGCGCTTTTGACCCCAAATTAGAGGTTGATTACAGCAATAAAAAGTTTAAAGGCACGGATTATTACGATAAGTTAAATGCTTCTTTTAAAATTCCAACTTGGTATGGCGTAGAATTTAAAGCCAATTACGAAAATAATGATGGAACTTATTTAAATCCTGAAAATAAAACACCAGAAGATGGTTTGTACAGTTTTGGTGTTTCGGTATCATTAGCAAAAGGTTTGTTAACCAACAATAGAATGATTACCTTAAAACAAGCCAAATTATATGTTGATCAGGCTGAAGCAAAACAAAAAATTGTAATTAACGAAATTTTATATACCGCCATTAATACTTACTTTAATTGGTTAAAAAACTATCAGGCAACATTGGTTTTTGACAATTATATGTTGAATGCCAAAACAAGACTTCAAAATGTAAAAAGAAGCTATATTGAAGGCGATAAACCTGCTATTGATACGCTTGAAGCTAGTATCAATTTTAAAGACAGGTTGCTGGATTTAGAAAAAGCCAAAATCGGATTGATAAAATCTAAATTAGAATTGTCTAACTATTTATGGCTAGAAAACGATTTGCCTTTAGAATTAGAGGAAAATATGATTCCTGATAATTTAACAATTCAAAAAATTGATATTGTTTTAAATAGTTCTATTTTAAATATAGATGATGAACTTATAAATAACAATCCTAAACTTCAACAGCTTCAACTTAAAAAAGAAAGTTTAATTTTAGATAAAAGATTAAAAACAAACAACTTACTACCTGTAATTGATTTTCAATACAACTTTTTATCTTCAAATAATACCGAAACTTTTAATACTTCAAACTATAAAACAGGCTTAAATATGAGCTATCCTTTATTTTTAAGAAAGGAACGCGCAGACTTAAAATTGGCAAAACTAAAATTACAAGATATAGAGTTTGATATTTCGGCCAACAAAGTATTTTTAAAAAACAAGATTCAAAGTACTTTGCAAGAAATTGAATCGTATACTGCTCAATACAATATTTTGCTTAATTTGGTTAAAGACTACGAGCAATTGGTTAAAAGCGAAGAGCGTAAATTTACTTTAGGCGAAGGTTCTTTGTTTCTTGTAAATTACAGAGAGGTAAAACTAATTGAAAGTCAACTTAAAAAAATTGACAGCGAATATCAACTTTTTAATAGTAAATCTAGTTTATTAAGGGTTTTGGCAGATTTGTAATTGTTTGTTTTTTAGCATTTTAAAAACTTTAATATAATTTAAAGCTGAGATCAAAAAAAAAAAAAACCAAATTATGGTGTAACTTATAAAAAATGCTTCAAATTTTATTTGAAGCATTTTTTATAAATTCTAGTAAAATATTACTTTTTCAGTAGTTTGTATCAACCAATTATTAAGTCCAAGGCAACTTATTTCTTTCTTCCCAATAATCTTGAGGTGCTATTTTAAAAGATTTTAGCAAATCTAATTCAGTTGTTTCAAGTTTAAAATTTTGAGCTTTCATGTTTTGTTCCAATTGCTCTTTATTAAATGCACCACTAAGCAGGTATGTTGGCTCTAAATAATCCATCACAAACCTAAGTGCAATAGCATCAATACCAACTTGGTAATTTTTAGCCAAAGTATCTAAAACACTGTAAAGTTTTTGATAATGACTAAATTTTTCATTTTTTAACAATCGACCGTTGGCTAAAGCTTCTTTAACAATAACCGTTTTTTGCATACCAAGTAAATGCTTCAAAATAGTATGAGTCGATTGTTCTAAAATATTGTAAGTTACTTGGTAACTATCAAACAAATCCTCATTTTCAATCTTAATTTTTAAAGCAGTTTCAATAATTTGGCTTTGGTTAGCACCGCTTGTAGTAATACCAATTTGTAAACCGGTTTGTTTTTTTATTTCGTAAAGTTTATTTAAAACATCTTTATTTTCTAAAATGCCACTTTCAAAAGTTGCAGAGTGTACTTGGTATATTTTTAATGCAGGTAATAATTCTTTTGATATTTCCCACTGTGCAACAAGTTTTTCTAAAGAGTGCTCTTTAATTTCATGTGCTCCGCTATAACCCAATTCCCAATCTGCAACATATGTATAACCCCATTTTGTGCTTAAAGTCACATCATTGTGCTTACAATTAGAATTCCAGTTTATTAAAAAAGCCTCTCCTTTACCGTAAGAAGGCGCTGTATCAAAATAACGAATACCATGTTTATAGGCAAAATCAAGCGCACTTAAAGCATTCTCTTCAAATGCTTTAAACGATTTATCTTGCGAACTACCATCGTTAATATTTATGTATTCTGGCCTCCCCAAAGCCGCTAAACCCAATCCAATTTTTGTTTTTGACATATTGCTAGTTGTTGTTCCAATTTATTTTAATAAGTGCTGCAAATTTAACCAAATTACCTTAACGAAAACGCTATCGTAAATAACCTTTTTTACTGATAAAAATCAGTTATAATACAAAGCTATTATGAGTAATTTTGCGTGACTTTAAAAAAATATAAAAGCAGAAAAATATGAGTACAGTAAAATTAGGAAATCCAGCTGTTGTAGGTCTGGGAGGTTTCGGTTTAACAACATTATTATTACAATTTCATAACTTAGAATTATGTGGTTTGGGACCTGTAGTAGCAATGGGATTTATCTTTGGTGGATTGGCGCAAATGATTGCCGGTTTTATGGAGCAAAAAATGGGAAATAACTTCGGTTTTGCTGCATTTTCAGCTTATGGCTCATTTTGGATCGGATTGGGCATTATTTGGATTTTAAATTATTTTCAAATCTACACTTCTTCTGGTACTGATGTTGGCTTTTACTTAATAGCTTGGACACTTTTTACTGTAATTTTATGGATCGGTTCTTTGTTTATTCACAAAGCTATGGCTTTTACATTTACAACATTATTAGCAGGTTTTATATTGTTAGATTTGGTTCATTTCGGATTTCCAGGATTGATATCAACCGCTGCTATTGTGTTAATTGTCTGCGCTTTAGCTGCTTGGTATATGATGGCTGCAATCATTATTAATGATGTGGCTGGAAGAACTATTTTAAGCGTTGGAGAACCATTGTTAAAAAAAGGATAGTTGACTAAAACTAGTTTTTATAACTGGCATTGTTCTTAGAGCAATGCCTTTTTTTTGCCTTAAATTTCAGACTTTAGACTTTTAATTTTTACAATGGCGCTCCGTAAAGGTCGGGCTTTTCGCTATATCTTTTTTACAATTTCACTGCGTTACATTGTAAAAAAGGATGCCGCTGCAATCCCTAGCGCGGTTTCAACAATAAATAAAGTAATACAAATATGTACAGAAATCTTAAAACAACTGCAACTGTTGTAAACTGCAATTGTAAACTGCAACTTACAAACGGTCTTTACGTGCCTTGTAAATTACATTTAACACCAACGATCCAATAATTAACGAAATACCTAACAAGCTCCAAAACGAATAAATTTCATTAAAAAATAAAAATCCAAAAGCAACTGTAAATACCACTTCAACATATTTTATAGGTGCTATTTGATCCGTTTTTCCATTTTGAAATGCTTTGGTCATAAATACTTGACCGTAATACCCAAAAACTCCCAAACTAAATAGTAAAACCCATTCAATTCCAACCGGATTTACCCAGCTATTTAACGATAAAATAAGTCCTGTTAATGTTGCAATTACCATAAAATAATTTACCACTACAACAGGGTTTTCACTTTTACCTATTTTGCTAATTATATTATAAACCAAGCCACTTGTTATAGATGCAATAATGACCAATATCAAGCCCGTAGAATTTATTTGCGAATCAAATCCTTTTAAAACCAATACACCTAAAAATGCCATTATAAAAAACAACCATTGCAAAGGCCAAATTTTCTGTTTCATAAAAAACACTGCAAATATACCTGCAAAAATTGGCGCTAAATACCTAAGAGACACAGCTGTACCAACCGAAAGGTATTTGATAGACATAAAAAAAAGCGTCATTGAGGTAACACCTACCAAACCTCTTAAAATCAACAGTTTTTTATTGTTCCCAAGTATTGGAACACGATTTTTTAATAAAAAACCAAACGTAAAAAACAACGAACTTAACGATCTAAAAAATACAATTTGATAAGCACTTACATTTTCTAAATATTTCACAGTTGCATTCATGCAGGCAAATGCAAAAGTACTAATAAGCATATATTTTATGGATTTTTTAGTATCCATAAACGCGTGTATTAAGGTATTTCATCAAATTTTAAACAGGTATTTGTTGACTTAAACAGTGTAAAGTTCCAAATCCCCAAATTAAATCTATGGCACTAATACCAATAATTTCTCTATCAGGAAAACAGTCTGCAATAATATTTAAGGCAATTCTATCATTAGAATCGTTAAAAGTAGGTACTAAAACGCATTTGTTTATAATCAAGAAATTCGCATAACTGGCTGGTATTCTAATTCCGTCAAAATCCAACCGTTTTGGCATTGGCAAGGTTACAATTTTTGGTGCTTCACCATTTTCTAATTTAGCCTGTTGTAAACGTTTTAAATTGTCTTGTAAAGGTTTGTAATTTGCATCCTCTTTATTTTCTTCAACAACAGTTATAATGGTTGTTGGATTAACAAATCGGCATAAATCGTCTATATGTCCGTGCGTATCATCGCCTTCAATACCATCACCCAACCAAATTACATTGGTAATTCCTAAGTATTCTTTAAAAACAGCTTCGTAATCTTTTTTGGTAAAATTTTCATTTCTAACCTGAATAGATGGATGAAGCAAACATTCTTCTGAAGTTAATAAAGTGCCTTTTCCATTGCTATCAATAGCACCTCCTTCAACAACAACAGGTTTGCCTTTGTACATAACTTGTGTTAACGGTATGTTTAAAAAATCCGCAACTTTTAAAGGTACGTGCTTGTCTAATAAGTAATTATTATATTTTGCCCAACCATTAAAATTAAAGTTTAAAGCCTCTCTTCCATTTTCATTTTCAACCACAATAGGTCCTGAATCTCGCATCCAGCTTCTGTTGGTTTTATGGATTATAAACGAAACGTTTTTTACATTTACATGTGCAGTTTCCAACATCTCTAAAACCCTGTCTTGCAGTTTTTTATCAGCAACTACCAAAACAATTTCTTCAACAGTAGCAACCTTTTTTATAAACTCTACAAAAGCCCATTTAATTGCTTCGTATTTCCCAGGCCAATCGCTTCCGTTGTGAGGAAAACACAATAAAACACCTTGTTGTTTTTCCCATTCAGCAGGAAACCTTCTAGTTGAATTTACCATATTAATCTATCGCTCTTTTTGTAATATCACCAAATGCGTCAATGCGTCTGTCTCTAAAAAATGGCCAATTCTGACGAACATTTTCTTGTAAATCCAAATCAACTTCAGCAATTAAAATTTCTTCTTTATCATGTGATGCTTGTGCTAAAATTTCACCTTGAGGTCCTGCAATAAATGAAGATCCCCAAAACTGAATACCTTCTGTTCCCGGAATGTATTTTTCCAAACCTACTCTATTTGCAGCAGCAACATAAACGCCATTTGCAACAGCATGACCTTTCATAACATTCATCCAAGCACCGTGTTGATTTTCGCCATATTCCTCCTTTTCTAAAGGATGCCAACCAATTGCTGTTGGGTAAAACAACACTTCTGCACCTTGTAAAGCGGTTAAACGTGCAGCTTCTGGATACCATTGATCCCAACAAATAAGTGTACCAATTTTTCCTTTTTTAGTAGGAAATGTTTTAAAACCAATATCACCAGGTGTAAAATAAAATTTTTCGTAAAAATGTGGATCATCTGGAATGTGCATTTTACGGTATAAACCAGCTTCTGTTCCATCAGTATCAATAATATATGCACTGTTATGGTAAATTCCAGCCATTCTTTTTTCAAAGAAAGGAACAATAATTACCACACCTAATTCTTTTGCCAAAGCACTAAATGCAATAAATGAAGTGCTGTACAATTCTTCAGCAATCGCAAAATTTGCTGTGTCTTCACTCTGACAAAAATAATGGCTACTGTACAATTCTGGTAACGAAATAACTTCTGCACCTTGTTGTGCAGCATCTTTTACCCATTTGATACATTTTTTTAAATTGTTTTCAGCTACATCATTCAAATTTAATTGAAGTACAGCAATTTTATAGGTTTTATTAGGCATATACGTTTATTTTGATTGCAAAAATAATGAATTTATTTTATTTGGTTAGAAGGTTGAATGGTTTAACGGTGTAAATGTCTGTGGTTTATTATAGCTTAAAAGGTTAATTGTTTAAAAATATAATAATCATAATTGTACATTATTCATTTTTCAATATTAATTATTAATTTACCAAGCAATTGGTTTATAGTCTTTTAAAAATTTACCACACCAATGTTTCCCAGTGTTAATTCCATCAAACAAAGGATCAACTACCCTTGCAGCGCCATCAACAATATCTAATGGTGGCTGAAAATCAAACAATTCTTGTTTCTTTTTAGACAATTCTGCCGGATCTTCATCTGTTACCCAACCTGTATCAACGGCATTCATAAAAATACCATCTTTTGCCAAAGTTCCTGCCGCAGTATGTGTTAACATATTTAAAGCTGCCTTTGCCATATTGGTATGCGGATGGCGGTCTTCTTTAAAATTTTTGTAAAACTTACCTTCCATTGCCGAAACATTGATAATGTGTTTCATTCCTGTATGGTCTTTTTTCATGACTTCTGAAAGACGGTTACATAAAACAAATGGCGCAACAGAATTAACCAACTGAACTTCAATCATTTCAGTAGTTTCAATTTCACCCAATTTTAAACGCCAACTGTTGACTTTTCTTAAATCAACTTGCTGTAAATCTGCATCTAACTCACCTTCAGGAAAAACTTCTTTTGAAACCAAAGCTTTGTCAAAACTATAAGGAATTTGAGATAATTTAGCCGATGAACTCAACCCGATTCCTGGTTCAGGTCCGTGCCAAGTTACTGGCATATTTTGATTGGAAGAAGCTCCTGATGTTAATATTTTTAGTTCCTGCAAACAATTTTGATGGTCGGTTAAAAGTTCTTGTGCTTTTGCAGGAAGTGCCTCAAATTGTTTTTCTTCATTTTCCATCAAATGCTGATAAAACCCCGAAGGTCTTCGTACGGTTTGTGCGGCATTGTTGATTAATATATCCAATCGTTCGTATTTTTGCTCTATAAAATTGCAAAAAATCTCAACACTAGGAATATGACGCAAATCAAGTCCGTGAACTTTTAAACGATGACCCCACTCCATAAAATCAGGCTCTTTTGAAAAACGCAAAGCCGAATCTACAGGAAAACGCGTAGTTGCAATAACCGTAGCGCCACCTCTTAACAGCATCAAAGTTATATGATAACCAATTTTTAACCGAGAACCTGTAATTACCGCAATTTGCCCTTTTACATTGGCAGTTTGAAAACGTTTTGCGTAATTAAAATCGCCACAATCTGTACACATGGTATCGTAAAAATGGTGCATTTTGGTAAACTCCGTTTTGCAGACATAACAGTTTTTAGGTGTTTCAAGCTCTATGGTTTTTTTTAAATGCAATTCACTAGCAGCTAATAATTTAGGTGCGGTAAAAACAACCGATTCTCTGGCGCTTCTAATACCTGTTTCTTTACGTGCCGTTTTATCTTTGGCTTCTAGCTTGCGTTTTGCTGCTTTTTTACCATCTTTTTTTCTGCGTGAAAATTCGTCACGATTGGGTCTTGAAAACATTCCCGCAACTTTAATCAATTCCGTTCTTTGTTCTTTTTTAATATCAAAAATCTGACTGGTATTATTTACCAATTGAGACAAAACAGCAATACATTTTGCTATTTCTTCGGAAGTAATTCCGTTTTCTAAGCTTGTTTTTTCTTTCTCCATCATAAAAAAAGGTGCATCAAATTATTGAAGCACCATTTTGCAAAGATAGATATTTGAAGTTAGATAATAGAAGTTAGATATTAGAAGTTTTGATACTTCAACTTTTAAACCTTTCAACCATTAACCCTTAAATAAACCACAGAGTTTACAAAGTTTTCAAAAGTTTAAAGAGAAAACCATTCAACCATTACACCTTTCAACTTTTAAACCATTAACACTTAAATAAACCACAGAGTTCACTAAGTTTTCAAAAGCTTAAAGAGAAAACCATTCCACCTTTCAACTTTTAAACCATTAAACTTTTCAACTTTTAAACCTTCCAACCCTCAAATAACCAACAGAGTTCAATAAGTTAAAGGAGAAAACCATTACACCATTCAACTTTTAAACCATTAACCCTTCCAACCCTCAAATAACCCACAGAGTTTACAAAGTTTTCAAAAGTTTAAAGAGAAAACCATTTAACCATTACACCTTTCAACTTTTCAACCATTAAACTATTAAGGATTTGTACTCCAAACACTAGAATTTACCACTACTACCCTACGGTTTAATTTTAATTGCGACACCAATAATTCAGCAATATCTTCAGGTTGCATTACTTTTTCTGGATTGCCATCGGTTAATTTTAAATCCAATGCCATATCAGTTGCAACGGTACTTGGTGTTAGGCAACTGACTCTAATATTGTGTTTTCTAACTTCTTTCATCAATGAGTCTGTCATACCAATCAGTCCAAATTTTGAAGCACTATAAGCACTTGTCATTGCATTTCCGTTTAAGCCAGCTGTTGAAGAAATGTTGATAATATCGCCTACTTTTCTTTCAATCATTTGTGGTAAAAATGCGCGAGTTACATAATAAACTCCCATTAAATTGATTTGTATAATTTGCTCAAATTCAGCAGGCTCTAAAGCCATAAAATTGCCAAATTTTCCAATTCCAGCGTTGTTAATTAATATATCTATTTGCCCAAACGATTTTAAAACGTTGGCTGCAGCGTTGTTAACAGAGTCTAAACTAGCAACATCTGCAGCTACAACATAAGCTTCGACACCAAAAGCACGAACTTCTTCTGCAACTTTTTCTAAATCAGAGGTTGTACGTGACAATAAAGCAACATCAATACCTTCTTTTGCAAATGCCAAAGCCAGTGCTTTTCCAATTCCTTTTCCAGCACCTGTTATTAATGCTTTTTTTCCTTTCAATGATTCCATAATGCAATATTTAATTTTACGATTAAAGTTAATTTTGATTCAAATTTACGTTATTGAATGAGAAATAAAAAAAGCCCATTTAAAAAATAAATGAGCTCTTGTAAAATAATATATTATTTGAGTGATATTTAACTCAATATGAGCACGCTATTAAACAATAAAAACACGAACCTTTTTCTTTTTTAATTTAGTATTGTTCAATTTTTCAACAAGTTCATCGGCAATTGAAACAGGTACAGCAACAAATGTACAATCTTGTTTCAACTCAATAACACCCAATTGTTCGTTTAAAATATTTCCTTGTTTTAAAAACATTCCGGCAATATCTCCTTTTGAAATTTTATCTTTTCTTCCGCCAGAAATAAATAAAGTTTCCCAATAAGGTGTGTTATTTACTCTTTTTGAAGCTAATTTTTCAATCTGACTATTATTGATAAAATCTGGTAAATTTTCTTTGTCCCATTTTAAAATATATGCTGTTCCAGTTTCAGAAACCCTTGCAGTTCGACCGTTTCTATGTATAAAATCATCGCCATTCATAGGCAATTCGTAATGCACAATGTATTTAACCTCAGGGATATCAATGCCTCTTGCAGCTAAATCGGTTGCAACAATTACTTGATAAGTACCATTTCTAAATTTTATCAAAGAGCGTTCTCGGTCTTTTTGATCCATTCCGCCAGTAAAACATCCAAAACTAATCTTATTTTTGGTTAAAAAATCACCTACAATTTCAACACTGTCTTTTAAATTACAAAAAATAATACCTGGCTGACTTGTATTGTTATTAATTACATCTAAAAGCGCACTTAATTTGTTTTTTGAAGTCGAAACAATTGTTTTTACACTTAATTTTGAAGCGGTTTTTTCTTTTAAATAATCAATAATAACAGGCTTATCAAGTCGAACAAAACTAGGGATTTTCACGCCTTTTGTTGCTGAAGTCAAGATGCGTTTATTGATGTTTGACATATAACCAACAATCTCTTTCATTTCATTTTCAAAACCAATTTCCAAACATTTGTCAAATTCATCTAAAACCAGTGTTTTTATAAATTTTTTCGAAAAACGTTCATTTAAAAAATGATCTGAAATTCTACCTGGTGTTCCAATCAATATGGCAGGAATGTGTTTTAACTCAATTTTATCCTTTGCCATAGATCTACCACCATAAACTGCATTTACCTTATAGCCAGAGCCCATACTGCGTATAACTTGCTCTATTTGAATGGCTAACTCTCTTGAAGGTACTAAAATTAAAGCCTGAATTTCACTACTTTCCGGATCTAAATTTTCAATTATCGGCAATAAAAAAGCCAAGGTTTTACCAGTTCCTGTAGGTGAAAGCACGACAGTGTTTGTATTATTTTCAATTACAGGAATTGCTTCTTTTTGCATTTCATTCAACTCAAAAATATTCAATTTTTCAAGAATATCCTGTTGTGTTTTTATATTGTTTGCCATATTTACAGCTTACTTTTTACGTTTTTTAACAACCACTTCTTTAGTAGTTGTATTGTTATTTTGAGAAAGATGGTTTGCCAAAATTTTCTCAATCAACTCTTCCTTTGTTAAATGATGAAAAACAGTTCTGATTTTATTTTTAAATTCCTCAGAAACTTCGTGATTTGGTTTTGTTTTAAATATTTTTTTAGCCCATAATAAAGCATTGTTTTCTTCAATACTTTGCGCATCAGCTTTTTTGAATTTTGAAAAAACAATACCCAATTCAGTTTCAAATTCAGCCAAATCTGCAACTTCTTCAGGTTGCAAAACCGTTAATGAAAGTCCGTTTGCACCTGCCCTTGCAGTTCTTCCACTTCTATGTACATATGTTTCGGGCACATCAGGCAAATGATAATTCACCACATAAGCAATGTCTTTTACATCAATACCACGAGAAGCCAAATCGGTTGCGATTAAAATCTTAATATGACCTTCTCTAAATTGTCCCATAATACGATCACGAATAGGTTGTGTTAAACTACCGTGAATAGCGCCTGACGAAAATTTATTAATGGCTAGGTTTTTAGCTAATTTATTAACTGCCGCTTTTGTTTTACAAAAAATAATACCTCTTTCGCCTTCTTTTGAATTTAAAAAATGCATTAAAACGTCTAATTTTTCAATAGGATCAACAACAACATATTGATGGTCAATACCTTGATGACCAGTAGTTTTCATATCAACACTTACTTCAATAACATGTTTAGACATGTAATTCTGTATCAGTTGTTTAATGGTTCCGGGCATTGTTGCCGTAAACAAAAAAGTTCTTCTTTTTTTAGGTAATTCTTTTAAAATTTCATCCAAGCCTTCTTTTAATGAAGTCACCATTTCGTCAGCCTCATCTAATACCAAATACTGCGCGTTTTTAATATTGATAGCACCTCTTTTAATCAAATCAATCAAACGACCAGGTGTTGCAACAACAATATGTGTGTTGTTTTTTAAGCTTTCAATTTGAGGTTTAATTGGAATTCCACCGCAAATTGAAGCAATAGAAATAGCCGGTAAATTGGTCGAAAAAGATACCAAGCTATTGTAAATTTGTTGTCCGAGTTCTCTTGTAGGTGCAATAATTACAGCTTGAATAGCGGTGTTTTCAACATTAATTAATTGCAATAAAGGCAAGCCGAAAGCAGCTGTTTTTCCTGTTCCTGTTTTTGCCAAACCAACAAAATCTTCTTGCTGATTTAATAAAATTGGGATTGCTTTTTCTTGAATTTCAGTTGGTTTAGAAATATTTAAATCGGCTAAACTTTTTTGAAGTGGTGCTATAATTCCTAACTCGGAAAACTGTTTTGACATAAAATAAATTTCGGCAAAGATAGGTTCTTTTTTAGCGATTGCTATAAAATTGTTTTAAAAGCCCTATTTATGCGGTCTTTCAACTTTTACAGAACCTATTATTAAAAAGGTTAAAAACACCAAATTTAGATAGCCAATATAACTATACGAACCCAAATTTGTAAAGCAATAACTAAACAAACTTGGAGCGACAGCGCTTGCAAACACTAAAAAACTCATCACTTTTCCTGAAATTGCTCCTAAATATTTTCTGCCGTAATAACGTGGCCAGGTTACAGCATTGATAACTCCAAATAACCCACCCAATATACCTAAACCGCCTATTAACAAGTAAATACCAAAGGTAGAATCTAAAAATATCAAACCAATTGAAGCTATTAAACCGCTAAAAAGCATGATAAATAAATATATTTTATGCTGTACGTAATCACTCATGATATTACAGATTGTTGAAACCGTAACTGCAATGATTGATATGGGTAAAAAGATGGCAATAGCTTGGGTTTTTGAATAATCTTGACTTGCAAATATTGAAACAACATGAAAAGTAAAACCCGTAATAAAAAAACTATTGAAAGCCAATATGAGGCCAAACATCCAAAATGCCCTTGTTTTTTTAGCTTCATCTAAAGTTAAATTATGCTCAACAATTGGCGTTTTTGTTTTTTTAATAATTTTTAGAGCACCATCTGGATTTAAATTAAAATCTTCGGGTTTGTTTCTGTAAAACTGTAAAATAAAAAAGCTAAAAATAAATAAACTCAAAGCTATCAATTGCCAACTTTGTTGCCAACCATTATTGTCTATCAAGCCATTTAAAAATAAAGGCGCACTAGAAAAACCTAAGGAAATAGCAATGCTGCTTACAGAATTAACCTTACCACGATTGGCGTTAAACCACATCATAATCATATTACGAGAAGCCATTGTTAAAATACCCTGACCACTTAATCTCATAAAGAAAAACAAAATTGTGATTACAACAAAAGGAACAATCCAAGAATTTATATTTAATAGTTGCTGAATTGTTTCACTTATTTGTACAGAAACTGAACATACCAACAATGCAATTCCTAAAATAACAGTGGCAAAAAAAGCAACGTAACGAGCTCCAAATTTATCGAACAAAACACCTGCTTTTCCTACAAAAAATGCACTAATAAAAGTACCAATCATATACGCATTGCTAAATTGATTTCTGGTAAGTTCTAAAGCATCTTTTAAAGGATCTGTAAATACAGAAACACCCACTGTTTGCCCCGGTACACTTGCAAAAACACCTATTGTACCAATAAATAGAATTACATAACCGTAAAAAAATGGAAATTTAACTGGATTGACAAACGAAAACTTGTTGGAATTGTTCATAAATTATTTTGAGCAGACAAATGTAAGCATCTTATAATTTATCACCATCCTGTTTTGAAAAAAGAGATTTATGAAGTTTACAGTGATTGTATTCAGTTTTAATAATTGTTGCTTTTAATTCAAGTATTTTTTAAACCTTTATTAATATACAACTACCTGTTTAAGTACTTTTTAACAGCATCTAACTTACTATTTACTTGAAGTTTTTTGTAAATATTTTTTGCGTGAAATCGCACCGTGTCTATGGTTATAAATAATTTATCGGCAATATTTTTAAATGGTAAACCTTCGGATAAAGCATGTAAAACTTCTATTTCACGTGACGATAAAAGTTCAAAACCATCAACCTTGTGTTTATTTTGAGGATTAAAAAAGCTGATGACCATTTTAGCAATTACCGGTGAGATTGGAGCTCCTTCTTCTAAAATTTGTTGAACACCCTGCTTAATAGATTTTAATGGTGTGTTTTTTAATAAATAACCATCAGAACCTGCTTTTAAAGCTTCAAAAACATGTTTTTCATCTTTATAAATGGTTAGCATAATTATTGAAACATTTGGAAACTGATGTTTTATATGGTGAATACCTTCAATACCGCTCATACCGGGTAAATTAATATCTAACAAAACAACATCTAAATCTGGACAATCCTTTACGTTTTTTAGAAATTCTTCTACCGAATCTACAGCAATTTTACAGGTAAATAAAGGATCTTCACTAAAGTACTGTTCAATCCCTTCCCTAATTACCCTGTTATCTTCAACGATTGCAATATTCAGAATTTTCATTTTATTTTATTTCAATTAAAGGGGATTTTATAAATATACATATAATATAGTTACTAAAAACTACATGTTAATGTGTAATTTTAATAAAGGTAGTCAAACATCAATTCAACAGTAAAACCTTTTTTTTTGCTAAAGTTTAATATTCCTTTGATTTTTTCAGCTCTAGATTTCATGTTTTTAATACCGTTTCCATTTAAAGTTACATTAGACTCAATCACTTTTGTTCCATTGTCGTGAATGGTTAAAATTAAAAAATATTTGTCTTTTTTAATAGTAACATTTACATGCGTTGCATTTGAATGTTTGATAATGTTTGTTATAGCTTCTTTAAAAATTAAAAAAACATGACGTCTGTAATCTTGGTTTAAGTAAATTGAATTTTGACTATCAACAGTTTTAAAAGAAAATGTAATGTTAAGTGGAGAGAGCAGTAAAAAAAGCACATCCTGCATACGGTCTGTTAAATTAACAAGTGCATTGTTTCTAGAGTCTATTGCCCAAACAACATCACTTAAAGTGTCAACAGCTTCTCTACTTTGCTTAGCTATATCACTTAAAAAATCATCTTTTTCTTTGCTGTCAAGTTTTTCTTTTATTATTTCTGAACGAATTGCAATACCCGTTAAAGTACTACCTAATTCATCATGTAAATCTCTTGAAATTCTAAACCGTAGCTTTTCTAATTCTTTTAAATGATAGAGTTCATATTTTCTAAATAAAAATAAAAATAACAACAATAAAACCGCTAAAGACATTAAAAACCACCATTTTTTATAAAATATTTGATTTACAATAATGGGTAGTGAAATTATTTGTTCGTTCCATAAGCAATAATTTGTTGCCGCCATTACTTCTAAAGTATAATCGCCTGGAGGTAGATTTGTATAAGATAAAATATTGGTTTTATTAAACATACGCCAATCATCATGCAAACCAATTAAACGGTATTTAAATGTATTGTTTTGTGGTTTAAAATAATCACTTAAAGAAAATTCGAAATTTACAAAAGCATTGCTATTTGGGAGTTCTAGCGTAGTTAAATTGTTGTTATCGATATTAGCAAAATAAGTTGAATCTTTATCTGAATTGTACCAGCTTATATTTGTGATATTGAGTTTGAAATTTGTTTTTTTAATTTCAATAGTTTTAGGATCAATACTTGATATGCCATTTTGACCACCAAAAAAAAGGATGCCATTTTTAGTTTTCAATTGTGACGATGTATTGAACTCGTTGCCAGCCAAACCATCATATTCAAAAAAATTAAGAATTTGTTTGTTAACAGTATCATATCTTGATAAGCCTTTTAAAGTACCAAACCAAAGTTCGTTTTTAGCACCTGGAAGCACTGAATAAACGGTATTGTTAACCAAGCCATCTTCTTCAGTTATTTTATCAATTTCTTTTGTATCTATTTTGTATTTAAAAACCCCATTTGACTGAGTGGCAAGCCATAAGGTGTTTTTAACGGTTAAAATTGAACGGATTTCGTGTAGAATATTTTGGATTTTAGAAACTTTAACACTTATAGGATTTACATTGTAATTGATTTGAATATGATACAATCCAGAACTAGAGCCTATCCATAGTTGATCGTTTTTAAAAGGTACAATATCATAAATTATGTCGTTTTTTAAATAGCTTATTCCATTCTCATCTCCTAAAACTACATACATTTTATCAGTTGCTTTATTAAAATAATAGAGTCCGTTTGCAGTACCTAACCACAATACATTGGTTAAATCTTTGTAAATTTTTAAAACATGCGTGTTTGGCGGTAGTAATTTATTAGCTTGGTAAAAAGAATCGTAAATATTTGTTTTTTTATTGTAAATGCCAAGCCCATTGCCTTGTGTCCCTACTAAAAAATTATTTTCGTCGTAGGCCAATAAAGCATAAGGGGTTGTTTTTATTTTGTTTATCCATTTTTTATTTTCAAATTGTTTTTTAATTGGATTGTAGTGGTATAAACTATCGTTTCCTACTGCATAAATTGAACCTGAAAAATCTTGAATTATGGATCTCATTTTTACTGTATGCAAACCGTTTTTTTTATATAAATAGTGATCAAATAAAAGGTGTTTCTTTTTTAATTTATACAAACCATCGGTAGTTGCAACCCATAACAATCCGGTTTTGTCTATAAAAAAAACATTTACCAATGTATTGTCTTTTCCAACAAACGTTTCAGAAATAGTATTTTTATCATTTAAATTAAAATTATAAAAACTACTTAAATTAGTACCTATAAAAATATTCGACAAATTATCGGACAGTGCCAATCCGCTATAGCTTGAAATGTTTTTATCAAAAGTTGAATGGTATTTGAAGTTTTTTGTAGCAGCATCATATACATAAAGTTTTGATTTTAATAATGAATAAATGTTGGATCCCGACTTAAAAATCACAGTAGAATTAACATCTTCTGTATAAATTTCTTTTTGTATTGTTTGATTTCCAATTATTTGAATTGATATTATTTTTTTTACCTGAGGATTTCCATCAATAATATCTAATATCAAATTATCTTCAGAAACTTCAATAATATCATTTACTTGACATAATTTGCTAACATTGTTTATTTTAAAGTTTTGAAATTTATGGTTGCCTAAATATTTGCTAAATTTATTTGTAGCATAGCCAATCCATAACGAATTTTGATTGCCTTTAAAAATTTTAGTAACATAGTTATTCGCAATGCTTTGGGGGTTAACAGTGTCTTTTTTATAATTAATGGCATTTTTAGTGTTGGTATTTATAATTGTAATTCCTCCTTTTGTACCAACCCATAATTCATTGTCAACAATTTTTAAGGTTCTTATATTGTTGTTTGACAATGAAGGTTTTGTGTAGATATTGTATGATATAAAATGATATCCGTCATATCTGTAAAGTCCAAAATTTGTTCCAATCCATAAAAAACCATTTCCATCTTGCTCAATACTGGTTATGTTGTGATTTTGCAACTTAGTGTCAAAAGTTACATTTTCTATCGCATTGAACTCTTGCGCGTTTAAATGGCACAAAAAACCAAAAACAATAACATATAAATAAATAGTTTTTATAAGCCTCATAAAGTATTGTATTAAGCTTTATTAATTATTAAAAGTCTATGAAAGGTAGTGTAATTTTTTAATAAATAGTATCAAAATACAGTACTAGTAGCCAAAACTACATTTAGATGTAGTTGCAATAAGTGTATTTGTAACCTAATTTTACAATAAATAAAACATTGAATTACAGCTGTATAAAACGTAAATATAAAATCAAAAAAGTTTAACCAAAAAAAATTAAATATCATGAAAAATTTAAAAGTATTATTATTCGCAGTAGCATTGGTAGCAACAACAAGTTTATTTGCAACACCAGTTGTTCCAGACATTCCAGCAAAACTAATTGGAGTACAAGTAACAGATTTATTTAGTGAACCAGACTTTAAACTAGATCAAGAAACGGTAGTAGATATTACCTTTACATTTAGTTCTGAAGGTGATATTATTATATTGAATATCGATTCTAATGATAGAGAAATTAGAAACTATATTGCAAAAACTATGAATCATAAGATGATTCAAACTCCTGGAGAAGCAAACAGGGTATTTACATTGCCTTTACGTATTAACAAGCAATAAATTTTAAATTATTTAAAATACCTTAAATCGGTTTGGTTTAAGGTATTTTGAATTAAATAAACTGATAATTCTTATAAACCTACCTAAAACCTACATTATAATGTAGTTGATAAACCTTAAAACACGTTGTATCTTTATATCATAGAATTTAAACACTTTAGTTATGAAAAAATTAGTATTTATGGCAATAGCCATCGCAATAGGAACTTCAAGCTTGTTTGCTGCAAGTTTAGACAATCCTCCACATAAAAATTATAGTGATCTAGATAAACATTCTCCATTTGAATCTACTGATAATAAAGCTGATGTAAAAACAAATAATGATGTAAAAGAAGCGTCTAATACAACAAATTATACCTATGTAGCCAATGATATTCAGCAGTATAATTTAAATTACAACAACAAAGAATTGCTTTTAGAAGAAATGCGTATGAAAGCAGTAAAAAATTACTATGATATGATGCCAGACATTATATTAAAGGAATAATTAAAATCCTTTATAAAGAAACGAAGAAACTCAAATCTCATAAGATTTGAGTTTTTTTATTTGTAAATTTGCACCAACTTAAAACGCAGATTTAAAATTATACTACATTTGTAGAAATTATGCAGAAAAATATCAACATAAAAAATAAAAAAGCTCGTTTTGAATACGAGATTTTAGATAAATATATTGCTGGAATTAAACTTACAGGCACTGAAATTAAATCTATTAGAGAAAGTAAAGCGCGTATAACCGAAAGTTTTTGCGAGTTTAATGATGAAGGTGAATTGTTTGTAATCAATATGTTTATTGAAGAATATTTATACGGACATTCATACAACCACAGTCCTAAAAGCGAAAGAAAATTACTTTTAAATAAAAGTGAATTAAAAAAACTTCAAAAGGAAGTGCAAAATGTTGGTTTAACAATTGTGCCACTTCGCTTATTTTTAACCGAAAAAGGTTGGGCAAAATTAGAAATAGCACTGTGTCGTGGAAAAAAATTATATGATAAACGCGAAGTAATTAAAGATAGAGACAATAAAGTTGATTTGGCTCGTATCAAGAAAAATTTTAATTAATAAATGATTTTAGCAACCTATTTAAAACTTGTTAGATGGAAAAATTTGTTGCTCATAGTTTATGTTTTTTTAATTTTTAAATTACTTCTATTCAAATCATTACATTTAAAAACAATCCTTTCAACGCTAGATTTTACATTGTTGCTTAGCGCTGTTTTATGCATTACAGCTGCTGGTTATATTATCAATGATATTTTTGATGTAAAGTGCGATGTGATTAACAAACCTAAAAAAACTATTGTTTCCAAAACAATTACCATTGAAACTGCCAAGCAATGGTATAAAACAACAAATATTACAGGTGTTTTATTAGGCGTTTTATTATGTCTTAAAATTGAAAAACCCTCCTACGCATTCATCTTTTTTGTGAGTCCGCTACTACTCTACTTTTATTCAAAAAAAATAAAATCAAAACCTCTTTTAGGTAATTTATTGGTCTCTGGTTTAACTGCCATTAGTGTTGTTATTTTGCCTTTTTTTGATCTTGATTTTTCAATTAAAACCAACAATCTAGTTATAACAACACAACTCTTAACTTCATTGTTTATTTTTGCATTTGGTTTAAATTTAATACGTGAACTACTTAAAGATATAGAAGATATAAATGGAGATTATAGTTTAAAAATGAATACATTACCCATTGTTATTGGTCGTGTTAGAACCCGAAATTTTGCTTTTGTACTTACCCTGTTTTTAATTGTATTTTTAATCTATATCATTATTAAATACAACCAAATATACCATTTTACAATATTGTACACTTTCTTTTTTGTACTTGCCCCGCTGTCTTATTTTATCGTAAAATTAAAATCAGCCAAGAAAAAAAAGCAGTATCACAATTTAAGTACTTTACTTAAAATCATTATGTTTTTAGGAATCAGTTCATTAATCATTTTTTCAATTACCATTTAAAATGCTTTCACAAAAATTTAAAAATACCAATGTTAACTTAGCTTCTGGATCGCCAAGAAGACAAGAATTATTTAAAGAATTAGGACTTCATTTTTCAATAAAAGTAAAACCTGTTGATGAAATTTACCCTTCAAACTTAAAAGCTTCAGAAATAACAGACTATCTGGCTGTTTTAAAAGCCAGTGCTTTTGACAACGAATTGAACGACAATGATTTAATTATCACTTCAGATACCATTGTTTGGCACAATAACAAAGCGCTTGAAAAACCAAAAGATAAGGATGATGCAATTGCTATGCTGCTTAAATTGTCTGATAGCAACCACGAAGTAATAACTTCTGTTTGTTTAAAAACAAAAACCAAACAAGTTGTGTTTTCTGACGTTACAATTGTTTATTTTAACAAATTAACTGTTGAAGAAATTAATTATTATGTTGAAAATTACCGCCCGTTTGACAAAGCTGGAGCCTACGGAATACAAGAATGGATAGGTTTTATAGGGGTTGAAAAGATTGTTGGTAGTTACTTTAATGTAATGGGTTTCCCTGTTCATAAACTTTATCAAGAATTGTTGAAATTCTAGGATTTACTCAATAAATATCACTATTTTTGACCGTTTTTTAAATAATAAAGTTAAGAATGAAAAAATACACTTTTACAGAGAAAAAAGATACCCGATCAGGATTTGGTGCTGGATTAGCAGAATTAGGAAGAACCAACCCAAATGTGGTTGCCTTATGTGCCGATTTAATTGGTTCATTAAAAATGGAGAAATTTATTGAAGAAAACCCAGAACGCTTTTTTCAAATAGGTATTGCTGAAGCCAATATGATTGGTATTGCAGCAGGACTTACAATTGGTGGTAAAATTCCTTTTACAGGTACATTTGCTAACTTTTCTACCGGTAGAGTTTACGATCAAATTCGTCAATCTGTTGCCTATTCTGATAAAAATGTAAAAATATGTGCTTCTCACGCTGGTTTAACCTTGGGTGAAGATGGTGCTACACATCAAATATTAGAAGATATTGGGTTGATGAAAATGTTACCTGGTATGACAGTAATTAACACTTGTGATTACAACCAAACAAAAGCTGCAACCATTGCAATTGCTGATCACCACGGACCTGTATATTTGCGTTTTGGTCGCCCAGTTGTACCTGTGTTTATGCCAGACAATCAAAAATTTGAAATTGGAAAAGCCATTAAGTTAACCGAAGGAACTGACGTAACTATTGTTGCAACCGGACATTTGGTTTGGGAGGCTTTACAAGCTAGCGAACAATTAGAAGCTATGGGAATTAGTGCTGAAGTTATCAATATTCACACAATCAAACCTTTAGACGAAGAAGCTATTTTAAAATCTGTTTCAAAAACAGGTTGTATTGTAACTGCTGAAGAACACAATATTATTGGTGGTTTGGGCGAAAGTGTTTCTAGAGTATTGGTTCAAAATAATTTAGTTCCTCAAGAATTTGTTGCTGTAAACGATAGTTTTGGTGAATCTGGAACGCCAGCTCAATTAATGGAAAAATACAAATTAAATGACAAAGCCATTGTTGAAGCTGTTCAAAAAGTAATAAAAAGAAAATAATTTTTTTACAATTATATAAAAGCCATCTGAAAATTTAGATGGCTTTTTTTTTGAATGTAATTGCTAATTTTAGTATTTTTAAAAAATAAATATTTAAAAATAACTATGCAAAAAAGATTTCTAACTTCTCTAATACTATTTTTAATCTTTACAACCAGTATCAATGCTCAAAAAACAGGCTGGGGTTTAACAGGGAGTTTAATTTACGCATCAAATGGTAAATTAATTGATGAAGCTACAAATGTACTTGATAAACGAGGTAAAGGTGGAACTGGATTTAATGTTGGTGTTTTTGGAAATTTAAATCTAGGTGCCGTGTACATACGCCCAAAATTAGTTTACAGTCAAACCAATAGCAACTACAATATTGACAACAGTACTTCTTCAGATTTTCGACAAAAAAGTTTTGATTTACCCGTATTGGTTGGTATTAAAATTATAAAACCGATTAGTTTTGTTGTGGGTCCTGCATTTAAATACATTATAAACAGCGGTTTAGAAAATGTAAAATATAAAAATATTGAACAAGAAGCTACCGTAGGTTTAAATATTGGTTTAGCGTTAATTTTAGGTAGAATTGGCCTTGATTTAATTTACGATCGTGGATTTACTAAAAATGAAGCTACTTTTATTGACAATAATACAGAATCTTCATTTAAACTTGATACAACACCTAACCAGTTAATAGTAAGTTTATCTTATAAATTTGGACATAAAAAATAATAAGATTGCATTATTCTAAAGTAATAATGTCTACAATTAGTTTAAACGATTCGTTTTTTTTATTGCCAATCAAAAAACCAATTTCTTCCAATTTATTTGAAGAGAAATTAGGAATGTTTAATTTCTGACCTCTAAATACAGGCTGTAACTCTGAGAGAAAAATTTCTATTGTTTGCCATTCCCCAGTGGTTTTGAATGTTTTTTTGTATGATTCTTGTGAGTTTTTATTAGATTTTGTTCTAAACTGATATTCTTTTCCGTCTCCCTTCAATCTTAAAATTATCTTTTTATAGCCTTCAATATTTTTTTCATCAAATCTGTAACGTAAAAATGAAAATCCACCATTGTTTTCTAAAGAAACATTTCCTGCAAAAACACCATATCCTTCTTCATTTAAATAAAATTCACTTGTAGAGCGACCTCCCATCACCACATCATTAACCAACCTCCAATCAGAAATATTACTTGACTTGTTGAAATCAAAAATGAGCATATTATTACTTATTATCATTGTCATTATTATAAATTTTGTAAGCATTTATTTATGTTAGTTTACCAAACAACTCAACCAATTTTTGAGTTCTATAGTTAAATATTTCTGTTAATTTTGGTTTTACAAGTATAGGGTGCACCAATCTGCCAATAAAACCAAACGGAACTTTATAATCTATAATATCTTCCATTTCAACACCTCCTTCAATAGGTTTTATAAAATGTTTATGATGCCATAAAGCATAAGGCCCAAACCGTTGTTCGTCAACAAAATACTGTTTGTCAACTACTTGTGTAATTTCGGTAACCCAATTGGTTTTAATTCCAAAAACAGGTGTTACTATATATTGAATAATTTGCCCAGCAAACATTGGTTTGTCAGCTCCAGAAATAATATCAAAACTCATATAATTAGGCGTTATGGTTTTTAAATTTTTTGGATTAGATAAAAATTCCCAAGCCTGATCTACAGAAATTGGTAATTTTTGTTTTGAAGACAAACGATAAACAATTCCTTTTGATGAAAATTCCATTATTTTAATTTTTTATATATGAATAAGCGTTCAAACTAATTGCAACTAGCAGCCACAAAAAATAAGGAACTATTAAAAGTGATTTTAAACCCATTTCAGAAAGAAAGCTGAACAAATAATAACCAACCAAAACGGTAAGTAAAATAATTATTATGAGTGCAAAACCCATTTGATGCTGATTAAAAAACACAAAATTCCACGAGACATTTAAAACAAATTGAACTATAAATAACAGCCAAAAAACATTGCTTTGTTTTAAGTTTACCAAATAAGATAAGTATATTGAAAAACAAACCATGATGGTTGTCCAAGCAACTCCAAAAACCCATCCTGGTGGTGTCCAAGGCGCTTTGTTTAGTGCTATATACCAATTTGAAGTAGGACCGTTGTTCATAAGCCAGCTACCAATACCCAGCGCTGAAAAGTTTAACAATAAAAATAATAAGATCCACACAAAATGCTTCATTAGATTAGAGTTGTTTTGTTATTTTTTCACTCATTGGGTTAACCAAAGAACCAAAATTAGCTATGTAATTTCCGTTTTCATCCAATAAATACTTTTCAAAATTCCAGGAAACCGAACTATTTTCAACGCCATTTAATTCTTTGTCTGTAAGCCATTTATAAATAGGATGCTGATTTTGACCTTTAACATCAACCTTTTCTGTCATTAAAAATGTAACCCCATAATTAACCTGACAAAAAGATTGAATTTCAACCAGCGTGCCTGGTTCTTGACCACCAAATTGGTTACAAGGCACACCTATAATAACCAACTTATCTTTGTACTGCTCGTGTAGTTTTTGTAAATCGGCATACTGTTTTGTAAACCCACATTCTGATGCAGTATTTACAATCAATATTTTTTTGCCTTTAAAAGCAGCTAAATCTATTTTTTTACCAGTAATACTTTTAATAGGAATAGTGTAAATTGAAGTTTTCATAGAATTTGAATTATCTGTTGTTAATGTTGTTGAAAAAAACAAGCTAAACACAATAGTTGTTATTGCGATTGATTTCATATAAATTATATTTTAAAAGTTACAATACCACAATCTAAAGTTATGATTTGTCCAGACATTGATCCCGATTGTTGTGAAATTAAAAAATCAGCCATCGCAGCAACTTCCTGTGGTATTAAATATTTTTTTAAAGGGTGACGTTCTGTTATTGTTTCTTTCATAGCATCATTTCTTAATAATTTTTCAGCCAAACTTGTGTCTGTAATTGTTGGTGCAATGGCATTGATCCTAATCTTAGGAGCCAATTCAGCACCCAATGATTTTACAAGTCCTTCAACAGCAGATTTTGAAGATGCAATACTGGTATGAAACGGCATTCCTAATTTAGTTGCAACCGTACTAAAAAGCAATATACTTGCATTGTTAGCGTCTTTTAATTTTGGCAAATATTTCTGAATTGCTTTAACGGCTCCTAAAAAATTAATCTCAAAATCATACTGAAAATCTGCTATTTTAAATCTTGAAAACGGCTTTAAATTGATGCTTCCCGGACAGTAAATTAAGCTGTCAACTTCATCTAAATCAGGCAATTCATCACTTAAAATATCACAGTTATAATGTACTAAATTTTTGTGAATAATTGAAGGTTTTGACCGACTTATATTTACAACTTTGTGTGAATCAAGTTGATTGATTAAAATAGCCTCACCTATACCCTTACTTCCGCCAATAATAACAATTGTCTTCATTTTTACACCCTTACTGTTATAAGCAGTCTTTTCTCGGCCTTCTTTTTAATAATCGTCAATCGCTTCATCAAATCCATTAAACTCGGATTTTTTGTTTTTTTATAAATTTCATTAATTCCCAATATAAGCGCCTTTACTTCTTTTGAAGCAATAATGCGTTCGTTGGTTGTTTTTAATGAAATTTTACGTTGCTCAAATTCCAATGCTTTTTCTACTAAATCCATTTTTTATAAATTTAAATAATTATGTAATTCAACAATTTTTTCAGGCTTGTTAAATGCGCCTCCATAATAACTGGTTACGGTTGCAGACGAATCATCTTTTATACCTCTTGAAGCTACACACAAATGCTTTGCATCAATAATCACTGCAATATCTTCCGTTTCTAAAACTTCAGCCAATTCTCTTGCAATTTGGTTGGTTAAACGCTCTTGCACTTGTGGTCTGTTTGCAAAATACTGTACAATTCTATTTATTTTTGAAAGTCCAATTACTTTACCCGATGAGATATAAGCAACATGTACTTTTCCAAAAATTGGCACAAAATGATGCTCGCAATTTGAATAAAACTGAATGTTTTTTTCAACCAGCATTTGATTGTATTGATATTTATTGTCAAACAAGGCTATTTTTGGCTTGTTAGCCGGATTTAATCCTGAAAAAATTTCATCAATATACATTTTTGCAACCCTTTCCGGAGTTCCTTTTAAAGAATCATCGGTTAAATCCAGTCCCATTACCTGCATTATTTGAGCAAATAAATCGGATATTTTTTCTTTTTTTTCATCATCACTTAACAAAAATGCATCCTGGTTTAAAGGTGTTTCAATTCCTGTATATAAATGATCATCTCCTATTTCATCAAACGAAAAACCGTTTAATTTATTTCCGTTAATAGGGAAATTCAACAAAGTTTCTAGGTGTTTCATAAAGCTTAATTTTTAGTTCGTATTTTTCCTCTAATAGAGGTCTTAAAATCATATAAATTACCATAGCAATATTTTCTACTGTTGGATTTAATACTTTAAATTCTTCAACATCAAGATTTAAATTTTTATGGTCAAATTTCTCAAGAATATTTACTTTAATAATGTCTGATAATATTTTTGTATCAATAACATAACCTGTATCTTCTTGAATTTCTCCAATAATTTTCACTTCAAGTTCATAATTATGACCGTGGAAATTAGGATTGTTGCATTTACCAAATACTTCCGTATTTTTTTCGTCAGACCACCTATTGTTGTGCAATCTGTGAGCAGCATTAAAATGTTCTTTTCTGGTAACAGCTGATTTGTGATTCATTATTTTTGTTTAATTATTTCTACACAATATTAAACATTATTATCGTTAATAAAAAACTTTAGCTATCTATTTTATTTATATCTTAATAAGTATTAACTATGAAGAGTAATTTGGATTATAGTTTTATTTTGTTTAATTTACATAATATTTAATTAAACAAAATTATCATGGCTAAAAATAAAAAAATAACAGAAGTTGAAATAATAGCAAGTTATATGAACTATGTGTTGGAAAACGAAGCTTCACCTAAATCTGTTTACGCATTTGCAAAAGCTTCCAATTTTGAAGAATCAATCTTTTACAATTATTTTGGTTCGTTTGAATCTCTTGAAAAAGCAATATTTAAAGCTTTTTTTAACAATGCACTACAAGCATTAGAAAACAGTGAAGAATACCCAACATTTGATGCTCGTAATAAATTACTAAGCTTTTATTTTACTTTTTTCGAAAATCTTTCAGCTAACAGAAGTTATGTTTTAATGGCGTTAAACAACAATAAAAACCATTTAAGCAAACTTAAAACGCTTTCTGAATTAAAAAAGAGTTTTACACATTATATAGATGGACTTGAAATTGAAACCATTGATTTTAAGCAAAAAAACATTACACAGTTTCAACAAAAAAGCATTCAGGAAAGTGCTTGGGTACAACTTTTAATCACAATGCAGTTTTGGTTAAACGACAGTTCCATCGCTTTTGAAAAAACAGATATTTTTATCGAAAAGTCGGTTAATACCAGTTTTGATATTATAGCAACAACACCTTTAAAAAGTATGATTGACCTTGGTAAATTTTTGTACAAGGAAAAAATGAACTTTAATTAAAAACAATTATGAAAACTATAGATACAATTCCGGTTTCAAAAATACAACGAGCTTCTAAACTTGTACAAACAGGTGCAAAAGTTGGTGTAAACTATTTGAAATATTATGGAGACAAAATGATAAATCCGGAAATTGAAGCCAAAGAACGCTTAAATAAAAACAATGCTGAAGATATTTATGATGGTTTAAAAAAAATGAAAGGAAGTGCTTTAAAAGTTGCTCAAATGTTGAGTATGGAAAAGAGCATTTTACCGCAAGCTTATGTCGAAAAATTTTCACTGTCACAGTTTTCTGTGCCACCACTCTCTGCTCCTTTGGTTGTAAAAACTTTTAAAAATTACTTTGGAAAATCGCCAAATGAACTGTTCGACACTTTTAATTCAAATTCTGTAAATGCGGCAAGTATTGGTCAGGTACACAAAGCAACCAAAAACGGAAAAAATCTGGCCGTTAAAATTCAATATCCGGGCATTGCAAATAGTATTTCGAGCGATTTGGCTTTGGTAAAACCCATAGCAATAAGCATGTTCAATATTAAAGGTAAAGATTCAGATAAATACTTTAAAGAAGTTGAAGATAAGCTTATTGAAGAAACAAATTACTTTTTAGAAATGAAACAAAGTAAAGAGATTTCTGCTGCTTGTGCACACATTCCTAACTTGCTGTTTCCTAAATATTATGAAGCATTTTCTTCAGAAAAAATCCTTACAATGGATTGGATGCAAGGCGAACATTTGTCTGAATTTACAGCACACAATAAAGATCAGGAAAAATCAAATAAATTAGGACAAGCTTTGTGGGATTTTTATATGTATCAAATTCATCAGTTAAAAAAAGTACACGCAGATCCGCATCCTGGTAATTTTTTAATTTCTGAAAACAGCGAATTAATTGCCATTGATTTTGGCTGTATGAAAACCATTCCTGATGAATTTTACATTACTTATTTTGAATTGGCAAAAAAAGAAAACATCAACAACACCCAATTGTTTAAAGATACTTTGTTTGAGTTGGAAATATTAAGAACCGATGATTCTGAAGAAGAATTGGTATTTTTTACAGCAATGTTTTATGATATGCTAAGTTTGTTTACGCAACCATTTCATCAAGAAACTTTTGATTTTTCAAATCCTGTATTTTTTAAACAAATAGCAGACTTGGGTGAACGTTATTCTAAAAGTACTGAACTTAAAAATATGAACGGCAACAGAGGATCTAAGCATTTTATTTACATCAACAGAACTTTTTTTGGACTGTATAATTTAATGTTTGATTTAAAAGCAAAGGATATTAAGATTGATAATTTTAAAAATTTACAATGATTTATTTCGACACTGATAAAATTAACGATTTAAATCACCTGTATAAAATTAACCTTATTAACAGTTGTGCAGGTTATAAATCGGCTAATTTAATTGCAACAAAAGCCGCTGATAATCAAGCAAATGTAGCTATCTTTAGTTCAGTTACGCACATAGGTTCTGCTCCACCACTATTAGGCTTTTTTTTAAGACCAACCACGGTTTTAAGAAATACCTATGAAAACATTTTGGAGACTGGCTATTTTACAATCAATCACATTCATCAAAAAATATTAAAAGATGCGCATCACACTTCTGCAAAATATGATAAAAATATTTCAGAATTTGATGTAACCGATTTAGAAACAGACTATAAAGATAATTTTTACGCACCTTTTGTTAAAAATTGTCCCGTACAATTAGCTATGAAATATGTTGAAGAATATGATATCAAGGTCAACAATACCAAACTTGTTATTGGAGAAATACAAGGACTTTATATCAAAGAAAATGCATTGGAAAAAGATGGTTTTATCAATTTATCCAATGCTGCAATAGCAACAATTAACGGTTTAGATGGCTATGCCATACCAAACTTAAAACAACGCTTTGAATATCAAAGACCTAAAATTTAAACCCTATGAAAATTCTTGTTACAGGTGCAACCGGTTATATTGGCAAACGTTTAATTCCGTTACTTTTAAATGAAGGTCATACTGTTATTTGCTCTGTTAGAGATGCTTCAAGAGCGTATCCGTTTAAAAATGAAGATGAGCATCTTATAATTGCAGAATCCGATTTTTTAAAGCCCGAAACTTTACAAAATATTCCTAAAGATTTTGATGTTGCTTATTACTTAATTCATTCTATGTCAAATTCTTCAACAGAATTTCATGCGTTAGAAGAAAAATGTGCACAAAACTTTAAAGATTTTGCAGAAACAACAACAGTTAAACAAGTTATTTATTTAAGCGGAATTACCAACGATACCAAACTTTCTAAACACCTGCTATCAAGAAAAAACGTAGAAAACATACTAGATTCAAAAAAATATGCCTTAACAACTTTTAAAGCGGGTATTATTGTTGGATCAGGAAGTTCTTCATTTGAAATTATCAGAGATTTGGTTGAAAAACTGCCTGTTATGGTTGCTCCTAAATGGTTGATGACAAAAACCCAACCCATTGCTATTAGAGATGTACTCTCCTTTTTGCTAAAGGCTAACGGTAACGAAAAGTTATACCACAAATCTTTTGATATTTTTGGTCCAGAAGTACTGACTTACAAAGAAATGTTGCTGCAATTTGCTGAGATAAGAGGTTTAAAAAGGTATATTTTAACAGTGCCTATAATGACACCCAAATTGTCTTCTTATTGGTTGTATTTTATCACATCAACTTCTTACAAACTAGCGTCTTCATTGGTAAATAGTATGGGTATAGAAATTATAGGAAAACCCAGTAATATCAATCAATTGCTAAATGTACACCCAATTTCTTATAAAAAAGCTGTTAAAAATGCCTTTATAAAAATTGAACAAAACAGTATTGTTTCCAGTTGGAAAGATTCGTTTGTTAGCGGACTTCTTCAACACAAAGCGCACGAATATATCAATGTGCCAAAATATGGTTGCTATAACGATATCAAACATCGTAAAGTTGAAAATTCACAAAAAACAATTGATAAAATATGGGCTATTGGTGGCGAAAATGGCTGGTATTATGCCAATACACTTTGGAAATTTAGGGGTTTTATGGATAAGGTTTTTGGTGGAATTGGACTTAGACGCGGCAGAACAAACCAAACCGAACTTCAAGTTGGTGACTCACTCGATTTTTGGCGTGTAATTTATGCGGATAAAAACAAAAAAAGATTGTTGTTATACGCTGAAATGAAATTACCTGGCGAAGCTTGGTTAGAATTTAAAATTGAAGACAATATATTGTACCAAACAGCTACTTTTAGACCAAAAGGAATTGCTGGCAGATTGTATTGGTATGCTGTTTTACCTTTTCATTGGTTTATTTTTAATGGTATGATTTCTAAATTGGTATAATATTATTGTTGCATCAAAGCTTCTTTTACAACAGCCAAATAACGATCTCTAGCAAATTTATGCGCTACCATCTCAGGAATGTTTTTGTAATTTGGATGCCATTTTTTGATGTATTCAAAATGAGGATCAAATTTTATTTGCTGTGCTTCCGGATTAAAAACCCTAAAATAAGGCGCTGAATCACAACCTGTTCCTGCAACCCATTGCCAGTTTCCATTGTTTGCAGACAGCTCATAATCCAATAGTTTTTCAGCAAAATAAGCTTCACCCCAACGCCAGTCTATAAGCAAATGTTTGTTTAAAAAACTGGCAACAATCATTCTAACACGATTGTGCATATACCCAGTTTTATTGAGCTGTCGCATACCAGCATCAACAATTGGATAACCGGTTTTACCTTCGCACCACAATTTAAATTCAGTTTCATTGTTTCGCCATTTGATAAAATCATATTTCGGCTTAAAATTGGCATTTACAACTTTTGGAAAATGCCATAAAATCTGCATAAAAAACTCACGCCAAATCAATTCACTGGTAAAAGTTGCATTGGTTTTAACAGCATGTGCAACTAACTTTCTGATACTTACCAAACCAAAACGCAAGTGAACCGACAAGTTAGATGTTGCTTTTGATGGCTTATCTCTGTTTAAATCGTACTTGTCTATGCACGTTGTATTGATTGGTAGAACCTGAATTTCATTGGCATTAAATCCGATTTCTTTTAATGAAGGAAATTCAACTATTTCTTTTAAAAAATTTTCAGTTAACTTTTCTGAAGGAAATTGCTGAATGTTTGAATTGTGGTAATTTAACAACCACTTGTTTTTATAAGGTGTAAAAACGGTGTACGGACTCCCATCTTGTTTTGTGATTTCATTTTTTTCAAAAATAACCTGGTCTTTGTATGTAAATACCTGTACTCCTTTTTCTTTGCAAAGATTTGTAATTTCAGTGTCTCTTTTAGTTGCATAAGGCTCATAATCATTGTTGAAGAAAACATTTTTTACATCAAAATCTTCTAATAATTGCTGCCAAACAGTTGCAGTATTCCCTTTTTTGATAAGCAAAGAAGCGCCTGATTTTTGTAATTCAACATTAATTTTTTCCAATGTTTGATGAATAAACTGAACTCTAGGATCATCATTTTTCAATTCATCTAAAATGGCAGCATCAAAAATAAAAACAGGAAGTACAGGAAAATCTGAATTTAAAGCATGAAACAAAGCACAATTGTCTTTCAACCTTAAATCTCTTCTAAACCAAAAAATACTCACTTCTTTTTTCATAATAAATTGTTTGATTCCTGTTTTACTCTTTAATTTTATTCAAAATTTTATTCTTCAATCAAAACAACTCAAAATTACAGTATGAATAAACACTAAAAATAGTTGTTAATTACTTACTAAATAGCACTTTATATCTTGCACCATACATCTAATTTCTTAAATCTAACTTCGTAAATCGTAAATCGTAAATCTAACATCGTAAATCTTAAATCAAATATCTTAAATCTAATATCGTATATCAAATATCTAACATCGTAAATCTTAAATCGTATATCAAATATCTAACATCGTAAATCTTAAATCTAAGATCATATATCTAACTTCGTAAATCTTAAATCAAATATCTTAAATCTAATATCGTATATCAAATATCTAACATCGTAAATCTTAAATCTAAGATCATATATCTAACTTCGTAAATCTTAAATCTAAAATCTAATATCACATATCCTTACCTCTTAATAAACTTCCCTTTAAATTTTTCAATTAAAATCAACGCCATATACAGCATACTAAAAGCATAAAAAGCATCTTCAACAGGCACAGTCCCAACCCTAATCCCCATATTTTCAGCATTGTTATACCAAACAACTTCTTGATGGATAAAACTACCTGTAAGCAAACCGTTTACTATAAAAAATGGTATCAGCACCAATAAAAAAGTAATATAAAATGTATTTAAAATTTTACTTTTAGAAAACAGGGCATACAACATGAGCAAGGAAAATAAGCTAAAATCTACTGTTGTATAAGCTTTTGGAAAATTTACAAGCAATACAATTACAGCCAATACAAGTAGTACAACGGTGATTGCTTTGGTAAATTTGTTTGATAATTTTGTATTTGGAAAAAAAAATTGAAAAGCATAATGTGTAAAAATACTTGCATACGGAATACAAATAAAAAAGAGGATTTCTTCTAAAGGCAAACCAAAAATAGCAATCCCTAAATGGTATTTCGGATTAAAACCCCAAATGCCATACTTGGTAAAAATAACATCCCAGATTAAAAAAGGAATTGCAACTAAAAAAATGGCTAAAAAAACCGATTTCCACCATTTGATAAATCGCATTCTTTTTTCGAAACTATACAAAAAAGGCACTGAAAAACTTGCAATATTTAGCGCCAAATACAAATAGGTCATACTTTGTAGTATTTGAATGGTACAAACAACATACCAAAACACTCACCGTGCTCTTTTCCTAAATGTTTATGATGCACTTTATGCGCCTTTCTTAAGCCTACCAAATATTTGTTTGATGTTTTATTAAACCACTTAAAACGCTTGTGAATTAAAACATCATGCACTAAAAAATAAGCCATTCCGTACAACATAATTCCCAAACCAATAAAAAACAAATAATTCAAACCACCCTGCACACCAAAGTAAAACAAGGCAATGCTAGGAATTGCAAAAATGATAAAAAACACATCGTTGCGTTCAAACCAGTTTTGGTATTTTGGCTGATGGTGATCTTCGTGAAAATACCACATAAACCCGTGCATTACATATTTATGTGTCAGCCAGGTTACGCATTCCATTATTAAAAATGTACCTAAAGTAATAAATACAAACATCATAAATTTTGTTTTAATTTGTTTAATTCGCTCTTTTCTGTTTCAGTTAAATTATCAACCAGCAACATATTGCTAACTATTTTTATTTTTAAAGAAGTTGCCAAATCATACTTTTTAAATCCAGCTATAATTGCTTTAAAATCTTCATCAATATTTTGATGATAGCCTAAAAAATCTGGAATTTGCTTTTGCATTAAATAACGAATATAGCGCATTTCTAAATTTTTAGGATTGTTTGCTATCACTTCATCTAATTGGTTTTTACCAAGTTTAAAGTACTTCAATTTGGTAAAAGGAAAACCAACAAAACGCGATTTCATAAAATTCATTGCAGCAATATAGCCTTTTGCTTCAGCAGTATTACTGTTACTTAAACCCGCAATAAAATCATCAGCTTGCGCTTCCGAAGTGATGTTTGGAAATTCTTTTCTAACAGCATCCAATGTTGGGTTTGATGTTAAAAATGCAATGGTTAAAAAAAATAAAGCAACAATTTTCATTATAATAAATTTAATTTATAAACCACAAAAGACCTAGCTAACAAGCTTAATTTAACTGGATTAGAAACTCTTATACGTGTATTCAAAATTTCTTTTGAAGGTGTTTTACTCAGCTTTTTTAACAATCTTTTGTAATAAACATAAGCAGTGTAAACGCCAAATTTTGCTTCAAGAGGCAATCTTTTAATGCCTGCAAAAGCTTCTTTAAAATCAGCTTCTATTTCAGCAATGATAGCTTCTTTTTCTGTAGGACTTAATTCTTTTAAATTAATTCCCGGAAAATAAGAACGATTTAACAATTCGTAATCATCTTTTAAATCCCTTAAAAAATTCACCTTTTGAAAAGCAGAACCCAATTTCATAGCGGAGTCTTTTAAACTTTCATATTTTTCTTCATCACCATTTACAAAAACTTTCAAACACATCAATCCAACCACATCAGCAGATCCATAGATATAGCTATTATATTCTTCAACGGTTTCATAAGATTCTTTCTTCAAATCTGCTCGCATACTTTTTAAAAACGATTGAATCAAATCATCTGTAATATGATTTTTTTTAACCGTAAGCTGAAAACTGTTTAAAATTGGATTTAAACTGATATTTTGCTCATAAGCTTTGTAATAACTTGCTTCAAATTCGTTTAACAAACTTTCTTTGTCATAGTCGTGAAAAGAATCAACAATTTCATCAGCAAACCTAACAAAAGCATAAATACTATAGATATCTTCTCTTATTTTTGGAGATAACATATTTACAGCCAACGAAAAAGAAGTGCTGTATTTTTTTGTCACATTTTTGCTACACGCAAACGAAACTTCATCAAATAGTTGTTTCATAGTTTTATTTTTTTTGTTAGTAGTTTAGTAGTATTATTTGTTGTATTTTAATATCAAATCCGATACAATTTTCCCTGAAATTATAGACGGAGGCACACCTGGTCCTGGTACTGTTAACTGACCAGTAAAAAATAAATTTTTAACTTTTTTACTTCTAATTTTAGGTCTTAAAACCGCTGTTTGCATCAATGTATTTGCCAAACCATAAGCGTTTCCCTTGTACGAATTATAGTCTTTTACAAAATCGTTGATACAATATGATTGCTTAAAAACAACCGAATCCATCAATTTTTGATTGGTAAGATTTTCCAATCTTTCCATAATTTTAATAAAATATGCTTCACGAATTTCAGCAGTATCTCCTATCCCTGGAGCAATTGGTATTAAAAAAGTTGCTGCTTCCTGGTTAACAGGAGCAAAACTTTGGTCTGTTATACTAGGAAAACTAGCATAAAACAACGGGTCTTTTGGCCATTTAGGCGTATCGTATATTTCAACAGCATGTTTATCAAAATCGCTATCGAAAAATAACGTGTGATGTGAAACATTTTTTATTTTTTTATTGAACCCAATATAAAATAATAAAGCGGACGGTGCAAAAGTTTTTTTACTCCAGTAATTTTCAGAGTACATTCTGTATTTTTCGTCTAATAATGTTTCTGAATGGTGATAATCGGCTCCACTTACCACAATATCAGCCAATAAAAATTCATCCCCAACTTCAACACCTTGAACTTTCCCATTTTCGACAATTATTTTTTTAACGGTTTGGTTGGTTTTTATATCAACACCCAAAGAAACTGCCAAATCTACAAAACCCTTAACAACCTCATACATCCCTCCTTTTGGATGCCAAGTTCCCAAACCAAAATCGGCATAATTCATAAAGTTGTAAAAACTAGGCGTATTTGAAGGTTTTGCACCTAAAAATAACACCGGAAATTCAAGTATTTGAATAAGTTTTTTACTTTTTATATTTTTCCTTATTTCAGAACTGATACTTTGAAAAAACTGATTTGCTTTTTGAATGGTTTCAAAAGTAATCAACTCAGTTATAGACTCTCCAGGCTTGTAAACCAAATCATTAATCGCAACTTCATAATTGTATTGAGCCGCTTTTAAAAACTTTTTTAAGTAAACCGAACTTCCTTTTTCTTCTTTTTCAAAAACAGCATAAATGTCATCAATATCATCAGAAATTGTTATAGATGATAGCTTGTCAAAATAAACCTGATAAGCAGGAGCTAGTTTTTCCAATGCGTAATAATCTGATGGTTTTTTATTGAAATCGTTGAAGAATTTTTCAAAAACATCGGGCATCCAATACCAAGTTGGACCTATGTCAAATTTAAAGTTTTCTTTTGAAATCAACCTTGCTCTTCCACCTACCTGATGATTTTTCTCTAAAATTGTTACCTCATATCCTGCTTGTGCCAAATAGCATGAAGCCGATAATGAAGAGAACCCAGAGCCAATAATAATTACTTTTTCTTTCATTTTTTTACATTGTTTAATAAATATAGTAATATTTTAAACAAAAACAAATTATTTAAAAAAAATTACAACAATTTTATCAAATCATCTATTTTAGAAAACACTTTAATATTTGAATTTAACTTAGATTTTGAAGCTTCAGATGATTTTAGTCCCAATAACCACAATTCACTATTTGAGCTATTTAGCACCTCATTTGATACAGCATCTATATATTCATCAACAGTTATTTTAGAAGGTTCAACAGTTAAAAAAGAAACAAAACAACAAGTTTCATGCACTTTAAGCACATCAGCCAAATTGCTAATTGGCACACTTTGACCTAAATAAATAGATTTATAACCGTGTAATAACAATTCGTAATGCAAATACAATAGTCCTAACTCATGTATTTCGTTTAAAGGCAGATACAAAGCAAATAGTCTACTATTACTTGAAGGTTCAGATAATTGTACCGACTCAATATTTGTATAAAATTTTTGCTTTATTAAATTGGTAATAAAGTGCTCGTGTGCTGGCGTAATAGAACTAATCTGCCATAACATACCAATTTCATTTAAAAAAGGTAAAAACACTTTTTTAACAATTTCTCTAAACGACAACTTGGTTAACAAGCCGTTATAAGTTTTTACAAATAAAGCTTCATCAAAATTAAGCATCGCCAATTTTAACATATTTGAGCTTTGGCTTTCTACACCATTTTTTGAAATCACCTCTCTTACATTTGCAAGTATTTGAGAATCTGACAAATCAGCAATTTTAGAAATTTTAATGCCGTGATTGTTTAACAATGATACATTTAAAAGCTTCTGCAAATTTAAAATATCGTAATAACGAATATTAGAATCTGTCCTATTTGGTTCTAAAAGATTGTATCTTTTTTCCCAAATACGGATGGTATGCGCTTTGATACCCGAAAAACTTTCTAAGTCTTTTATCGTGAATTCAGTTTTAATATTGTTCAATGTATATCTGTTTTTATTCAACAAATATAGTGTAATAATTTAAATATACAATAGGCTTCTTAAAATCATCAAAAAAAAATTAACTGTTTAATTTTTTAAATTTGCCATTTCATCTAAATCGTTTTTACCTTTACCGACACTAAAAAGCCATTGTAATCAAAAATTTTATGTGTTAATTATTATTTTTCATATTATTTACCTTTATTAGTAACCTTAATCGTTAATTCAAAGCAATATCACCTTATAATGAATAGTAAATATCTTGTATTTTTTATGCTTTTTACACTTTCTTTGTTTGCCCAAAAACAGGAAGTTAAAATATTCAATACTGCTGTAAACACGGTAGATGCTGAGTTTGGAATCACTTATTTAAATTCCAATACAGTGATTTACGTTTCTTCAAAAAAGGTTGAAAATGACAAAGTTTTTTCAAAAGACAGACGAGCACGTAACCATCAAATGTTTTTAGAATTTTACCAAGGTACCATTACTTCAAATGGCGATATTATTGAAAATGGTAAGATTTCAGCAAATAGTAAATCTGAAATTTTTGAATCAGATATTGCCTTTACACCCGATGGAAAAACAATTTATTTTACCTGGAATAATTTTTACAACAACGATATCTCAAGAAGGGATTCAGCCAGATTTCAGTCTTTAAAACTTGCAAAAGCTAGTATTAACGAACGTTTTGAGATTTCTAACATTTCATTTTTACCATTTAACAACAATAGTTATTCTTTAAGATATCCAGCAATTGGCAAAAATGGTAAACAATTATTTTTTGCTTCAGATATGCCCGGAGGTTTTGGCGGAAACGATATTTATGTAGTTGATATTTTGCCTAATAACACCTATAGTGAACCTAAAAATTTAGGAAGCAATATCAATACCAAAGAAGATGAAATTTTTCCTTTTATAGATCAAAACAACGCACTTTATTTTGCCTCATATGGTCATAATGGTTTGGGTAATTACGATATTTTTAAAAGTGATTTTGTTGAAGGAAAATACCAATCTGTTGAAAATTTACCTGCACCAATTAATAGTAAATACGACGATTTTAATTACATTATCAACAATTTAACAAATACTGGCTATTTTTCTTCAAACAGAAAAGAAGGTAAAGGCGATGTAGATATTTACGCTTTTAAAATAATAGACGAACAATGTATGCAAAACATTTCGGGCATAGTTTCTAATGAATCGGATAACAATCCTATTACAGAAGCCACCGTTAGCTTGTATGTTAAAAATGAACTTATTGAATCTCAAATTGTTAAAACCGATTCGAAATACAACTTTAAGGTACCTTGTAATGAAGCTTATAAATTAGTAGTTGAAAAAGAAGAATTCAAACCTATTGAAATCAATTTACTTGCAAATAATACATCAAATGAAATAAATATTCAAAATATTGCACTTACGCCTATTCATTGTTATCACAGTATTTCCGGATTTGTATTTAATGAAAAAAGCAACAAACAACTTGCTCAGGTAACCGTAAATTTATTTTTAAATGGTGTTTTGGAAACTTCGCAACTTACACAAGTGGGATCTAAATTTAGTTTTATAATTAAATGTGAAGATAATTATAAAATTGTTGCTGAAAAAGATGGTTTCTTGCCTTCTGAAATCGATGTAATTACCAATAACAAACCTTACTTTTTAGAGGATATCAATTTATTTTTAACTCCAAAAGATTGCAATCAAACCATTGCAGGACAACTATTTGACCAAAAAACAAAACAACAGCTTACAAATGTTCAAATTAGTTTGTTTGTAAATGATGTATTAACTGAAACGCTACTTTTAAAGGATAGCAATTATTTAATTGATATCGATTGCGAAACTACCTATAAAATATTAGCTGAAAAAGAGGGTTATTTACCTGCTGAAGCCAATATATTAACCAGCAACAAACCCGAATTTAAAAACAATACAGACCTTTATTTAGTTCCTGTTGAATGCAAACAAACCATTGTAGCACAGGTAATTGACCAAAAAACAAAACAACAACTAAGCAATGTGCAATTTAGTTTGTTTGTAAATGATGTATTGACTGATACGCAAATCACTTCAAATAACACGCATACTTTTAATGTAGATTGTGAAACTGCTTACAAAATAATGGCTCAAAAAGAAGGTTATTTACCTGCTGAAGTTGTTCTTTTAACCAACAACAACGCAAATTTTGAAAATGCTATCAATATTAATTTAAGCCCTGTTGAATGCAAACAAACCATTGTTGCTCTGGTTATTGACGATAAAACTAAGCAACAATTAAGCAATGTGCAATTCAGTTTATTTGTTAATGACGTATTGACCGAAACGCAAATTACTTCAAATAACACGCATACTTTTAATGTAAATTGTGAAACTTCTTACAAAATAATGGCTCAAAAAGAAGGTTATTTGCCTGCTGAAGTTGTTCTTTTAACCAACAACAACGCCAATTTTGAAAATGCTATCAATATCAATCTAAATCCTATTGAATGTAACCAAACCATTGCTGGTGCTGTTTTTAACAGCAAAAACAATGAAAAACTAAACAATGTAAAAATCAGTTTGTATGTAAATGACGTATTAACCGAAACGCAAATCACTTCAAATAATGCCTATACTTTTAATGTAGATTGTGAAACTGCTTACAAAATAATGGCTACAAAAGAAGGCTTTACAAATTCAACAATCGTTTTAAATACCAATAACAAAAACAACTTTAACAATGTTAAAAATATCAATTTAGAGCCAGTTGTTGAATTTATAGCTGTCAATAACGAGAAAATGATCAAGACAGATGTTATTTATTTTGATTTGGATAGTGACGAAATTAGTGAAGCTGCTGAAATAGAAATCAATAAAGTAATTGGTATTCTTAAAAAATATCCAACTATGAAAATTGAAATTGCTTCTCATACCGATAGTAGAGCACCTGATAATTACAATTTAATTTTATCAGAAAAAAGAGCGAGTTCTACTTCTAACTATATGATTGAACAAGGTATAGATGCTAACAGAATAAAAGCCAAAGGTTATGGTGAAACCAAATTAATCAACAAATGTGCTAACGGAGTACCTTGTACAAATGCAGAACACGAACTTAACAGAAGAACTGAATTTGTAATAATTCAAGAGTAATTATTAGCTTACTTCATTTTAAAAACAACCGTTTATTTTTTGAGCGGTTGTTTTTTTATCACAAACACAAATCAAAATTTAAAACACCTGCCTCCTATTCAACAGACACCTAAAATTGTTCACCAACGTTTTGTAAATGTGTGATTTTTGTCGGTCTTATTTTTTATATTTGGCTACTCAAACAAGTTAATTTAGTGAATATTCAAAAACTTACAATGCTTTCTGAAGCATTAAATGGCGAATTATTTTTTGATAAATTGCACACAAGTATCTATGCTACTGATGCCTCTGTATATCGAAAAATTCCGTTAGCAGTTGCCTTTCCTAAAAATTCGGCAGATATCAAACTATTGATTGCTTTTGCAAGCAGTAACCATATTTCTTTAATTCCCAGAACGGCTGGTACTTCACTGGCCGGGCAATGTGTTGGCGATGGTATTGTTGTTGATGTTTCTAAACATTTTACGCAAATTTTAAAGTTGAATGTCGAAAATAAAACAATTACCGTTCAACCTGGAATTGTTAGAGACGCACTTAATTTGTATTTAAAACCTCACGGATTGTTTTTTAGTCCAGATACTTCCACCAGCAATCGCTGTATGATTGGTGGTATGGTTGGCAACAATTCATCTGGCACAACTTCCATAAAATATGGTGTAACACGTGATAAAGTTTTGGCATTGAAAACCATTTTAAGTGATGGTTCTGAAGTTGTTTTTAACGACTTAACTAAAGATGAATTTCTTCAGAAAAAAAATGGAAATAGCCTGGAAAGCAACATTTACAACACTATTTATAATGAATTGAGTGATGCAGCAACACAACAGGAAATTAAAAATGAATTTCCAAAACCTACAATCCACAGGCGAAATACAGGTTATGCAATTGATGCTTTGTTAAATACTGCTGTTTTTAGCAATACTGAAACGCCTATAAACATTGCTAAATTGTTATGTGGAAGCGAAGGAACTTTGGCTTTTACAACCGAAATCACCCTACAATTAGACGATTTACCACCACAGCATAGTATGATGGTGGCAGCGCATTTTACAAGCATTCAAAAAAGTATGGAAGCCGTTGTTGTGGCGATGAAACACAATTTGTATATGTGCGAATTAATGGATAAAACCATTTTAGATTGTACAAAAAATAACCGTGAACAAGCTAAAAACAGGCTTTTTATTGAAGGCGATCCCAAAGCCATTTTAATGCTCGAAGTAAAATCTGACAATCCAGATGAAACCTGGTTGTTGGCTGAAAATTTGGTAGCTGATTTAAAACAGCATCAATTTGGGTATGCTTATCCAATTTTAGCCGGAGAAGACATCAATAAAGCTATCAATTTGCGAAAAGCAGGTTTGGGCTTATTGGGTAATATTATTGGCGATAAAAAAGCGGTTGCCTGTATTGAAGATACGGCTGTTGAAATGAGCGATTTGCCAAATTATATTGCCGAATTTACCGAAATGATGAAAAATTTCGGACAAGATGCTGTGTATTATGCACATGCTGGTGCAGGAGAAATACACCTCCGTCCTATTTTAAATCTTAAAAAATCTGATGATGTTGTATTGTTTAGAACCATTACCACCGCAGTAGCGCAATTGGTTAAAAAATACAAAGGGTCGCTAAGTGGTGAGCACGGAGATGGTATTGTGCGCGCTGAGTTTATTGAATTTATGATTGGCTCTAAAAATTACCAACTGCTAAAACGCATTAAAACTGCTTTTGATCCCAACAATATTTTTAACCAAGGTAAAATTGTAGATGCTTTTCCTATGGATCAAAATCTGCGCTATCAAAAAGATAGAATTGAACCTCATATTGAAACCATTCAGGATTTTTCAGATAGTGAAGGTATTTTAAAAGTTGCCGAAAAATGCAATGGTTCGGGCGATTGTAGAAAACCTGTTTCTGCAAGTGGTACAATGTGTCCAAGTTACCGAGCTACTAAAAACGAAAAAGATACCACACGTGCGCGTGCCAATGCTTTGCGCGAATTTTTAACCAATGCCGATAAAATCAATAAATTTGATTATGCCGAATTAAAAGATGTTTTCGACCTTTGTTTAAGTTGCAAAGCCTGTGCTAGTGAATGTCCTAGCAATGTAGATATTGCAGCCTTAAAAGCAGAGTTTTTATACCAATACCAAAAGGCAAACAAACCCTCATTAAGAACGCAGTTATTTGCCAAAAATGTAGCTTATAACAAATTGGGAAGTATCGTTCCTGCAATCACAAACATCTTATTAAACAACCATTTAACTAAAAAAGTTATCGGTATTGCAACAGAAAGAAGCATTCCTAAATTGCATCAGTTCACTTTAAAAAAATGGATTAAAAACAATTTAAACAAGCTTCAAAAAGGGACTTTTAAAAATGGTGAAGTTTATTTATTTTGTGACGAATTTACCAATTATTACGATGTTAATATAGGGATTGATGCTATTGAATTGCTAACAAAACTAGGCTATAAAGTGCGTATTGTTAAGCACGAAGAAAGTGGTAGAAGTGCCATTTCAAAAGGATTTTTAGACCTTGCAAAAACTGTTATTGATAAAAATATAGCCATATTTAAAGACCTTGTTACTAATGAAATACCTTTAATTGGTATTGAACCTTCGGCGATTTTAGGTTTTAGAGACGATTATTTACGTTTGGCTTCAGATAAAATTGCTGCTGAAAAAATTTCAAAAAACACTTTTACTTTTGAAGAATTCATCAAAAAAGAATTTGAAAATGGCCATATCAAAAGTGATGATTTCACAGTCAATTCGCAAGAAATAAAAATTCACGTACATTGTCATCAAAAATCATTAAGCACTTCTGAAGCAACTTTTAGCATGTTAAACATCCCTAAAAATTACAAGCCAACCATCTTAAATTCAGGTTGCTGCGGTATGGCAGGTTCTTTTGGTTACGAAAAAGAGCATTACCAAATTTCAATGCAAGTTGGTGAAGATACCTTATTTCCAAAAGTTAGAAATACTGCTAAAAATATTGTAATTTCAGCGTCAGGAACCAGTTGTAGACATCAAATAAAAGATGGTACAAAAAGAGAAAGCAAACATCCAATAACAATACTTAAAGAAGCACTTAATTAATTATGAGCAAAATATACCGCCCTCAAGACAAGCAAAATTATATTGCAAATGCCGATAGATATGAAAAAATGAAATACAGACGTACTGGTAAAAGTGGTTTGTTATTACCCGAATTGTCGTTGGGATTGTGGCATAACTTTGGTTTAAATGATGATTTTGAGAATGCACGAAATCTACTAAAATGTGCTTTTGACAATGGTATTACCCATTTTGATTTGGCCAATAATTACGGACCTCCTTATGGTTCTGCAGAAACTACTTTTGGAAAAATTCTAAAAAAGGATTTTAAAAAATATAGAAACGAATTGATCATTTCATCAAAAGCAGGTTACGATATGTGGCCTGGACCTTATGGTGATTTTGGTTCTAAAAAATACCTGGTTTCAAGCTTAGATGATAGTTTAAAACGTATGAATTTAGACTATGTTGATATTTTTTACCACCACCGACCAGATTACGAGACTCCTTTGGAAGAAACAATGGTCACACTAGATTTGATGGTAAGACAAGGAAAAGCTTTGTATGTAGGAATTTCAAATTACCAGCCAGAAAGAGCTGCTGAAGCCTTCAAAATATTGAAAGATTTAGGAACACCTTGCTTGATTCACCAACCACGTTACAGTATGATGGATCGTTGGGTTGAAGATGGCTTACTTGATTTAATTGAAAAAGAAGGAGTTGGCGCAATTGCTTTTTCGCCTTTGGCACAAGGTACTTTAACCGATAAATACCTGAATGGTTTCCCAGAAGATTCAAGAGCCGTAAAAGATGGTCGTTATTTAAAAACAGCACAAATCAACGAAAAACTTTCAAAAATTAAAAAACTAAACACCATTGCTTTAGAAAGAGGTCAAAGTTTGGCTCAAATGGCAATTGCGTGGATTTTAAAAGACCAACGCATTACCTCAGTATTGATTGGCGCTAGTAAAACCGCTCAAATTTTAGACAGTTTAAAAGCCATTGACAATACCGAATTTTCAAAAGAAGAATTAGAGAAAATTGAAAGTGTTCTTTAGATTAAAACTGGCTGTTAGCTAAATAATGAATAATTAATAATGAATAATTAATAATGAAAAGTTAATAATGAAAAATTAATAATTAATACTTAGTATTGACTTAAAACTTAAAACTTAGAACTGTTACTGAATACTTCAATTATTGCTATTTTGTTTAAAAAATACACCTCCCTGCCCTCCTCAAGGAGAGGGCTGAGCGTTAAAAAAATGTTCTGTGAACATTTTTAGCGATAGAGCCTGATGGCGCTAGGGCTAAGTGACGTGGCAATACGTCATTTTCAGCTTGACTGGAAATCTGTCGGTAGCTAGATGCAGAATACTTCCCTGTTGAAAAATTGACTCCCTTTAGGGTTGGGGAAAAGCAATTTTTCGCTAGTGTTTAGTTTTGTTAATAATTAAACTAATTTATAATTACACACCCCTAACCCCTCTCAAGAGGGGAATATTATAGTTGAATAATTGCTTTTGACTTTAGACTTTTAACTTTAGACTTTCAACTTAAAACTGTTACTGAATACTGCTACTGAAAACTGACTTTCAACTTTAGACTTAAAACTTAAAACTTAAAACTGTTACTGAATACTGCTACTGAAAACTAGCTTTCGACTTTCAACTTTAGACTTAAAACTTAAAACTGGTTATTGGCTTTTGTATTGATAAAACACCCGTCCTATGGAATTTTTCGTTATAAAATATCAAATTCTTTAGTGTTGGGCGGAGCAGCGTCCAAAGAAGGGCAGAGCGTTAAAAAAATGTTCAGTGAACATTTTTAGTGATAGAGCCAGCTGGCGCCGGGAGCCTGGGCGTGATGGTTAAAAGTATTTGATAATTTTATAGAAAAATAACATCAGACTAGATTTTTTTGGTTAGCTCACCCATTTGTTATTTTATTAAGTGTTCGTGAATCTCCTAAAGTCGATTTCTATTTTATCGATGAACTGCGAAGCACATCACGAACACATAAAAAACAATAAAAAAAAGTGAGTAAAAAAAGAATAATAGAGTTAATTAAATGTAATCTGTTAATTGTGTAGTTCAAAGATACTTTTTAGTATTTGTAGCAACAGATCCCCGCATA
>NZ_RHLN01000006.1 GCF_004121075.1 Lutibacter sp. HS1-25
ATAACGAAAAGAGAGTTGTTTTTCATTCGGAAGGTGAAGAATATGTTTTGGCTCCTATTGTTGCAAACAATATTACCATTACCGAATTGCTAAAGGAAGAATTTTCAGAAGAAAAAAGCTTTAGATTGTCTAATTTAAAAAATGGAGAAGAAGCCAAAATAATAGGTATTTCAAGAGAATGCAGGGGCGAAATTAGAAGAAGATTACTAGATCTAGGTTTTGTAATAAACACCAAAATAACGGTAGATTTAACAAGCCCTATGAACAACCCCAGAGCTTATTTGGTGAGAGATACTTCTATTGCCATTAGAAATGAGCAAGCAAAATTTATATTAATCGAAAAAATAAAAACCCATGCAAAAAGCCACTAAAAGCGCTTGCGAAACCTGCGATTTAAACGCAAATGCAAGTCTAAAAAAAATGGGTATTAATACAGAAAATACCGATTATGTAATTGCCTTGGCTGGCAACCCAAACACTGGAAAAAGCACTGTTTTTAATGCCTTAACTGGTTTAAAACAGCACACAGGAAACTGGCCAGGTAAAACAGTTACACGTGCCGAAGGTGGTTTTGGTTATAATGATAAAAAATTTAAAATAGTAGATTTACCAGGTACTTACTCATTACTTTCCACTTCACAAGACGAAGAAGTTGCACGTAATTTTATTTTATTTGGAAAACCTGATGTTACCGTAATTGTAGTTGATGCCAGCCGATTGGAACGCAATTTAAACTTGGTTTTACAAATTTTAGAAATAACAGACAAGGCTGTTTTATGTTTGAATTTGATGGACGAAGCAAAACGTTTGGATATTGATATTGACGACAGAGCCTTGGCGCGTGATTTAGGAATTCCTGTTATACCTGCAAGTGCCAGATCAAAAGAAGGAATACCTGAATTGATTAAAACTATCAATCAAGTTGCAAATGGCGAAATTAAATGCAAGCCACATAGAATTAAAAATGTTCCTCAAAGCATAGAAAATGCTTTGAACAAATTGAGCAAAGAAATTGAAAAAGAATATCCATCCATACCAAACAGCAGGTGGATTGCTTTGCGATTGTTAGATGGTGATGAACGAATTATAGAAGCCGTTAAATCGGGTGAATTTATAACAGAATAACACTTGAATTTCAAACAAAAGAGAATACAAATTCATGGATAAAAACAACATATTAAATACAAGTAATGATTTGCGATGGCAAATTGGCGAAGGTTTTCACGATAAATTAACCGAAGCCATTTATGCTGACGCATCAACCATTGCCCAAAATGCTGTTACCAAAAAAGGTGATGTAAAAAAATTTAGATTCGATAAAAGTCTGGACAAAATTGTAACTAGCAAAACTTGGGGATTTCCAATAATGATTTTAATTCTATCAGTAGTTTTATGGCTTACCATTATTGGCGCAAATTACCCTTCAGGGTTGCTCGCGCAATTATTGTTAGACAATGTTCACCCTTGGCTTAAAAACTTAGCGAATCTGGCGGGTTTTCCTTGGTGGCTAAGCGGTTTTTTAATAGATGGTGTTTATTTGGCATTGGCTTGGGTTATAGCTGTAATGCTTCCTCCAATGGCTATATTTTTCCCTTTATTTACCCTGCTTGAAGATTTTGGTTATTTACCTCGTGTTGCTTTTAATTTAGATTCTTTATTTAAAAAATCTGGTGCCCATGGCAAACAGGCCTTAACTATGAGTATGGGATTTGGTTGTAATGCAGCAGGTGTAGTTGCAACACGAATTATAGACAGTCCGCGTGAACGATTGATTGCTATAATTACAAATAATTTTTCACTTTGTAACGGACGCTGGCCTACACAAATATTGATAGCTTCCATTTTTATTGGTGCCTTGGCTCCAGCTGGTTTTTCAGGAGCTTTATCAACCTTATCTGTAATTGCTATAGCGCTTTTAGGTATATTTTTCACATTTACGGTTTCATTATTTTTATCAAAAACCTTGTTAAAAGGCGAAGTATCTTCGTTCACATTAGAACTACCACCTTATCGTCCGCCAGATTTTTGGAAAACAATGTACACTTCACTAATAGACAGAACCTTGATTGTTTTATGGAGAGCCTGTGTTTTTGCTGCGCCTGCCGGAGCGGTTATTTGGCTAATTTCTAACATCACTATTGGAGATGCAACCATAGCTCATTGGATGATTGATCATTTAAATGGTTTTGGATTTATACTTGGTCTAAACGGTGTAATATTATTGGCTTATATAGTTGCTATACCTGCTAACGAAATTGTAATACCAACAGTACTTATGTTAACTGTTATGACTGCATCTATTGCTGGTGTTGGCGCAGGAAATGGTGTTATGTTTGAGCTAGATTCTGTTACTACAACAGGCGAAATTTTAAGGGCTGGTGGCTGGACGTTGCTTACCGCAGTTAACTTAATGTTGTTTAGCTTGTTACACAACCCATGCAGCACAACTATCTATACCATTTACAAAGAAACAAAAAGTGTAAAATGGACAGTTATTGCAAGTATTTTACCTTTAATACTTGGCTTTGTAGTTTGTTTTGTGATTGCACAGGTTTGGAGAATAATTTTTTAAAATCAAAGGACAGAATTATCAATTGTCAATTGATAATTGATAATTCTAATATTTGATATTAAACCTTTGCTATTTAATTAACTTTTCAGCTAAAAAAATCAATTTTCTAGTTCTTTAATACTGAAATCTGCAAAAAGTACAGCTTCATCTCTTAAATTATCGGCATCTTTTAAACTACGGTAAATACCCCATTTTGGACGCAAGAAATCAGCATCTGTTTTCCAGGTTCTAATATTGGAATTGCTATAGGAAAACAATTCTTTATTGGTACTTACATTTTTAATTGAAATAGCATATTGCCCAACTTCTTTTTCACCAAAAACAATGGTTTCAGTTACCTCAACCCAAACACCTTTAAACGGCGTTAGGTCTGTTTTTTTAATGGTTGATTGCTCGGCAAACTCGGCATATCGCAATTCTAAAATATCGGGTGCACCTTTGCGAACACTCAACGTAATTAATGGCATACTTTCTTCAGAACCACCAACAGCTTTTACCTGATGGATATGCGTAAAACCTTTTGAAGCCTGAAAATTAGCATCGAGTTTAAATTTCCAATTATAAACAACTTTTTCATTTTTTACAGCCAAGGTATTATCAGGAGAATTGCTATATGTTTTAATCTCGTTTCGTTGTCTATCATCTTTTTTACACTTATTGTTGTCGGGTGTTTTATGCATAAAAAAACGAAATACATTTTTTTTAAGTGATGCATCAAAAACCTCATCAATATGCCTTCCAAAACTCTCATGACTGCAATCTGGAGCTTCAATAGCTTCATAATTTGGTGCTAAAACCGAGTTGATTAATTCGTATGTTTCGCCTGCACCATCGGCTACTAAAACAACTTCAGAAAGTACTTTATCTTTTTTAACTTCCGCAGGAAATTTAAAAGCAAACACTGTTAAAAGTCCAAATATTAAAAGTCCGATATTCAATTTTGATTTCATAAAAAAAGCTTATTACAATAATAAATTATCACATCATAAATGCGCATAAATATATTATTAAAATTTTATAAAAACGGGGAAATATTATTTTTGAAAAAGATATTTAACAGCTGCAATCTGAGCTACAATTGCCTTTCTTTTTAGATTTAAAAAAATATTTTTTAACTAAAAATCCAACTGCAAATAAAAGTGATATGTAAACTAAAATTTCTTGCATTAGCTTAAAATTGTAAATGTTATAGTGGCAACAATATATGCCAAAGCAGACATTCCTGTTAATTGTAAAATAGGCCATTTCCAACTTTTGGTTTCACGTTTTACAATTGCTAAAGTACCAATACATTGCATTGCAAATGCGTAAAATAACAACAACGACATACCCGATGCAAAATTAAATCGTTTCTCTCCTGTTGCAGGGTTAATCTCGGCAGCCATTCGCTGTTTTATAGTTCCTGTATCTTCACCATCACTTTCTACACTGTAAATGGTAGCCAAAGCACCAACAAAAACTTCGCGTGCAGCAAAAGAGCTAATTAAAGCAATTCCAATTTTCCAGTCGTACCCCATTGGAGCAATTACAGGTTCAATGGTTTTACCCATATAACCAATGTATGAATTTTGCAATTTATAAGAAGCTACCTTTTTTTGAAGTTCCCCTTCAGACAAACCAGTATTGTCTTGCTGAGTCAATACTATTTGTTCAGCATTTTTAAAAGTTTCAGGGCCATTTGAAGCCAAAAACCACAATACAATAGACAATGCTAAAATAATTTTTCCTGCACCTAAAATAAAGGCTTTAGTTTTTTCAACAACTTCATAAAAAACATTTTTAAATGAAGGTAATTTATAGTTAGGCATTTCAATAACAAACAAACTTCTGTTATCTATTTTAAGTACCTTATTTAATAATATTGCTGAAGAAATTGCAGCTGCAAAACCTAAAAAGTAAAGCGCCAATAGCGTTAATCCCTGCAAGTTAAAAATTCCCATAACACGCTGATTAGGAATTATCAACGCAATTAATATAGCGTAAACAGGCAACCTTGCCGAACAAGTGGTAAACGGCACAACTAAAATAGTAATTAACCTTTCTTTCCAGTTATTGATATTTCGAGAAGCCATAATGGCTGGGATCGCACAAGCAGTACCAGAAACCAACGGAATAATACTTTTTCCACTCATTCCAAAACGGCGCATAATTTTATCCATTAAAAAAACCACACGACTCATATAGCCCGTTTCTTCAAGTATGGCAATAAATAAAAACAAGATGGCAATTTGAGGTATAAAAATAACAACACCACCAATTCCCGGAATCAAACCTTCAGCAATTAAATTGGTAAAAACACCCGGAGGCAAATTGCTTTTTGCCATATCGCTTAAGTTAGCAAACAAACCATCTATTAAATCCATTGGCACACTTGCCCATTCAAAAATAGAATTAAAAATAAGGAGCAAAACACCCACAAAAATAACATAACCAAATATTTTATGCGTTAAAACCCTGTCGAGTTTAGCCCTTAAATCTGTGGCTTTAGATGCATCTACCTTGTATGCTTTTTTTAAGATTTCATTTATTTTTTGATATCTAAAAACCGTTTCTTTATGCTGATATTTTTTAATTTTTTCGGAAGCAGGATTAAAAAAAGCAATATTTTTTTGCTGCTCTTCTGATAAAAAATGAATGTATTGTTGCTGAGTTATTAACAACCATGGTTTGTAAGTAGATTCTTCAGAAAAAACAGTTTTTATTTCACTAAAAAAATCAGGATCAATTTTATCAAGAAAATTAGAAACAGGCTCTGTGTTCCAATTTTTGTAATTTTCAATCTCTTTTTTCAAATTTTCAATACCTGAACTTTTTCGGGCACTTATAAGTACAATTTCCGATTTTAATTCGGCCTTTAATACTTCAAGATCCATAGAAATTCCTTTTCTTTCCATTTGATCGGCCATATTAACAACCAAAAGTGTTGGTATTTTTAAATCTTTAATTTGAGAAAATATAAGTAAGTTTCGTTTTAAATTTTCAACTTCAGCTACTACAACTACCAAATCTGGATAGGACTCTCCACTTGAATTTAGCAGGGTTTCTAAAACAATGGTTTCGTCTAAAGTTTGAGGATTGATGCTGTAAGTTCCTGGTAAATCAACAACTTCAGCAGTTAAAGTTTCTGAAATTTTACACTTACCGTGTTTTTTATCAACGGTAATTCCTGGGTAATTACCAACTTTTTGCTTTAAACCCGTAAGTTCATTAAATAATGAAGTTTTTCCGGTGTTAGGGTTTCCCACTAACGCAACTTTAACAACATTATTTTTCATGCACTACAGCTTTGTTATGTTAATTTGATTGGCCATTTCTTTTCTTATGGCTAAATGACTACCGTTTACTTTGATATATAACGGATCTTTAAGAGGTGCAATTTGAATTAAACGGACTTCTTTACCCGGTAAACAGCCCATTTCTAGTAAACATAACGGAATTAAATCTAAAGAGAAATCTTCTATGATGCCACTTTCGCCTATTTGTAAACTTCCAATTGTATCTCCCATTATTAAGAATAATTATAAATAATGAGCAAATATACTAAATTAGAACGATTCTAAACAATGATAATTGTCATTTATTTAGAATCATTCTTAAGTAGCTTTATATCTAAAATTAAGCGTTCAATATCTTCAGGATTGGTACCATCATAAAAACCTCTAATCTGTTTTTTCTTATCAACCAGCACAAAATTTTCAGTATGCACAAAATCCTGCAAGCCGCCATCACCGTCTTCTAAAACAGCAAAATAGCTTTTTCTAGAGAGTTTATAAATGTGTTTTTTATCGCCTGTAGTAATATTCCATTTGGCATCAATTACGCCTTTTTCATCAGCATAAGCACGCAATACAGCAACACTATCTATATCAGGAGTTACAGAATGTGATAAAAACATTACTTCATCATCATCTAAAAAAGCTTCCTGTAATTTCCCCATATTGTTGGTCATAACTGGGCAAATTGTATTGCATCTTGTAAAGAAAAAATCGGCTACATAAATTTTACCTTCATAATTGGCTTGCGTTATGGTATCGCCATTTTGGTTGATTAATTTAAAATCTGAAACCTTGTGGTTGCTTCTAATATGCGAAATACTTTCATCAACCAACTTTGGGTTTACATCAGCCGGATTATAAATTGGTAATTTTTTATCGGGAGTTAACATCGCATAAATGGCGTAAATCATAATTACTGAAAACACGCCCATAATTGCCAAAGTAGGAATTGATTTTTTGAAGAATTTTAAATCCATTTTTAGTTATAAAATTAAGATACAAATTTATAACAATTAGTTATTAAGGTTACTTAACAACTCTAAAACTTTGTTAAAAGGGCGTGAACTTTATTTTTAGGTTTTTTCAACTGTATATAAAACCGTACATTTGTGCGATTTTATTTTGAAAAAACACATATGGAAATATTAATAAAGGCATCACAATTTATTTTAAGTCTCTCATTTTTAATTGTTTTGCACGAATTAGGACACTTTATTCCTGCTAAATTATTTAAAACACGTGTAGAAAAATTCTACCTATTTTTTGACTATAAATTTTCGTTACTTAAAAAGAAAATTGGAGAAACTGAATACGGTATTGGTTGGATTCCGCTTGGTGGGTACGTAAAAATCTCAGGTATGATTGACGAAAGTATGGATACCGAGCAAATGAAACAACCAGCGCAACCTTGGGAATTTAGATCTAAACCAGCTTGGCAACGTTTAATTATTATGCTTGGTGGTGTTACTGTTAATTTTATTTTAGGTATTGTTATTTACATCATGATTGTTTTTGTTTGGGGTGTAGATTATGTAGCTCCTAACGATGTAAAAAATGGATTTGCTGTTCATGAATTGTTTGAACAATACGGATTTAAAGATGGTGACAAAATCACAAAATTTAATGGTGTAGAACCTGAAAATGTGTTGGATATAAACAAACATTTATTTTTAAGAGGTTTAACTTCATTAGAAGTTATGCATGAAGACGGCAATACTGAAACCATTTCAATTCCTGAAAATATTGGAAGCATTATGTGGGAAAATGGTGTAATGGAACCTTTTTCTGCCAGATCACTTCCTGTGATTGATACTGTAATAGTTGGATCTCCTGCTGAAAAAGCTGGACTTTTAAAAGGCGATAAAATTATTGCTGTAAATAACAATACTGCCAACTATTGGCAAGATTTTACAAATATGATTAAACAATCTGAAGATGCTATTGACATTACTTTTGAAAGAAATGGTGTTGCTGAAAATATTACAATTACACCTGATGAAAATAAAACAATAGGTGTATCAAACTTTAGACAAAGCGATTTAAACATTCAACATAAAGATTATACGTTTTTAGAAAGTATTCCTGTAGGAAATACTTTAGCAATATGGACTTTAAAAGATTATATTACACAGTTTAAATATGTATTTACTAAAAAAGGAGCTACAAGTATTGGTGGTTTTATAGCCATTGGAAATATTTTTCCTGCAACCTGGAGTTGGGAAGCCTTTTGGAGCATTACGGCATTTTTATCTATTATGCTTGGTTTTATGAACTTATTACCAATACCAGCCTTAGATGGTGGTCATGTAGTTTTTACTTTATTTGAAATGATTACAGGTAGAAAACCTAACGATAAATTTTTAGAATACGCACAAGTTGCTGGATTCATCCTTTTAATCGCATTGCTTTTATTAGCCAATGGAAACGATATTGTGAAGTTGTTTTCATAAACAACTAGATTTTTATTTAATTAAAACTCTGAACGAAAGTTCGGAGTTTTTTTTTGTTCCCCCTACCCCCAAAAGGGGAAATTGTAAAATAGCTATAAGCAATAATTGTAAATTTAAAAAATATTAAAAACTGAGAATTCGAAACTGAAAAAACACCTCCTTTATGTGATTTCTCTCTATCGTTCGAAATAACAATTTTGATATTTACAATAGCTTTTACCAAACCACACAATGATACAGACAATACTGTAAACTGCAACTGTAAACTGAGAACTTACTTACTTACTTCCCTCCCATTCACCGTAAAATTGCTTTAAAAAATTCTCCATAAATTGGTGTCGTTCTTTGGCAATTTCTTTACCTGTTTGGGTATTCATTTTGTCTTTTAGCAACAATAACTTTTCGTAAAAATGATTGATTGTTGGCGCGGTAGCATTTTTATATTCTTCCTTGGTTTGATTTAATTTCGGTGGTATTTCAGGATCATAAAGGGATCTGTTTTTAAAGCCTCCGTAATTAAAACAACGTGCAATACCAATGGCACCAATAGCATCCAATCGGTCTGCATCTTGGATAACATCTAATTCTGGTGAAGTAAATTTTTGCTCAAAATTACCACCTTTGTACGAAATATTTGAAATAATATTTTCAATATGAACAATCACGCTTTCATCAACTTGCTCACTTTCTAAAAAATTTCGAGCTACTTTTGGACCAATACTTTCATCGCCATTGTGAAATTTAGAATCGGCAATATCGTGCAATAGCGCACCCAATTCAACAATAAATAAATCCACTTTTTCACTATTGGCTATTAATTTGGCATTGTTCCAAACTCGTAAAATATGAAACCAGTCGTGACCGCCTTCAGCATTTTTTAAACTTGTTTTTACAAAATTCTCGGTATTGTAAATAATTTGTTTTTTATTCATTTTTTAAAAATAAAAAATCCATTCAAAATAGAATGGATTTTAAGTTTAATAATTTTAAAACGCGATTTGTTATTATTAACAAAACTCTTCGTAAGCACCTGCTAAATTTGAAGCAATTACTTCCGCAGGTCTTCCTTCAATATGGTGACGCTCTAACATATGCACTAAAACACCGTCTTTAAACAATGCAATAGCTGGTGATGATGGAGGAAACGGAATCATAAATTCACGCGCTTTTTCAACTGCTTCTTTATCTACTCCTGCAAATACAGTTACCAAATTAGTTGGTGTTTTATCAAATTGTAATGAAACTACTGCTCCTGGACGTGCAGTACCTGCTGCGCAACCACAAACCGAATTTACTACAACCAATGTTGTTCCTTCTTTTTGCAATGCTGTTTCAACCTCTTGTGCTGTGTGTAATGATGTAAAACCTGCACTTTCTAATTCTTGTTGCATTGGTTTTACTATTTCTAATGGATACATATTATCTTTATTTTTTTAGTTAGACGTAATTATTTTACAAACCTACATAATTTTTTTCGTTTTAATTTTGTTGACAATTATAAAAAAGACTTAAAATAAACTCTTTTAACGCAATTTAAATTCACCTTTCTACCTGTATACCAAACAGTTATTATAATTTTGTAGTTTTTTTAACATACCTAAAAACCAAAATATTGGAGTATTTTACCAATTAAACATATCTTTGACGCTTTTAAATAAAGGAAATGGGGAATTTTATTAAATGGATTGGAGCCGGATTGGGATTTACACTTGGTGGTCCAATTGGAAGTATTTTAGGGTTTGTAGTTGGTAATTTTATTGATGGTTTTACAAGTAGCGATATTGAAACAGCCAAGACTTTTACAAGCTCAAGTAGCAATCCGCAATCTGGTGATTTTGAAATAAGCTTACTGTTACTTTCTGCAGTAGTTATTAAAGCTGATGGTCAGGTTAATGAAAAAGAGTTAAACTATGTTAGAGAACATTTTAAAAGAATGTATGGTGAAGAAAGAGCCAGTCATGCTTTTAAGCTTTTTAATGGTTTTACAAAAAACAACAACATATCTACACAACAAGTTTGCCTTCAAATTAGACAAAATTTATCTCACGCATCTCGTTTACAATTAATTCATTATTTATTTGGAATTGCACAAGTTGACGGCAATGTTTCAGAATCTGAATTTAATACCATAAAAACAATTGCTGGTTATTTAAATGTAAGTCAGTACGATTTTGAATCCATCAAAGCAATGTTTTATAACAGTACAGACAGTGCTTATAAAATTTTAGAAATAGAAAAAACCGCAAGCAATGAAGAATTGAAAGCTGCATACAGAAAAATGGTAAAAAAATACCATCCAGATAAATTACAACATTTAGGCGAAGAACACGTGAAAGGTGCTGAAGAAAAATTTAAACAAGTCCAAAAAGCCTACGAGCAAATTCAAAAAGAAAGAGGAATACAATAAAGTTTCAATTATTTCGTTATATTTGTAGACAGACTTTTAAGAAACACTTCAATTAAAAAATATAGGGTTATTTAAAAAAGTTGAACAAAATATTTAACCCCAAATTAGTAAGAAGGGCGCCTCTGTTAGAGGCGCTTTTTGTTTTTAAAATTACTTCAACCCAATTAATTACCCTAAGTTTTGGCAAATTTAAAAGCATCAAACAAAAAGCATCTAAAATAATTATTAAGATGAATTTACCTTAAAAGACTTACAATTATATTTTATTCATTTGTATATTTGGCTTTTTATTTTGAAAAAAAAAGCAATGAAAAAAAGTCCCATAATGTTTGTTGGTACAGGTTCCGACGTAGGTAAAAGTATAATAACCGCAGGAATTTGTCGGATTTTAAAACAAGACGGCTACCATCCAGCGCCTTTTAAAGCACAAAACATGTCGTTAAACAGTTTTGTAACTCCTGAAGGTTTAGAAATTGGAAGAGCACAAGCGGTTCAGGCAGAAGCTTGCGGCATTGCTTGTAAAAGCAGTATGAATCCTGTTTTATTAAAACCTACTTCACAAAAATCGGCTCAAATAGTTTTACACGGCAAGCCAGTTGGCAACCAAACTGCAAGCGATTATTTTTTGGGAAACAACAGAAATAATTTATTTAAAGAATGCCAAAATGCTTTTGATTCTTTAGCCAAAGAGTACCATCCTATTGTAATGGAAGGCGCAGGAAGCATCTCCGAATTAAACTTAAAACACAGAGATATTGTAAATATGAGAATGGCAAAATATGCCAATGCTTGTGTTTATTTAATTGCAGATATTGACAAAGGTGGTGTTTTTGCAAGTGTTTACGGAACCATTCAATTGCTCGAAAAATGGGAACGAGACCTTATTAAAGGTATTATTATCAATAAATTTAGAGGTGATATTAATTTATTTGAAACTGGCAAAACCAAAATTGAAGAACTTACCGGTATTCCTGTAATTGGCGTTGTACCTTATGCTACTGATATTTATATTGAAGATGAAGATTCCGTAGCTTTAAGTCAGAAAAAGGAATTGGCAGCTCATGAAAAAATAAATATTGCAGTTGTATTGCTACCTCATATTTCAAATTACACCGATTTCAATTTATTGGAGCGTGATGATCGAGTTCATTTATTTTATTCAAAAAATGCAGAAGAAATTGAAAAAGCCGATATTATTATGTTGCCAGGAACTAAAAACACCATGGCCGATTTACAATTTTTGCGTGTAAGTGGTATTGCAAAATCTGTTTTAAAAGCCTTTGACACTCATAAAAAAGTAATCGGAATTTGTGGCGGTTACCAAATGATGGGCGAAGAAGTTTGCGATCCTTTTGGTGTTGAAAGCGATGCTTTAACCATTCCGGGCTTGGGTTTACTTCCTATAAAAACAACGTTAGCCGAAGAAAAAACAACCATTCAACAAGAATTTAAGTTTAAAAATTTTGAAGAAAAATGTACGGGTTATGAAATTCATATGGGCGCTTCCATTACAAATAAACCTTCGCCATTACTTCAAATTAATGATCAAAAAGAAGGTTATTTGTTGAACGAAAATTGTTGGGGATCTTATATGCACGGTATTTTTGACAATCAGGTGGTGATAGACGATTTGTTGGGAAGCATCTCTAAAAATGAAATAAAAAGCTACAAAGAATTTAAAGAAGAAAACTTTGATAAATTGGCTAACTTGTTAAGAGAATGCCTTGATATTGAAAAAATATATTCACAAATAACATTGGCAAATGATTAATGGGCACGGTGATGATTTACATCAATTTAATTGTGAAATAAAATACAATTTTAGTTCAAATGTGTATTACAAGGGTTGTTCGCCTTTGTTATTAAAAGAACTGGAAAATAAAGTTTTTAAAATTCAAAATTACCCTTCTCCTGCTGCTGAAGAATTAAATATTTTGGCTGCCAATTATTTTAATTTAGATAAAAATCAATTTTTATTTTCCAACGGAGCCACCGAAGCATTTTATTTAATTGCACAATGTTTTCAAGATAAAAAAGCAATAATTGTTGGACCAACTTTTGCTGAATATGAAGATGCTTGTAAAATCAACAAATTAGCACATCGTTTTATTTCAAAAGAAGAAATTTTTAATACCAACTTTGAAAATAACCTGGTTTTTATCTGCAATCCTAACAATCCTGATGGTAGTATTTTAAGTCTAAATGAAATAGAAAAGTTGCTAAAATCTTTTCCGCAAGCACAATTTATTATTGATGAAGCTTATTACGAATTTACAAATGCCACCAAGCCTGCAATACCTTTAATCAATAAATATTCAAATATTGCCATTGTACGTTCGTTAACAAAAACTTTTGCAATGCCTGGTTTAAGGCTGGGTTATGTAATTTCAAATTCAACATTCATCAATAATTTATTACAGTTAAAAATGCCTTGGAGCGTCAATAGCTTGGCAATTGCTTCGGGTGAATTTATTTTCAACAATTACAAAACATTGTCTTTTAATATTGATGAATTATTACAAGAAACCGCAGTTTTTAAAGCGCAAATAAATAGCATCAATTATTTGAAAGTTGTGAATGGTTTTACCACCTATTTTTTAGTTGAACTTCAAAAAGGAACAGCTTCACAACTAAAAAAATATTTAATTGAACAGCATCAAATTTTAGTGCGTGATGCCACTAATTTTACAGGCTTAAAAGGCCAATTTATTCGTGTTTCCGTTCAACATTCAACAGCAAATATCCAATTAATTAAAGCACTAAAAGCGTGGAATTAGCGTTTGTTTACATACTGGTTATTGGCTTTTTATTAGATTTAATATTTGGAGATCCCAAATGGTTACCGCATTTAATTGTTGGCTACGGAAACTTAATTTCAAAAGGCGAAAATTTATTAAATAAAGGAAATTATCAATTTATCAAAGGCGCATTTTTAACAATTACATTGGTTGGCAGTGCCTTTTTTATGCCTTTTTTTATCATAAAACAATTGCAAATCAATCATTTATATATTGTTGAAGTTGTTTTTTCTATTCTTATGTTATTTTACTGTTTGGCTAATAAAACCTTGGTTGTTGAAGGCAAAGCGGTATTCAATACGCTTCAAAATGAAGGGTTAGAAGCTGGCAGAAAAAGGTTATCATGGATTGTTGGTAGAGATACTTCAAAATTAAATGAGCAGCAAATTAGAATTGCCACTTTAGAAACCATGTCTGAAAATTTAAGTGATGGCATTATTGCGCCGTTGTTTTATTTTGTTTGTTTTGGAGTGCCTGGAATTATGGCATATAAAATGATCAATACGCTCGATTCAATGATTGGTTATAAAAATGAGCGTTACGAACAATTTGGCAAGTTTGCAGCTATTTTAGATGATGTTGCCAATTTTATTCCATCACGACTTACAGCGATTTTAATTTTATTGGTTTCATTTAAATTAAACGGAATTTTAGTTGTTTTTAAAGAAGGAAAAAAACACAGTAGTCCAAACGCAGGTTATCCAGAAGCTGCCTTGGCTTATGTGCTAGATTGCAAGTTTGGAGGTCCAAATTTTTACGGTGGTAAAATTTATAAAAAACCATACATTGGCACAAATAACAGAACCATTGAGCATATAGAAATTAACAAAGTTGCAAACATCAATTACGCATCAAGTATGGTATTTGTAGCTGTTTCAATAGTTGTTTTTTTATGGTTGAAATAAATAAAAAATTTATTATTTCGGGTCCACCAGGTTCTGGAAAATCGACTTTAATAAGTGCTTTGGAGGCAACAGGAATTGAATGTTTAAAAGAAGTTTCTCGTGATGTTATTATTGCTGAACAAAATTCAGGAAGCGACGGAATGCCTTGGGAAAATATGGAACGTTTTGCAAAATTGGTATTTGATGAAACTTTGATTCGATTTCAAAAACAACCCAAAAGCTTAATTTGCGATAGAAGTTTAATTGATACCATGGCTTATTTAGAATTTGCCAACAAACCCATATTTGATGAATTAAAAAACTTCGATTTTACTCCGTATTATCACCGTACTGTATTTTTTGCATTGCCGTGGTCTCATATTTATGTAAAGGATCCTCAAAGACCTGAACCTTTTGAACATCAATGGTCATTGTCCAATAAATTGATAGCTTACTACAAAAATCACAACTTCAATATTGTGTATTTGCCTTTTACTTCAATAGCATCTAGGGTTGATTTTATCATCAATAATTTAAAAGACATTTACTTTTAAATTAAGATAATTTAATATTTTATTTTAGGATTAGATGGTATTAATAATTACATTTACGCCGCTTTTGGTTTCTTAAATCTTTTTTTAGAAATAAGAAATTAAAAAGGGAATCTCGTGTAAATCGAGAACTGTACCCGCAGCTGTAAGCTCTAAAAAAGCTTTTAACAATTGTGTCACTGTTAATTTAATTAATGGGAAGGCCGTTAAAAGTAGAGTAAGTCAGAAAACCTACCAAAATGCAATTAAAATATATACTAAACTTTCGGGAGTAAAAGTTAAAGTGTTCGATAACTGCCTTTTCGGGTATTATTCTAACTCTTTGTTGCTACTCTCTAGTGAACAAAAGTAGGATGAAAATTATAAAAAAAATTGTGAAAATAATTACTACTCCACCAAAAGTAGTAGTTAAAACCGTTGTTATTGCTAACACTTTTTTAATACCTGTTATCAATGACTAAAAAAGTTGCCATTGTTGGTTTGGGTTGGTTGGGTGAATCGTTGGCAGTTTCACTACTCAAAAAAGGATACACTGTTTCAGGAAGTTCGGCTTCATTAGAAAATGTTTTAACGCTTTCAAAACATCCGTTTTATGTTGGTAAAATTCAGTTACTAACAACTAAAATTGTTGGAGATTGGGATACTTTTATTTACGAAGCAGATTATTTAATTGTAAATATTCCACCAAAAAGGATTGATCGTATTGAAGAAATTTATTTAAATCAAATCAGTCAGATTACCAAAAACACTTCAAAAAATACAAAAGTAATATTTGTAAGTTCCACAGCGGTATATGGCGCAAGAGCAACGGATATTACAGAATTAGATGAACCTTTACCAACCAAAGTTTCGGGAGTTGCTGTTTTAAATGCCGAAAATGAAATCAAGCGTCATTTTGGTAAAAACGCTACTATATTAAGGCTGGCTGGTTTAATTGGACCCGACAGGCATCCTGGGAAGTTTTTAGCAGGAAAAAGAGTATTGAAAAATGCCGAATCACAGGTGAATTTAATTCATAGAGAAGATTGCATTGGTTTAATTGAGGCAATTATTGAAAAGGATTTCTTTGGCGGAATTATAAACGGTTGCGCATCAAAACATCCTAAAAGAGCCGATTATTATAAAAATGCAGCAGCGTTTTTAAACTTGGATCAACCTATTTTTGAAAATTCAGAAATTACTTCAGAGAAAAAAATTATAGACAATTCAAAATCAAAAAGAGCATTGAATTACACCTATAAATTTGATGATCCTGAAGAAATTTTTAAAGTAAATACTGGTAAAATTTCAATTATTGGCGGTGGTCCAGGCGATTTAAAATTACTGACAGTTAAAGCCTTAGAATTAATTGAAGAAGCCGAAATTATTTTACACGACAATTTAATTAGCAGCGAAATATTGGCCATTAACACTACTGCTGAAAAAATATATGTTGGTCGAAAATTTGGAGATCGTCATTGCCAAATGGAACGCCAAGATACCATCAACCTATTATTTAAAAAATACTTTCAACAAGGTAAAAAGGTTGTCCGCATAAAATCTGGAGATCCTTATATTTATGGAAGAGCTGGTGAAGAAGCTCGTTATTTAACAAAAGAAAAAATTCCGTTTACAGTTGTTCCGGGTATTTCTGCGGCGTTGGCAGCAGCAAGCAATTTCAACATTCCTATAACAGAACGAAAAAAATCAAATGCAGTATTAATTTGTACCGCACACACCGCCGACTATTCATTTGAACAATTAAAATGCATTGCCGAGTTGCTAAAAGCAGGTAATTCTTTGGCCTTGTATATGGGTTTAAAAAGTTTAGACAAACTAATTCCAAAATTAATTGAAGTTACAGGCGACCCAACAATTCCAATCAACGCCATTTCAAACGTATCAAGTTCAAATGAAATTTTGTTAACCTCAACTTTAGCAACTATAGAACAGGATATTAAAAATTGCCCATTACCAATGCCTGTGGTGTTTTTAATAGGTATTGAACCAATTATTTAAGCTTATGAAAAAAGGAATTTTATTATGCGGCCACGGTAGCAGAACAAAATCGGGTACCGACGCTTTTAAAGGAATGGTTGATATTTTGAAAAAAAGATATGCCGATTATGAAGTCGATTACGGTTTTTTAGAATTTAACCATCCGCTGTATGAAGCTTCGGTGGAGCGAATGTATGAAAAAGGAATTAGAGAAATTTATGCATTGCCTATTATTTTATTCGCAGGTTCTCACGCAAAAAACGACATTCCGTACGAGTTAAACACATTGCAATCGTACCATTCAGATTTAACCATAAAAATGGGTAAACATTTGGGTGTTAGTACTTTTTTATTGGATCTATCTCAAAAAATTTTGCTGGAAAAAGAACAAGAATTACCAACAATTCCAAGAAAAGAAACTGCATTAATAGTTGTTGGAAGAGGCACCACAGATCCCGATGCAAATTCAGATGTACATAAATTATGCAGTATGCTTTGGGAAGGAATGGGTTTTGGATTTGCAACTGTTGGCTATAGCGGAACTGCCTATCCAAGCGTAAAAGAATCGTTAGAATTTGTTGAAAAACTAGGATTTAAGCGAACCTATGTGATTCCGTTTTTCTTTTTTACAGGCATTTTACTCGAACGCATTTACAAAACGGTTGAAGATTTCAATAAAAATTCAACCAATAAATACATTTCAACAAAAGCATTTGGAAGTGACGAGTTGGTTTTAAAAGCTTTTGACGAACGTTTAGATGAAGCCATAAATGGTACAGGTAATATGAATTGCCAAGTATGTAAATACCGTAAGCAAATTGTAGGTTTTGAACAGGAACAAGGTAAAGAGCAAATTGGACATCACTTAAATGTAAAAGGAATTTTATTTGAAGAAGATGAAAAAGTAGGCGAGAAAAAAAGTATTTCGAAAAAAATTAAAAATATTTTGGGGATTTAACTTCAAAAGCACAAAATAAAATGAAAAAGAAAGCAATTATTTATGGCGTTTCATTAGGACCAGGTGATCCCGATTTAATTACACTCAAAGGACTCAAAATTTTACAGGAAGCTGACAAAATTTACTATCCGGGTTCTTTGTTTAAAAGCGGTTTAAAATCAAGTTATTCGCTTAGTATTTTAGAACATTATAAATTAGATACAACCAAATTTGAAGGGTTTTATTTAGAAATGGATTTAACAAGGGTTAAAGTAAATGAATTGTACGATTTAACTTTTGAAAAAATTATTGAAGATTACAATAAAGACCTAAAAATAGCCATTGTTAGCGAAGGCGATGTAAACACTTTTAGCTCATTTTCATACTTGTTAGAAAAAATTAAAAAAGAAAATTTCAACGTAAAATTAATACCAGGAATTACATCTTTTGCATTGGCGGCTGCTGAAAATCTTGCGCCTTTATGTTTGCAAAATGAAAAGCTAATTATTTTGCCAAGAGTACAAACCGAAACAGAATTAGAGGAGGCTTTAACGCACTTTAATACCGTTGTTTTAATGAAAATTAAAACGGTTATGAATGTAATTAATAACGTGCTTTCAAAAGGAAATTATTCCATTTATTATTCTGAAAAATTAGGAACAACACATCAATTTATCACTTCTAATTTGGAAGAAATTAACAAAAGAGACATTCCGTATTTCTCTTTAATAACCATAAAAAAATGAAAATTACAGTAGCAGGTCTTGGACCAGGAGATAAAAATTACATGCTGCCTTTGGTAAAAAACGCGTTGGCTTTGGCTGATGTTGTTATTGGGTACGATTATTATTTTCAATTTGGAAAAGAATTTTTTAAAAAAGACGCAGAGTTGATTTCTATGCCTTTAGGAATGGAAGAAGCACGCGCCGAAAAAGCCATTGAAAAAGCAAAAGAAAATAAATACGTTGTTGTAATTGGATCGGGCGATGCCAGTATTTACTCCATGGCAGCCATTGTTTACGAAATGGTTGCAAAACAAGATATTGAAAACCTTGAATTGGAAACCTTGCCGGGCATTTCAGCATTTTTAGCTTCAGGAAGTAAATTAGGTGCTCCACTTGGTCACGATTTTTGTTGTATTTCATTGTCCGATTTAATGACACCTTGGAATGTTATTGAAAAAAGAATTAAAGCTGCTGCTATGGGCGATTTTGTAACCAGTTTGTACAACCCAAAAAGTATCAAGAGACATTGGCAATTGGGTAGGTTGCAAAAAATATTTTTAGAAGAAAGAAGTGCTTCAACACCCGTTGCAATTGTAAAGCAAGTTACGCGTCCAGATGAAAACATTAAAATTACTACGCTTGGCGAATTCAACCCTGAAGATGTAGATATGTTTAGTTTGGTTATGATTGGCAATTCGCAAACATTTCAATTTAAAAACTATTTGGTAACGCCTCGTGGTTACTTAAATAGAAAGCCACATACTGGAAAAGAAATTCAGCAAGAAAGCTTTAGAATTGTGACCAATCATATCAAAGATTTAAAGTGTAAAAATCAAGATAAATGGGCAATCACACGTGTAATTCACACAACAGGTGTTTTAGACGATCATCAGTTTTATAAATCTACTGAAAATGCAATTTCAAACGTACATAATTTCCTTAAAAACGGTGGTGAAATTATTACCGATGTTACCATGGTAAAAGCTGGTATTACCAAGGCTTTTAGTGCACAATTTGGTACAAATATTCATTGTTATTTAAACGATGAAGATGTACAGGAATTAGCCATAAAAGAAAACATTACACGTTCTCAGGCAGGAATTAGAAAAGCCATTGAATTGCATCCAAACGCCTTGTACGTAGTTGGAAATGCACCAACGGCTTTGATGGAAATTACAGATGAACTTAGAAATAATACCCATTTTAAACCTGCTTGCGTAATTGGAGCGCCCGTAGGTTTTGTAAATGTAATTGAATCTAAAGAGCAATTGTCACAGGTAAAAAATACCGATTGGGTACTTATTGAAGGAAACAGAGGTGGTAGCAATGTGGCGGCAGCAATTGTAAATGCGGCTTATACTTTAGAAGAGGCTTCAACTTATTTTGAAGTTTAAACAATGGATAAATTTACTTCAAAAGACATCGCAACCTTAGAAAACATCATTCTTTCCAGAAGAGATGTTCGTGGTAATAGATTTATTGATAAAGATATTTCAGAAGAAGATCTTGAAAAAATATTGTTTGCAGGTATTAATGCGCCTTCTGTTGGATTTTCACAACCTTGGGAATTTGTGGTAGTAAAAGATACTGCCATTCGAACTAAAATTAAGCAAAGTTTTATTGAAGAAAATGATAAAGCGGCTAAATTATTTGAAGGTAAAAAAGGTGATGCTTACACCCTATTGAAATTAGAAGGCATTTCAGAAGCTGCTTTAAATATCGCTGTATTCTACAAACCAGAAGCGCATCCAGTTTTAGGACAAACGTCTATGAAAGAGGCTGGTGTTTTTAGCGTGGTTTGTGCCATTCAAAATATGTGGTTAATGGCAAGAGCTTTGGGTGTTGGACTTGGTTGGGTTAGTATTTTGGACCCTAACAAAGTGAAAAGCATTTTAAATGCACCAGGCAACCGACAATTAATTGGCTATTTGTGTTTAGGACACGTAGATTTTTTTTATGAAAATCCTGAGTTGGAGAAATTAAAATGGGAAAAAAGAAAAACCATTGAAGAAGTTTTAATTTACAATCACTATTAACAATGAGTCAAAGACAACAAATCGAATTTTATTTGGTGGGAATTGGCAATCATTCCACACCAATTATAAATGATGAAGTTTTGTTATTCATACAAAATACCAAGGTTTTTTCTGGCGGAAAAAGACATTACGAATTGGTAAAATCCATGTTACCTGTAAACCATATTTGGATTGAAATTTCTGGACGTATGGATATGGTTCTTCAAAAGTATGGTGAAACTAAAAAGCCAATTGTAATATTTGCTTCCGGTGACCCTTTCTTTTACGGTTTTGGAAACACATTAAAACGCTATATGCCAGATGCTAAAATGGAATCTTTCCCGTATTTCAACAGTATTCAGCGTTTGTGTCAAAAAACAAAAACAGATTATAGTTTGTTGCGATCGGTTTCTGTTCACGGCAGAGATTGGGCTGCATTGAATCAGGCTTTAATAAACCAAGAACCTTTGATTGGAGTTTTAACCGATAACAAAAAAACACCCGCAGCCATTGCAGCACGTTTGTTAAAATATGGTTTTGACAATTATCAAATTACAGTTGGTGAAGAACTTGATGGCGATAATGAGCAAATTAACACCTACAATTTATCGGAGTGTAAATGGTTAAAACACCAAGATCTAAACTGTGTTTTGTTACAAAGAAAGTTTGTTAAAAATAGTGCTTTTGGAATTTCTGATGATGAATTTATTCCACTTCCAAACAGGGCAAATATGATTACCAAAATGCCTATTCGATTAAGTACTTTAAACGCTTTGCAATTAAAAAATACGGCTGTTTTTTGGGATATTGGGGCGTGTACAGGTTCTGTAGCTATTGAAGCAAAAAAACAATTTCCGCATTTAAACATTACCGCTTTTGAAAAAAGAGAGGAATGCGGCGCCATTATTCAACAAAATAAAGAGCGTTTTTCAACCCCGGGAATTAACGTGGTTATAGATGATTTTTTTAATTTAAACTTAACTGATTTCCCAACGCCAGATGTTGTTTTTATTGGTGGTCACGGAAATAGATTGAAAGAAATGATTCACACTATCTACCAGTTAAATCCTTCAACAAGATTTGTAACAAACGCCGTAAAAGAAACCACGAGTTCAACTTTTATAAATGAGTTAACAAAACTTAATTACACTGTAAATAGTACCAATATTCAGGTAAACGAACACAATAAAATTACAATTCACGCTGCTGTGAAAAATTAGATAACATGAAAAAAATAAGCATTATAGCAATAACGGATAAAGGGATTGAACAAGCCTTAGTTTTACAAAAACAATTTCCAAAATCATTGATCATTACAACCCGAAAATCGGACAACGAAAATGTATCAGTCGTTGGTTCAATTTCAGATTATTTGGCAGACAATTTTTCAAAAATTGATGGCATTTGTTTTATCAGCGCCTTAGGAATTTGTGTGCGCACAATTGCACCATTTTTAAATGATAAGTACAAAGATCCAGCAGTTATTTGTGTGGATGAATTGGGCTTAAATGTGCAGTCGGTAATAAGCGGACATACGGGTGGAGCGAACGATTTTGCACTAAAAGTAGCTCAATTATTAGGTGGAAACCCAATTATTTCAACATCAAGTGATGTACAACAAATTTGGGGGTTGGATACGCTTGGAAAACAATTTAATTGGAAAACGGAAAGCTCTTCAACTTTAAACGAACTAATGGCATTGTTTGTAAACAACAAGCCTACTGCTTTATTGTTAGCTGTAAAAGATGCTGGAACTGAGTTTTTAGAAAAAAGTGTTCCTGATTTTGTAACCGTATTTTACAACGAAAATGAGATTGATTTTTCGCAATTTGAATTGTTGATTGCAGTTACTTACAAAACAATTTCAACTGCAATTCCTGTGTTGTATTATGTACCTAAAGTATTATCTGTTGGTTCTGGTTGTTCAAAAAGCTTGGATGAACGTTTATTTGATGCAACTTTTAAAGCAAAATTTGAAGCAACAGGATTGCTATTTTCAGCCATTGAAAAATTAGGATCTATTGATATAAAAGGACAACAAAGTGCTTATTTAGATTGGAGTAAAAACAACAACATTCCTTTTAAAACTTTTACTTCAAAAGAAATTGATACCGTAAATGTGCCAAATCCAAGTGCTATGGTACAGCAAAAAATTGGTGTTGATGGTGTTTCAGAATCTACTGCTATGTTACTTTCAAATACCAAAACATTATTGGTTGAAAAACAAAAAATTATTCTTGAAAACAACGAGAAATTCACTTTTGCAGTTGCGTTGAATTCAAAAGTAGAACGCAAAGCACAAATAGCCATTATTGGAGCTGGCCCTGGTGATGAAGAATTGATTACGGTTAAAGGAAAACAATACTTAGAAAAAGCCGATTGTGTGTTGTATGCAGGGAGTTTAATTCCTGAAGAAATGACCAATTGGTGTAAAAAAGGTGCTGTGGTTCGTAATTCGGCCACTATGACTTTAGAAGAGCAAGTTGCGTTAATGCAAGAACATTATTTAAAAGGAAACTCCATTGTGCGTTTACAATGTGGTGATCCTTCTATTTATGGAGCTATTCAAGAGCAAATGACCATTTTTGATGAGTTGGGAATGGATTATTTTATTGTTCCGGGCATCTCTTCATTTAGCGCAGCTGCGGCAGCATTGAAATCGGAGTTTACAATTCCTGAAGTGGTACAATCCATTATTTTAACGCGCGGAGAAGGTAAAACACCCTTACCTGCAACTGAAAAATTGGTTGAAATGGCAAAACACAAAGCAACCATGTGTTTGTTTTTAAGTGTTGGAATTGCTGAAAAAGTTCAAAATCAATTATTAGAACATTATGATGCTACAACACCAGTTGCTGTAATGTACAGATTGACTTGGAAAGACGAAGAAATTTACCAAGGAAAATTAGAGAATTTAGCTCAAATAGTAAAGGATAGTAAAAAATCGAGAACTGTTTTAATTATTGTAGGTGAAGCTATTGGAGCACGAAAAAACAGATCGCAATTGTACAGTCCGGAGTGGAAACACATTTTTAGAACGAATAAGAAATTTGTTTTAAGTGAGTAGATAGAGAAGAGAGAAACACTTCGACAAGCTCAGTGTGACAATTTTGGAAGAGAGAAAGAAACGCAATTCAACAAGCTCAGTGTGACAATTTAGATAAATAAAAAAAAACGATTGACATGATATTGGTTTTTGGAGGAACAACAGAAGGTAAACAAGCAATTGAGGTGTTAGAAGCACTTCAATTGTCGTATATCTATTCCACAAAAACAGCCATAAATGTTGAATTAGGTAAAAATGGTTTATATCGTTTTGGCGCTTTTTCTGTTGAAGATTTAACTCAATTTATTTCAGAAAAAAAGATAACAAGCATTGTTCACGCAGCACATCCTTTTGCTGAAGAATTACATAAAACAATTGATGCGGCAGTCAAAAAAAGTCAAATTTCAGTTTATAGATTGCAAAGGGCATATCCTGAGCGATTACAAAATACAATGATTTATTATGTAAATGATTATGATGATGCATTGAATTTATTGAATGAAAAATTTACTGGAAAAACTTTATTGGGATTAACAGGAGTGCAAACAATTGAGAAGTTTGAAAGTTTTTGGAAAAACAATGAGAGCTATTTTAGAATTTTAGACCGAGAATCTTCAAAAGAGATTGCCTTCAAATGTAATTTTCCTGAAAATCAATTGATTTTGGGTTATCCAAATACAACAATTGAAGCTGAAATAGCACTTTTTCAACAAAAAAAAATTGAAGTGGTTATTACCAAAGAAAGTGGAAATAGCGGTGCATTGTCTGTGAAGATTGATGCAGCAAAACAACTGAATATTCCAATTATCATCATCAAAAAACCGTTATTACCAGCTTCTTTTCAATTGGTAAATAACAACTATGAATTGTCTCATCTTCTTAAAAATAAGTCAGAATAATGGGATTGGTAAAAGTACCTAACGGACCTTTAAAAGATGGTTTTACAACCGGAACTTCTGCTACGGCAGCTGTTAAAGCAGCGTTGGTTTCTATTATTCAACAAAAAAAACAAACGAAAGTCAACGTTCATTTACCCATTGATAAAATATTGGAAATACCCATTTACACCAATCAATTTACAAGCAATTGGGCAAAATGCAGTGTTATAAAAGATGCTGGTGACGATCCTGACGTTACAAATGGCGCTGAAGTTGGCTGTGAAATTCAGCTAACAGAAAGCAAAGAAATTATGTTTATTGGTGGTGAAGGTGTTGGTACAGTTACATTGCCAGGTTTACAATTGGCAGTGGGCGAACCTGCGATCAATCCTGTTCCAAGAAAAATGATGACAAGCGCTGTTCAAAAGTTGCTACACGACTTTCAATTAGAATGTGGTTTGGTGATTTCAATTTTTGTAACCAACGGAAAAATATTGGCAAAACGCACCTTAAATGAACGTGTCGGAATTTTAAACGGTTTATCCATTTTAGGCACATCGGGCATTGTAAAACCTTATTCATCTTCATCCTATATTGCAAGTATTGAGCAAGGAATTGATGTTGCTGTGGCAAATGGCATTGATGAAGTGGTTATTAATTCGGGAGCGAGAAGTGAAAAATATTTACGGCAATTGTTCCCAAATTTAAAGGAGCAATCTTTTATTCATTTTGGAAACTGGATTGGAGAAACTTTGCAAAAAATAAGCACTTCAAAAATAAAAAAAGTAACCATAGGCATTATGCTTGGGAAAGCGGTGAAATTGGCTTACGGAAAAACCGATACGCACAGTTGTATTTCGAGTTGGAACAAAGAATTTATTGTGAGTATTGCTAAACAATGTGGCTATGATACTGAAATAAGCGAGCAAATTTTAGACTTGAATATGGCCGGAAGATTAACAGAGATTTTCCCATTCAATAGTGATGAAAAGTTTTATCAAAAGTTATTGGAAGCGTGTTATTTCCAAAGTAAAGAGATTATTAATAACGCAACGCTAGATATGTACTTGATTGGTATGAATGGTGCGTTTATTAAATATAAAAAAATATGAGTATAGTTAGTTTAGTCAGGCCTTTAATGGCGGGCGTTTTACATTCCTTTGAACCTGATCACGTTACGGCAATTTCAGTATTAGCCACTGAAAATGCCATAAAAAAGGAAAAAACATCTTTTAAAATGGTTATAAAAGCATCGCAATGGGCTTTGGGTCATTCGTTGACTTTATTGCTTTTTGGTGTTGTAGCATTGCTATTTAAATCGTCTTTAAGTCTTTTTGTTCACGGAATTTCTTATTGGGCAGAAGTTTCTGTGGGACCTATTATGATTTGGTTAGGCGTTACTGCAATCAAACGAAATCATAAAATAAAAGAGATGATTCAAAAACATAAAGAAATTGAAGAACACGATCATTTAGATTCAAATTTAATTCATTTACACGGTAAAGGTGGCGAAGAAATAGCCATGAACCCAATGAACAAATCGTTTTGGGTGGGAATGTTGCACGGTTTGGCAGGTACTGGTGGCGCTTTAACCTCAGCATTGGTAATTAGTGCCGCAACTATTGGCGATGCTCTCATTGTTTTATTGGTTGAATGTGTGGGAATTATTATTGCAATGGGTATTTATAGTTATTCACTTATTTCTGTTATGAGTCGTTTTATTGAAAAAAACTTGTCCATTTTTAAATGGATGAATGGTATCGCTGGTTTGGCTTCAATTTTTATTGGTACCTACTGGATTTATAATACAATTTCAGCATTATGAAAACATTAAAAAATACGTTTCCGTTTACAGCAATTGTTGGACAAGACGATTTTAAATTGGCGTTGATACTAAATGTTATTGATCCATTATTAGGTGGCGTTTTGGCGATTGGAGATAAAGGAACTGGTAAAACGACTTTAATTCGTTCTTTGGCTCAATTAATTGATGCTGAAGATGCGTTTCCTTTTGTCAATTTGCCTATAGGCGTTTCTGAAGATCGAGTTTTGGGACATCTCAATCTGGAAAAATTGATCAATGAAAAGAAAGAGCATTTGCAATTAGGCTTACTAGCAAAAGCGCATAAAGGCTGTTTGTATATTGATGAAATTAATTTGTTGAATGATTATTTAATGGATGTTTTATTAGATGCATCTGCCACAGGATCGTATCATTTAGAAAGGGAAGGCATTTCAAAAAAAATTGAAAGTCGCTTTTGTTTAATTGGCTCTATGAATCCAGAAGAAGGCGATTTACGTCCGCAGTTAAAGGATAGATTTGGACTAAGTGTTGTTGTTAAAACATCGGTTTCTTTAGAAGAAAGAGCTCAAATTATTTCGAACAGATTGCAGTTTGATGATGACCCAAAAGCATTTGTAACAATTTATGCTGAAGAGCAAGAAAAAATATACCATCAAATAAAAAATGCTCAAAAACAGCTAAAATTCATTAAAATTGATGAAAATTTATATAAAATAGCCGCAAATTTGGCTTTGGAAAACAAAGTTGAAGGACATAGAGCCGATATTTTATTGTTGAAAACAGCAAGGGCGTATGCTGCTTATTTAAACGACGCCAAAGTTGAAGCATTTCACATGCAAAAAATAGCTCATTTTGTGTTGAATCATCGTTCAAATAATGGCGATTTTTCTAAAGAACAAAACAATTCTCAGGAAGAACAAAAACAACAACAGCAAGAACAAAAAGAAGAAAATTCTTCAAATAGTTCGCAACAAGAACATACGTTTCAATCCATCATTCCTGCCAACGAAAAAAAACATTCAAACGGTGTAAATGGTGCTTCAAAAAATGGCGCAAATCACAACAATTATCAGCAGCAAAATCAGTTAAGTGAAAGTCAAACTGCGTTTAAAAATATTGACAATAAAAAAACGGTTTCTCAATATTTGGCCACTGATAAATTTGAAATTCAGCATAAATTTCAACAAAGTAAAACACAATTGCATTTGATATTTTTATTGGATTCGAGCGGGTCTATGTTGAAAGAAAAAGTAGTTGCGTATGCCAAAGGTTTGATAGAAAAATTCGCAAAATCAGAGAGCGGTTTAAAACCTGTGTACTCGTTAATTTCATTGTACAACGGCAATGCCGATTTGGTGCAAGAAGCTTCCAAAGATATTGATGATTTATTAGAAAAATTGAAGGCCATTAAAACGGGTGGAAAAACAAATATCGTCCCTGCTTTTAAGAAAGTTAAAACGTTGACAAACAATTCAAAAGATATCAATTACGAATTAATTATTATTACAGATGGTAAATTTAATACGGATGCTGAAAATGCTTTTGATGAAGCCGTAATTGCGTGTCAAACCTACTGTAAATCTGTACATCAATTAACCGTTGTAGATGCCGAAAAAGGCTTGGTAAAATTGAATTTAGCACAAAAATTTGCAACAAAAATTAGAGCGAATTATGAACCTTTAATTATTGAAAATGACTAAGAAAATTCCTCAGTTTATCATTGCAGCACCCACAAGCAATTCGGGTAAAACTACGGTTACTTTGGGCTTACTTCGGGCTTTAGAAAATCGAGGTATTGCTACCCAACCTTTTAAAGTTGGACCCGATTATATAGATCCTAAATTTCATAAAATTGCCTGCGGAAAAAACGGTTTGAATCTGGATTTATACATGACAACTACCGAAGATATTTTAACAACGTATGCCAAATACGCTAAAAATAAAGGCGCTGTTTGTGTTGAAGGTGTGATGGGCTTGTTTGATGGTGCTCGAAAATCGGAAGGCAGTACTGCCGAGCTTGCAAAATTGTTGGATTTACCCATTATTTTGGTGGTTGACGCCAAATCTGTTGCCTATTCCGTAGCGCCGTTATTGTACGGTTTTAAAAACTTTGATAAAGCGCTGAATATTGCAGGCGTAATTTTTAACAAAGTAAATACCAAAAGTCATTATCAGTTTTTATTGGAAGCCTGTGAAGATGTTGGAATTCCTGCTTTGGGTTACGTTCCGTTTATTCCAGATTGTGAAATTCCTTCCAGACATTTAGGCTTATCTATTCACGAAATGCAGGGATACGATTCAGTGATTGAAAAAGTAGCAAATGCAATGGAAGAAACCGTTGCTATAGATGCTTTATTAGAATGTTGCTTGTTAGACCAAAAAAAACACGAAGCATTTATTTCAACAATACTTTCAAAAAAAATAAACATTGCGGTTGCTGAAGATGAAGGATTTAATTTTAGTTATGTTCAAAATATTGAATGTTTAAAACAACTAGGGAAAATCACCTTTTTTAGTCCGCTAAACGACAAGGAGTTACCTAAAGTAGATTTGGTGTATTTGCCTGGCGGTTACCCCGAATTTTACACCAAACAACTTTCTGAAAACAAATCGATGCTGCAAAGTATCAAGAATTTTGCTGAAGCAGGCGGTAAAATTATTGCGGAATGTGGTGGAATGATGTACTTGGGAAAATCGATTATAGACAAAGATGGCAATGAATTTGAAATGGCAAGTGTTTTTGATTTTTCGACTTCAATGCAAGCAATGAAATTGAATTTGGGCTATAGAACCATTCAGTTTAAAAATTTCGAATTGAAAGGTCACGAATTTCATTATTCAACAATAATTCAACATAAAAAATCAACAAGTATTGCAACGGTATTGAATGCTCGTGAAAGCGAAGTCGATACCATGGTATTTCAATATAAAAATGTGATTGCATCCTACATTCATTATTATTTAGGACAAGAACTATTACTAAAAAAACTACTAAAATTAATAACTAACTAAAAATCAGAAGAAATGAAAGTGTACACACGTAAAGGAGATAAGGGTCAAACTGGCGTTTTTGGCGGAAGCAGACAATACAAAGATTCTCCAAGAGTAGAATGTATTGGAACTATTGACGAAGTGAATTCGACCATAGGTTTGCTAAGAGCAAAACTGGGCGAAACACACGAATGGCAACCAAATTTACATAAAATTCAAAAAGACATTATGAATATGATGTCGCATTTAGCACGACCATCAGATGCCAGAAAAGTAAATGAAAATCCGAGACCAGAAGATGGTGCTGAATTTTGTGAAAAATGGATTGATGAATTGGAGGAAGCAATGAGTGCACCTTCCGATTATTTTTTATTGCCTGGAGGAAATGAAATTTCGGCTTTATGTCACGTTTGTCGTACACAAATTAGACGAGGAGAACGTGCAATGGTCACATTAATGCGCGAAGATCCAGAAAGTGTACACGATTATATTGCAGCTTACATCAACCGATTGTCGGATTTGTTTTTTACAATGGCAAGAGCTGAAATGGACAAACAAGGTGTTGCTGAAGAAAAATGGAATTTATTTCTATATAAAAGAAAAAAGAAAACTACTAAATAAAAATAACTACAAATGAAAAAAATACCAATTACAATAATAACAGGTTTTTTAGGTGTTGGAAAAACAACCTTAGTACACAATATGATTAAAAATGCCAACGGTAAAAAAATTGCCGTTTTGGTAAACGAATTTGGTGAAATTGGCATTGATGGAGAATTGATTAAAGCAGGTTGTGGCGATGATGAATGTAACTTAATTGAATTGGCAAATGGGTGTATTTGCTGTACGGTGCAAGAAGAATTTTTACCTGCAATGCTCAATTTAATTGAACGTAAAAACGAAATAGATCATATAGTTATTGAAACATCTGGCTTGGCAATGCCAAAACCATTGGTGCGGGCTGTAAATTGGCCAGATTTAAAACCACACATCACCATTGATGCTGTAATTACTGTTGTTGATGCTGTTGGTATGATTACAGGTGAATTGTGCGACAGAGAACGTGTGCAACAACAACGTTTGGCCGATGATTCTTTAGATCACGAAACGCCTATTGAAGAATTATTTTTAGATCAATTATCGTGTGCAGATTTGGTGTTGGTTAGCAAAACCGACTTATTAGATACCGAAAAATTGGCTGAGGTTAAAGACTTCATTGTAAAAAAATCCAGAGCAAATATCAAAATTATTCCTGTTGAAAATGGAATTATAGACAATGAATTGTTGTTGGGAATTGAAGCGGGTAGCGAGGATGATTTAGACAATCGCCATTCCATTCACGAACACCATCACGAGCATCATCACGCTCACGACCACGATAATGACATCAATACCATTGTGGTTGAAACTACTGAAACTGCTGATATAAAAGAATTGGTTAAAGCATTGAAAACACGCGTTCAGCAAGAAGAAATTTACAGAATAAAAGGTTTTGTAAATATTCCAAACAAACCTATGCGAATGGTTTTACAAGGTGTTGGTGAACGTTTTGATTACTATTTTGACAGGGCTTGGAAAGAAGGAGAAACAAGAAAAACAAGTTTGGTTGTTATTGGTCGCAATTTAAAATCGATAACAGAAACTGTTTTATAAAATGAATACAACCAATAGATTTTGCATTTAATATCTACCATACCTGGCGGCTGGAATCCTAACGATGAAGGTGTTTTTTACATTCAACAAAAACCTGGAGATGTGTTGTTTTTGTCGGCTGCAGATACCGATTTGTACATTTTAAATAAAGTGTATAAAAAGTTATATGCTGAAAACAATGCAATTCCAAGTTTACGATTGGCAAACCTCACCTATTTTAAACAGGAATTAACCATTGATACGTATATTGAAGAAGTGGTTTCAAAGGCCAAAGTGGTTGTTTTAAAATTATTGGGTGGCACTTCCTATTTTTCATATTTGTGTGAAGCAATTGCTGATTATGCTGAAGAAAATAACATTCAGTTGATTTTTATGCCAGGCGATGACAAGCCAGATTTAGAGTTGATGCAATTGTCTACAATTTCATTACCTAAAGTCGATCGTATTTGGAAGTATTTATTAGCGGGTGGTATGGAAAATACCGAAGAAGGTTTGAAGCAAATTTTAAATTCAACCTTGGCTGTTGAATTTCAAATTAAAGAAAAAATAAATACGCCCGATTTGTTTTTATTTCATCCAAATGAAGGTGTTTTAACAACAAGTTTTAAACCAACCAAGCAACCGTTGGTCATTATTTTTGGGTATAGAAGCTATTATTTAGCAGATAATTTAGATCCAATTCTAAAATTAACGGAAAAGTTAGCGGAAAATGGTGTGTTAGCCATTACAGTAATGGCATTGTCGTATCGAGATAATAATATAAAAGATAGTATTCTTGAATTATTAAAAGAACATAATTTAAGCAAGCCAAAAGTCATTATCAATACTACAGGTTTTTCAATTCAGTCGTTTAATGAAACTACTGAAAATGGCTTGTTTGACACGTTTAATGTTCCTGTAATTCAGGCAATAATGGCGAGTTGTAATAAGCAAACGTGGGCAGATGGCAGTTTTGGATTACCACCAACAGATGTTGCAATGAATATTGCGCTCCCTGAAGTTGATGGTAAAATTATTTCAACAGTAATTTCATTTAAAGAAGCCTTAGATAAAGATGTTTTAACCCATTCTGAAGTGGTAAAATATGTTGCTTTTGATAAAGGTTGCAATACCGTTGCCAAACAGGCAAAAGCTTGGATTGCATTGAATGGTAAAAAAAATAATGAGAAAAAGATAGCCATTGTTGTTCCTAATTACCCAAACAAAAACAGCCGTTTGGCAAATGGAGTGGGATTGGATACCCCACAAAGTACGGTAGATTTAATACACGAATTAAATAAAGTTGGCTACGATTTGGGAACTGAAATTCCGAATACGGTTGATGAATTAATCACCAAATTAACCGATCATATTACCAACGATCCAGATTCGTTGCATTCAGCAACAATAAATTTAACCATTGCTAAAAGTGATTTTTTTGCCTATTACAATGCAATGTCTATTCAACTTCGTGAAAAGGTTGAAAAGCAATGGGGAAACCCAACAGATTCGCCAAATTACAGCAATGGCAGTTTTATTATTCCAGGCGTTTGTTTGGGCAATATTTTTGTAAGCATTCAGCCAAGTCGAGGATACGATATTGATTTACAAGCAACTTACCACTCACCAGATTTACCGCCAACCTTTGCGTATTTGGCATATTATGTTTGGTTGCAACAATATTTTAAAGCCGATGCCATTATTCATATGGGGAAACACGGAAATTTAGAATGGTTGCCCGGAAAAAGCGTTGCTTTAAGTGAAGAAAGTTGTTTTCCGAGTGCTATTTTGGGTGAAATTCCACATTTTTATCCGTTTATTATTAATGATCCTGGTGAAGGAACTCAGGCAAAAAGAAGAACACATGCCATTATTTTAGATCATTTGATTCCGCCAATGACACGTGCTGAAAATTACGGGGATTTGTTAAAATTAGAATTGCTGATAGACGAGTTTTATGAAGCTGCATTATTAGATCCTAAAAGAGCCAGTTTGATAAAAAGTAAGATTGAAACATTGGTAAATACGACTCATTTGAAATCGGATTTAAACAATGATGGTAAAGATATTGATGCCCTTTTAGCAGTAATTGATGGCTATTTATGTGAATTAAAAGAAGCGCAAATTAGAGGCGGACTGCATATTTTTGGAAAGCATCCAACGGGTGAAAAATTAGCAGATTTATTAGTCGCCTTACATCGTTTGCCTTCAAACAATACCTTAGGAATTACACAAGCCATTGCAAAAGATTTAAACTTAGATTTTGATCCGCTAAATGTTGATTTTGAATTGAATTACAACCATACAATTGGTTCAATTGAATGTAGAACGTACGGACAAGCTGTTGAAATTTTAGAATTAAAAGCCAAAAATTATATTGATGATTTATTGAACAACGACCTAAATAAATCAGTTTTAGGAACAGCAACATTGGCAGTAATTAATGAAATTGAATCTTCAACTTTAGAAAAAATTACCAGAACAAAAGAGGAAATTACAAACCTTTTAAATGGATTGAATGGCGGTTATGTTCCACCAGGTGGTTCGGGTGCTCCAACACGAGGCAGGTTAGATATTTTACCAACAGGAAAAAACTTTTATTCGGTAGATACACGTACAATTCCAACACAATCAGCCTATGAATTAGGTGTAAAAAGTGCCAAAAACATCATTGAACGTTATGTACAAGAACAAGGAGAATATCCTACTTCCATAGGAATTTCTGTCTGGGGAACTTCAACAATGCGAACTGGTGGAGATGATATTGCACAGGCTTTTGCTTTGTTGGGTGTTCGACCAATTTGGTCTGGAATCAATAGGCGTGTAAGCGATTTTGAGATCATTTCATTATTGGAATTAAAACGTCCGAGAGTAGATGTTTTGTTGCGTATTTCGGGCTTTTTTAGAGATGCTTTTCCTGATGTAATTTCATTGTTTAATGCGGCTATTGAAAAAATTGCTTTGTTAGATGAATCTGAAGAAATGAACCCCATAAAAAAACGTTTTGACGCTGAAAAAAAGGAATGGCTTGAAAAAGGATTGCCTGAACAACAAGCTGAAGAACGCTCACTTTACCGTGTTTTTGGATCGAAACCTGGCGCTTACGGAGCCGGTTTGCAAGGTTTAATCGACGGTAAAAATTGGGAAACCCAAGATGATTTGGCTCAGGTGTATATCAATTGGAGTGGTTATGCCTATTATGGTACTAAAAATGAAGGGAAATCGGCGCACGAATCTTTTGAAAAACGGTTGGAAAATGTAGAAGTTGTGATTCAAAATCAAGACAATAGAGAACACGATTTGTTAGATTCGGACGATTATTACCAGTTTCAGGGTGGAATGACTTCCGCAGTAAAAAAAATAAAAGGAACGCAACCAACCACTTATTTTGGCGACCATTCAAGACCCGATAATCCACGAATTAAATCGTTAAAAGAAGAATTGCATAAAGTCTATCGCTCGCGAGTTGTAAATCCGAAATGGATGAACGGAATGCGAGATCACGGCTACAAAGGAGCTTTTGAAATGGCAGCAACTATGGATTATTTATTTGCCTACGATGCAACTACAAATTTAATTGAAGATTTTATGTATCAGGGTATTACAGAAGCTTATTTGTTTGATAAAGAAAACAAAGCCTTTATTGAAAAGAATAATAAATGGGCTTTAAAAGATATGTCGGAAAGAATGTTAGAAGCCATTCAACGTGGCATGTGGCAAAATCCTTCAGAAGAAACGGTTGAAAAACTAAAAAGCTTGTTTTTAGAAGCTGAAAATGAGTTAGAATAAATTAAAAAATATCATGAATTATGAAAAAGTATTTAAGTGTTTTATACCTGTTTCTATTGCCTTTAAAAGGCTTTAGCATGCACATTGCTGAAGGTTTTTTACCCAAAGAATGGGCATTGCTTTGGGTACTTGTTTTTGTACCTTTTTTAATAGTTGGCTTTAGAAAATTAAAAAAACAATTAGCAGAAACACCAAAAGCAAAAATGTTGTTTGCCGTAGTTGCCGCTTTTGTATTTGTGTTATCGTCTTTTAAAATACCATCGGTTGCAGGCAGCAGTTCGCATTTAACAGGCATTGCTTTGGGAGCTATTTTATTTGGAGCCTCAACAATGTCTGTTGCAGGTTTAATTGTATTGTTATTTCAGGCGTTATTATTGGCTCACGGCGGAATTACAACCTTGGGCGCCAATGCATTTTCTATGACCGTTGTTGGTGCGTTTAGTGCTGTTTGGGTGTATAAGTTGGCTTCAAAATTAAGGTTGTCACAGTGGTTAAGTGTTTTTTTAGCGGCATTTGTATCAGATATTTTAATTTATATTGCCACGTCGTTACAATTGGCATTGGCTTTTCAATCTGAAACAAATAGTTTGTTAGAAAACACTACAAAATTTATGAGTGTTTTTGCAATAACACAAGTTCCGTTGGCAATTATTGAAGGTGTTTTTACAGCCTTTGTTTTTAAACTGATTTTAAATTATAGCAAAACCGAATTAGGAACTATAAATCCTTCAATTTTATGAAAAATAGCAGCATCATAAATATTACAATTGTTAGTATTGCACTGATACTTATAGCGATGCAGTTTTTTTTAGCTGAAATCGTCTCAAAATTTGAAGGCACCGACGATCAAGCAGTTGGAATAATTAACGAGTTAGCACCCAACTACAAACCTTGGGCAGCAAGTATTTGGGAACCTTCGGGAGATTGGGGAGAAACCTTGTTATTTACTTTTCAAACATTTTTAGGTTTAAGTATTCTTGTATTTTATTTCATCAAAAAAAACACAAAGAAAAAGACTGATAAATGTTAATTGAAGATGTATACAATTACAATCATAAATTGGCAAAAACACCCGTAGTTCTTAAAAGTCTATATGTTTTGCCAGCATTTATATTGTCCATTATTTCAACCAATTTATTTTTTCATATCGGTATTTTTAGTTTGTTTTTAATTGCCACAATTTATGTAACCCAACAACCCATTTTGGGGCTATTAAAACTATTTTTAATACCAAGTGCTTTTATTGGCATCGGCTGTTTAACACTACTTTTGTCGGTTAATTTTGAAGGTAACTGGAGTACTTTTATTTATTTAAATAAAGCAACTTTGCCTGTTGCTTTGGCTATTTTTTTTAGAAGTTATGCAATTATCAGCATTGTTTATTTTTGGTTGTTAACCAATACCATTTCTGAAATTGCGACACTGATGTATGCGTGTAAAATACCCAGTTTATTTGTAGAGTTGTTTGTACTTATTTACAAGTTTATTTACATGCTAATGTACACTACAAAATCTATGTTAATTGCTCAAAAATGTAGAATGGGATATACCGCTGTTTCAAAAAAATCAATAAACAACTTTGCTTATTTATTTGCTGCAGTTTTTAAACAAGCTATGCAGCAAACTTCACAAATAGAAATCGCTATGGATGCGCGCTTAGGGAACAATGAATATCTGTTTGTAAAACCAAAAGTGAATTTCAACATCAAAAAAACAACAATTCCTTTAGCGGTAAATATTGCAATAATTGCTGCTTTTATAATTCTATATTATGATTGAAAATATAATTGAACTAAACAATGTTAGTTATACCTATCCAAATGGCGAAAAAGCCATCAATAAAATTAATTTAGCCATACCTAAAGGAAAAAAAATTGCATTGTTAGGTGGCAATGGCGCAGGTAAATCTACTTTAATGCTGTTATTAAACGGTATTTTAAAACCAACCAAAGGAAGTTTAACATACCAAAATTTAAGTTATAACTACAATAAAAAAGGTTTGCGAGAATTAAGATCAAATATAGGTTTGTTGTTTCCTGAACCCGATTACCAATTAATTGCCCCAAGTGTATATGAAGAAATAACGTTTGGTTTGCTAAATAAATTTAAAGATGTTGAAATTGTAAGAGCAAAAGCCGCAAAAGTTATTGTTGATTTTTCGTTAGAAGCCATTATAAATAAACCGCCGCATCAACTTAGTACGGGACAAAAAAAACGAGTTTGTTTGGCTGCTGTATTGGCTATGGAACCCGAATTGGTTGTTTGCGACGAGCCAACTTCAAACTTAGATCCAATGTACTCTAAGCTGATTTTCAATTATTTAGACTTGTTAAATGAAAAAGGTAAAACAATTTTAATTTCAACACACGATACTGATAAAGCGTACACTTGGGCAGATTGTATTGTGATAATGCACCAAGGAGAACTATTGATAAAAGGCACACCCGATACTGTTTTTGAAGATCAAAATTTACTGAACAAAGCAAACCTGGAACAGCCTTTTTTAATTGATTTTTTAAGCAACTTTGGAGCTGATTTTAACATAACTTCAAAAACCATTTCAGCCTTAAAAAAACAGTACCCAAAAATGTTTAGATAGCGCAATGAATTACACCTATTTCAATAGGCATTTTCACCTTATTTCCTTTAGAAAAAAGCACCTTATTTTTAGCTGAAATCATCCACCAAACGAAGCTTCAAAAACCTGCTATTTGCATTCATAAATTTTTGCAATTTATAGCAATGATATTTTGAAGAAAATCCGTAATTTCGCAAACTAATTTATTTAAGGGTAAAAAATGAGCAAAAAATTTAGAGAATATAAGGAATTGAACCTCACTAAAGTAGCAGACGAGACTTTAGCGTTTTGGGAAAAAGAGAATATTTTCGAAAAAAGTATCGCAACAAGAAAAGAAAGTAAACCTTATGTATTTTTTGAAGGACCTCCTTCAGCAAATGGTTTACCAGGTATTCACCACGTAATGGCACGCGCTATTAAAGATATTTTTTGTCGTTATAAAACCTTACAAGGCTTTCAGGTAAAACGAAAAGCTGGTTGGGACACGCACGGTTTGCCTATTGAATTAGGTGTTGAAAAAGAATTGGGCATTACCAAAGAAGATATTGGAACTAAAATTACTGTTGAAGAGTATAACGAAGCTTGTAAAAAAGCGGTAATGCGTTATACCGATGTTTGGAACGACCTTACAAAACGTGTTGGTTATTGGGTAGATATGGAAGATCCATATGTAACTTACAAACCAAAATATATGGAAACTGTTTGGTGGTTATTGGCCGAAATGTATAAAAAAGGCTTGATCTACAAAGGATATACCATTCAACCATATTCGCCAAAAGCGGGTACAGGATTGAGCTCTCACGAGTTAAATCAGCCAGGAACTTATCAAGATGTTACAGATACTACTGCTGTTGCACAATTTAAAGCTATTAAAAATACGTTGCCTGCATTGTTGCAAAACGTAACTGGAGATGTTCATTTTTTAGCTTGGACAACAACTCCTTGGACATTGCCATCTAACACAGCCTTAACTGTTGGAAAAAAGATTGACTATGTGTTGGTAAAAACTTTTAACCAATATACTTTTGAACCAATAAATGTAATTTTAGCTAAAAATTTAGTTGGAAAACAATTCTCAGGAAAGTTTTTTTCTGTTGAAGATGAGACTTTACTTACTGAATATAAAGCGAATGACAAAAAGATTCCTTACTTCATTGTTCAGGAATTTAAAGGTGCTGATATTTTAGAGTCTAAATACGAACAATTATTACCATACGCATTGCCATATAAAAATCCTGAAAATGCTTTTAGAGTTATTGCAGGAGATTTTGTAACTACTGAAGATGGTACCGGAATTGTACACACAGCGCCAACTTTTGGTGCTGATGATGCCTTGGTAGCTAAATTAGCTGAACCAGAAGTACCGCCAATGTTGGTGTTAGACGACAACGGAAACCCTGTGCCATTGGTAGATTTACAAGGAAAATTCACCAAACATATGGGTGAATTTGCAGGAAAATATGTTAAAAACGAATACTACAATGAAGATGAAGCGCCAGAGCGTTCTTTAGATGTTGAAATTTCTATCAAATTAAAAGAAGAAAACAAGGCATTTCACGTAGAAAAATATCGTCACAGTTACCCACATTGCTGGAGAACAGACAAACCTATTTTATATTACCCACTAGATTCTTGGTTTATTAAAGTTACCGAAAAACGCGATCAAATGTTTGCGTTAAACAATACCATTAACTGGAAACCAAAATCAACTGGTGAAGGTCGTTTTGGCAACTGGTTAAAAAATGCCAACGACTGGAATTTATCTCGCTCACGTTACTGGGGAATTCCGTTACCAATTTGGAGAACTGAAGATGGAACTGAAGAAATTATTATTGGTTCGGTTGAAGAATTAAAAGCCGAAATGAAACGTTCTATTGAAGCTGGATTTATGAAAGAAGATATATTTTCAACTTTTGAAGTTGGAAATATGAGCGAAGAAAACTATGATAAAATAGACCTTCATAAAAATGTAGTTGACAAAGTAATATTGGTTTCAGACAAAGGTCAACCAATGAAACGCGAAAGCGATTTGATTGATGTTTGGTTCGATTCTGGTTCTATGCCTTATGCACAATGGCACTACCCTTTTGAAAACAAAGAATTGATTGACAATAACAAGTTTTATCCAGCCGATTTTATTGCTGAAGGTGTTGACCAAACACGTGGTTGGTTTTATACTTTGCACGCCATTTCAACAATGGTTTTTGACCAAGTAGCATACAAAAATGTAGTGTCTAACGGATTGGTATTAGACAAAGAGGGTAAAAAAATGTCGAAACGTTTAGGCAACGCCATTGACCCATTTGAAACAATGGACAAATACGGTGCTGATGCTACACGTTGGTACATGATTTCTAATGCAAACCCTTGGGACAACTTAAAATTTGATATTGAAGGTATTGATGAGGTTCGCCGTAAATTCTTTGGTACATTATACAATACCTATTCATTTTTCTCACTATATGCCAATTTAGATAATTTCACGTATGCTGAAGATGAAATTGCCATTGAAGAAAGACCAGAAATTGACCGTTGGGTGTTGTCTGAATTAAATACCTTGATAAAAAATGTTGAGTTGTTTTATGAAGATTACGAACCAACCAAAGCTACCAGAGCAATTCAAGAATTTGTTGGTGAAAATCTAAGTAACTGGTTTGTTCGTTTAAGTAGAAGACGTTTTTGGAAAGGCGATTACGGTCAAGATAAAATTTCAGCATATCAAACATTGTACACTTGTTTGTTAACTGTTGCTAAATTAGCTTCACCAGTTGCACCATTTTTTATGGACAATCTTTACAAAGATTTAACAAATGCTACAGGTACAGAAAACTTTGAATCTATACATTTGAGCGATTTTCCAAGTTATGATGCGCATTTAGTAGATAGCAAATTAGAACGCAAAATGCAAAAAGCACAAAAAATATCTTCAATGGTATTGTCACTTCGTAAAAAAGAAATGATAAAAGTGCGTCAGCCATTACAACGAATTATGATTCCTGTATTGGATGAAAATGATCGAGAAGAGATTTTAGCTGTTGAAAACTTGATAAAATCGGAAGTAAACGTAAAAGAAATTGAGTTAATTGATGATGCTTCAGGAATCTTGGTAAAAACCATAAAACCTAATTTTAAGGCACTTGGACCAAGATTTGGAAAAGATATGCGTTTTGTTGGTGCTGCCATTCAAAAATTAACACAAGAAGATATTGCAATTGTTGAAAAACAAGGCGAAATTTCTATTGAAGTCAATGGAAATTTTGTAAATTTAACTCAAGCCGAAGTTGAAATTACTTCACAAGATATTGAAGGTTGGCTGGTAGCAAATCAAGGTAGCTTAACAGTTGCTTTAGATGTTACAATTACTGATGAGTTACGAAAAGAAGGAAATGCACGTGAGTTGATCAACAGAGTACAAAACTTACGTAAGGAATCTGGATTAGAAGTAAATGATAAAATCAAGCTGATTATTCAAAAAAATGATATCTTAGAGCGCTCGATTGAAGCTAATGAAGATTATATAAAAACGGAAACCCTAACAAAAGAATTGGTTTTTGAAGAGCACATTGAAAATGGTATTGAAGTTTCTTTTGACGACGTAAATACCAAAATATTAATCACAAAAATATAAGGTTATGAATGAAAATGAAAACAATAGATATTCAGACAAAGATCTAGCAGAATTTAAAACATTAATCCAAGCTAAAATTGCTCATGCTGAAGAAGACTTGGCTATAATTAAGAGTTCTTTTAAAAATGACAGCAACAACGGAACAGATGATACATCGCCAACGTTTAAAGCATTTGAAGAAGGTTCTGAAACTATGTCAAAAGAAGCAAACGTAGCTTTGGCAATTCGTCAGGAAAAATTTATCAGAGATTTAAAAAATGCTTTGGTACGTATTGAAAATAAAACTTATGGAATTTGCCGTGTTACAGGAAAACTAATTCAAAAAGAACGTTTAAAATTAGTACCACACGCTACATTAAGCATTGAAGCAAAAAATATGCAATAAAAATACTTTAGAAACTTTTTACATAAAGCTTCCTGCATTGGGAGCTTTATTTTTTAATACAATTCAATGAAAAACAGTCAATTACAAAAATCCATATTGCTTATTATTTTAGTTTTACTAATCGATCAAATTAGTAAAATTTACGTTAAAACTCATTTTTTATATGGTGAAGATGTTGTTGTTTTTGATTGGTTTAGAATTCATTTTATTGAAAATAACGGAATGGCTTGGGGTGCCGAATTTGGCGGTAAAGCTGGAAAATTATTTTTAACCATTTTTAGATTATTTGCCATTACAGGTATTGGTTACTGGTTGTATAAATCTATTCAAAACAATGGGCATAAAATATTAATTGTTGCAATTTCATTGATATTTGCTGGTGCTTTAGGTAATATTATAGATTCTGTTTTTTACGGTGTTATTTTTAACACGCCTTACAATGCAACAGCTACCTTGTTTGCTGAGGAACCTTACGGTCAATTATTTTTTGGAAAAGTTGTAGACATGCTTTATTTTCCTATTTGGAGCGGTTATTTACCAGAATGGTTGCCAATTTGGGGCGGTAAACCTTTTACTTTTTTTAATGCCATTTTTAACGTAGCCGACAGTGCAATTTCTATTGGTGTAGGCTTGTTAATATTTTTCAATAAAAAAGCATTTCCTAAAGAAGATTAATTTATAGTTCTAACGCATCTTACATAGTTGTAAACGTAACGCACATCGCCTTGCGGACCAAAAAACTGTGGATAATTGCTTTTATTACCACTTTTTGGATCACTTCGCTGACAGCCAGCGCCGTGAACATCCATCAACGTACCGTTCATTTTTCCTTGCCCTTCACCAAAAGCAATATAAACCGCACCCGAATAAGGATTTACGCCATCTAAATGGGTTGTTCCTGTCCAATAAAACGGATAATGCCCCGTGTTACCATTGGGATCTGTAATTTCAGTACACTCAAACAAAGGATCTATTGCAGGCGAATTTGTAGTTTGTGGCGACCTTGTATAATCTACAATACTTTGCATTTCTTTGGCATTTGGCAATCGCCAATCGTTGTGATTTGCCAATGATAAATTTTCAGCATAACTCAATGATTCACTCCAATCTCTCGAAATTCCATCATCGGCTTTTTGCCACATCAAGCCAGTTGCTAAATCGCTGATAGTTCCATCATTATTATCAACAAAATAATTTTTACCGTAATCGGTATTTCCTCTTACCATTCTAAAATACATTTTATTAGCATTGCCTGTTCTTGGGTTAAATTTAGGATACCCTTTTATACGCCCATCAACAAAATTGACACCAAAAACAGTCGCCTGCATACATAGTTAAACCAACATATTGTGTTGATGTCCAGGTTTGAGCATCAATTTCTCGTTCACCAATTGAAGTATCTCCTAATGGTTGATTAAAATAATTTGTATCAATAAAAAAATCAATAGCAACTGCCCCTTTTACACTTCCTGTAAATAAAATTAGCGAATACATTTCTTTTAAAGTAGGCACCCGCCAATCGTTATAATTTCCTAAAGTAGAAGCATTTGCTTTTGTAAAAGCTTCATCAAAAGTTATTTTTTCACCCATACTTTGCTCCCACATCAAGCCCGTAACATTGTCGGTAATGGTTCCATCTCCATTATTGGTATATGAAGGCTCATTACCATTGTAAGTAGCATCTTGACCGTAATATATTTGACCTTCCGCAGGTATTGAAATAACACTATTATCACTATAAAAAACTTTAGTACCAGTATCTACAATTGCATATGGTTTACCAATTACAGGAATTTCAATATCAACTATCTGCGCTTCATCTAAATTACTATCATTGTTACTACAAGCAGTAATAAAAAGTATTCCAATTATTAACCAATTCATTTTTAATATCTTAAGCATTATTATTTGGGGGTTTGTATTTTAATTTGACCAAATAAAACATAAAAGGTTTAATTTTTATTTTGATATTAATTTATTAATCGTAATATTGCAATAAACTAATTAAGTAAATTATGGGTACTACAAAAACAGAAATATTTGATAAAAATCAAAATCAAATTGCATTGATAGCAAAAGCATTTGCACACCCAGCCAGAGTGGCAATATTGCAGCAGATATTTAAAGCAAATGCTTGTATTTGTGGTGATTTGGTTGATGAAATTGGATTGGCACAACCTACTATTTCTCAGCATTTAAAAGAATTAAAAAACTTGGGGCTGATACAAGGTACCATTGAAGGTACTAGTGTTTGCTATTGTATTAATAAGGAAGTTTGGCAAGATGCTAAACAACTATTTAATGCATTTTTAAACCAAGAAAATACAGATGAAAAACAATGTTGTTCTTAAAAAATTAGTAAAATGACTATAGCACAAATTAAAACACATTTAAGCAAATTAAAAACCATTGCTTTTGAATTACCTGATGGAAAATTAGTTCCAAATCATTTTCATGTTACCGAAGTTGGAAAGGTTACAAAACATTTTATTGATTGTGGCGGCACCTTACGAAATGAAGTAGTTGCTAATTTTCAGTTATGGGAAGCTAATGATTACGACCACCGTTTACATCCTGAAAAATTGATTCATATTATTGAATTGTCCGACAACTATTTGGACTTAGGCAATTTAGAAATTGAAGTCGAATACCAAGGTTCAACTATTGGAAAATATGGTTTGGATTTTAACGGCACCAACTTTTTACTCACTTCCAAACAAACAGATTGTTTGGCAAAAGACAAATGCGGTATTCCCGATGAAAAACCAAAAGTAAGGCTATCCGAATTAAATAAAAACACAGTAAATTCTTGCTGTACACCAAAAACAGGTTGTTGTTAAATAGTAACTTATGAGAATTGCATTATTTAGTGATATTCACGCAAATTTACCCGCTTTAGAAGCCTTTTTAAAAGATGTTGAAAGTCAAAATGTGGATACCATTTATTGCTTAGGCGATTTGGTTGGCTATAATATTTGGCCTAATGAAATTATTGAAGAAATTAGAAAGCGAAAAATTGCTACAATAGCAGGAAATCACGATGAAGCCATTGGAAATATGGTAAATACTCAAAAAGAAATTGATGTAACTATTTTAAACAACGGAGCCATTTCTAAAGAATTTACCAATCAATTGTTAACTGAAGAGAATCGGTTGTTTTTACAAACACTTCCTGCGCATATCCGATTAGAATTTAACTTCAACAATGAAAAAACCACTATTTTATTGGTACATGGCAGTCCAAATGCTATTAATGAATACATTTATGAAGAGCGCCCAAAAAACGAAATATTAGAAATGATGCAAATTTACAATGCAGATATTTTGTGTTTTGGACATACGCACAAACCATTTCATAAAGTTTTAAATGTTGAAATTAATGGGATTACAAATTATAAACACGCCATTAATATTGGCTCAGTAGGAAAACCAAAAGACAATAATACCAAAGGCTGTTATGTTATTTTAGAACTCAATAAAAACACTTCAATGTTAAATAAAAAAAGTTTAGATGTAGCATTTATTCGTTTTGATTACGATATTGAAAAAGCAGCAATGGCTGTTGAAAATAGCATTTTACCAAATGTGTTTGCTGATAATTTAAGAAACGGTTATTAAATGGAATTTGTTGATATAAATACAAGTAATTTTGATCAAGTTAGCAAGATTTACTGGGAAGGAATTCAAACAGGAATAGCGACATTTGAAACCTCAGTACCCACTTGGGAAACCTGGAATAATTCGCATTTTAAATTTGGAAGAATTGCTTTAATCGAAAATAACCTATTACTTGGTTGGGCTTCATTAACACCAGTAACCAATAGGTGTGTTTATGCAGGTGTTGCAGAAGTAAGTGTTTATGTAGCTGAAAATTCAAGAGGGAAAGGAATTGGTAAAAAACTATTGAAAAAGTTAATTAAAATAAGTGAAGAAAACAATATTTGGACACTTCAATCGGGTATTATGCGCAAAAACGAAGCGAGTATTCAAATGCATTTAAATTGTGGATTTAGGCTAATTGGATATCGTGAAAAAATTGGAAAATTAAACGGAGAATGGCTTGACAATGTTATTCTTGAAAGAAGAAGTAAATTGATAAATTAAAGAAATAAAACAATAAAGAAATGAGTAAGATAATCAAAATTTTAGGTACAGGTTGCCCAAGTTGTAAAAGCGCCGAAAAAGTAGTTTCAGAAGTCGTAAGCGAATTAAATATAGACGCTAAAATAATTAAAGTCACTGAAATAGTAGACATTATGATGTATGATGTTATGAGAACTCCTGCTATTGTAATTGATGAAAAAGTGGTTATTAAAGGTAAAATTCCTACTAAAGAAGAAATAAAAGCGCTTTTAGTTGATAATTTTGCGAACAACGCTTGTTGCTCTGATGAAAATTCAGGTGCTTCTTGTTGTTCTGACGATGAAAAAAATACGGGTTGTTGCTAACATTTTCGTCTATTTCAGTGTTTTTCTAACCCGGTGAAAATGTATCGAGAAGTTTTCGGTTAAAATATTAGCTTCTCAACGCACTGCTCCTAAAGTCGAAGCACTCGAAATGACGTTTTAAAAAACTATTAAAAATTAAAAACAATGGTATTTCAAGAAATAAACAATACAATAGATACTATAAAAAACCTAACAATCTCAACTGAGCGAAAGTTGGAATTACAACCTTTTATAGATTTTATTCAAGAGAAAGTTTCAGGTGGTAAAAATGTAAATCTAAATTTTATTTGCACACATAATTCACGTAGAAGTCATTTGTCACAAGTTTGGGCACAGGTTGCTGCTTATTATTACAATGTAAAAAATGTACATTGTTACTCTGGCGGAACCGAAGCTACCGCTATGTTTCCAATGGCAGCTCAAACACTGGCTTCCGCAGGTTTTCATATTGTAAAATTATCTGAAGAAAGCAATCCGGTTTACAGTATCAAGTATGCCGAAAATGAACATCCTATTATTGGATTTTCTAAAACTTACGATAACAGTTTCAACCCAAAAAGCGAATTTGCAGCGATTATGACTTGCAACAATGCCGATGTTGGTTGCCCTTTTATTCCGGGAGCAGATGCACGAATTCCTGTAAAATACAACGATCCAAAAGCGTTTGACAACACACCTCAACAAGCAGAAAAATATAAAGAACGAAGCAATCAAATCGCTTCAGAAATGCTCTATGTTTTTTCACAAATTAAATAACAATGAAGAAAAAATTAAGTTTTTTAGATAGTTACTTAACATTATGGATTTTTGTAGCTATGGCTATAGGTGTTGGACTTGGATATTTTATCCCAACATTTCCCAATGTAATAAACTCATTTAGCAGCGGAACAACTAATATCCCTATTGCAATTGGGTTGATTTTAATGATGTATCCACCTTTGGCAAAGGTCAACTATTCACTATTGCCAAAAGTTTTTAGAAATACCAAAATTTTATCTATTTCGCTTATCCTAAACTGGATAATTGGACCTGTTTTAATGTTTGTATTGGCAATCACATTTTTACGTGATTACCCCGAATATATGGTTGGACTTATATTAATTGGCTTGGCGCGTTGCATTGCAATGGTTTTGGTTTGGAACGACCTTGCAGAAGGTAGTGCTGAATATGGTGCAGGTTTGGTTGCTTTAAACAGTATTTTTCAGGTTTTTGCGTACAGTTTTTATGCATGGATTTTTATAACAGTGCTTCCTCCTTATTTTGGGTTTGAAGGCGCTATTGTAGACATTTCAATAGGAACAATTGCTGAAAGTGTTGCTATTTATTTGGGAATTCCATTTGTGATGGGAATTTTAAGCAGACTTATTTTAGTAAAAATTAAAGGTGAAGAATGGTACACCAAAAAATTTATTCCTACAATTTCACCAATAACCTTAATTGCATTGTTATTTACAATTGTGGTGATGTTCTCACTTAAAGGAGAATTAATTGTTGAAATTCCTATGGATGTGCTACTTATTGCAGTTCCTTTACTTGTTTATTTTAGCATCATGTTTATTATTGGATTTTTCTTTACAAAAGCAATGGGTGCTGAATATGACAAAACCGCGGCGGTTGCATTTACAGCAGCAGGAAACAATTTTGAATTGGCCATTGCAGTTGCCATTGCCGTTTTTGGGTTGAACTCTGGTCAAGCATTTGCAGGAGTTATTGGTCCATTGGTAGAAGTACCAGCACTTATTTTGTTAGTGCGTGTTTCATTTTGGTTGAAGAAAAAATACTACGCTTAAATGATGTTTGATTGGATTCAACAGTTAGCTGATTGGTTGGTTTTTGATGTGCTAAACTTAAAAGAAGGAGCTCATTTAGCCAACGCTTTAAATTTCTTTATTTACGATAGTATCAAAATCCTGTTATTGGTTTTTGTTATTATTTTTTTTATGGGCATTATAAATAGTTATTTTCCTGTTGAAAAAGTGCGCAATTATCTATCGCGTAAAAAATTATATGGCTTTGAATATTTAATGGCATCGTTATTTGGCGTTGTAACTCCGTTTTGCTCTTGCTCATCGGTGCCATTGTTTATTGGTTTTGTAAAAGGTGGAATTCCGTTAGGCGTTACCTTTGCTTTTTTAATAACATCGCCACTAGTTAACGAAGTTGCTATTGGGTTGTTTATTGGACTGTTTGGATTAAAAATCACCATTATTTATGTAATTAGTGGTATTTTATTAGGAACCATTTCGGGCATCATTCTTCAAAAGTTAAAACTCGAAAAATATTTAACACCTTGGGTGCAACAAGTTCTAGAAAACTCAAAACACGAAACAGAAAAATTTGAATTGGAAGGAACAAGTTTTAAAGCTAAATTACCTTTTATTTGGAATGAAACTAAATCTGTTTTAAAAGGAATTTTACCTTATGTACTTATTGGAATTGCTATTGGCGGTTTAATGCACGGCTATATTCCTGAAGGTTTTTTTGAACAATATATGAGCAAAGACAACCTTTTTGCAGTTCCACTAGCTACCATTATGGCTGTGCCAATGTATATGAATGCTTCAGGCGTTTTACCAGTAGTTCAGGTATTGGTTTCAAAGGGAATTCCTTTAGGAACTGCTATTGCATTTATGATGGGTGTTGTTGGACTGTCTTTACCCGAAGCAATGCTACTTAAAAAAGTAATGACCTTAAAGCTTATTTTTATATTCTTCTCAACAGTAACACTTTGTATTGTTATTTCAGGATATTTATTTAACATCATATTATAAATCAAAAAATCAATCAAAATGAAATCGAAGACTCACAAAAACAAAAAACAAATTAAAAAATTGAGTAAAACAATCCAATTTCTCTCAGTTATAGTTATTGGTTTAATACTTACATCTTGTAACGCCCAGGATAAGAAAAAACCAGATTCTGTAGGTAAATCTGTTACAAAAATAGAAGTTTTAGACTTTCACTCAACCCACAGATGTATGACTTGTAATGCTATTGAAGCCAATACAAAATACACTTTGGAAACCTATTTTTCACAAGAATTAAAAGATAATAAGATCACTTTTCAAGTTATTAATGTAGACGAAAAGGAGCACGAAAAAATTGCTGAAAAATTTGAAGCGTCTGGAACATCGCTATTTTTAAATGTGATAAAAAACGGAAAAGAAACCCAAATAGATTTAACCAATTTTGCATTTATGAATGGAAATAACCAACAAGTATTTTCAAAAGAACTAAAAATAAAAATCGAAAACGAATTAAAGGCGCTCTAAATGGATGTTTTACAAGCTCTTTTAGACAATTATAATTTTCCAATTTTATCGGCATTTATATTAGGGTTAATGACCGCAATTAGCCCTTGTCCATTGGCAACCAACATTACTGCAACTGCTTTTATATCTAAAAATATTTCGAATAAAAGAAAAGTTTTTTTAAGCGGATTATTGTATTCATTAGGAAGAGGTTTTAGTTATACTACAATTGGCTTGATATTGTATTTTGGTGCAAGTAAATTTCACATTGCTCGTTTCTTTAACCAAAATGGAGAAAAATATTTAGGTCCTTTGTTGCTAATTATTGGATTGATAATGCTAAATATTATAAAATTTAACTTTTTAGGAAAATCAAATTTTCTAGAAAAACTATCTGATAAATTTAAAGACAAAGGTTTATTAGGTTCTTTTTTAATAGGTGTAATTTTTTCTTTGGCATTTTGTCCGTATAGTGGAGCATTGTTTTTCGGAATGTTAATTCCTATGACAATTGTAGCTGTAGACGGACTTTATTTACCTATTATTTTTGCATTTGGAACAGGATTACCTGTAATTCTATTCACTTATTTGTTGGCTTTTACAGCTGGGAAGGTTGGAATATTTTATAACAGCATTTCTAAAATTGAAAAAATAATGAGAATATGTGCAGGTATTGTTTTTATAATCACAGGATTATACTATATATTAATTTTTGTTTCGTTTATTTAATTTATTAAATTAGCAAAAAAAAACACTATGAAACTTATAAACAAAATAAAAGAAACACCTATTCAAACTAAAATTTTGATGGTTGTTGTTGTCTTGGCTATTTTATTTTACACTTGTATAATGGAGTAATACCAAGTTAAACTTCTTAGATTTTTAAGACAATGCTTTAATAACTTATTGGCTTTGCATTTTATTTAAAACCCACTTTACCCTGCCTACTTTACCCGATGTCAATTGCACTTTAATACCGTGTGGATGATTTGGAGAATTTGTTAAAAGACGCGAAACAATGCCTTCGGTTAATTCACCTGAACGCTGGTGTTGTTTTTGAACCACCTCAACAGTTGCTCCAATGTAAATGTTTTTTCTATTGGTACCTGCTACCCTTTCTTCACTCATAAAATTAAGGTTTTGTAGTGTCGTAAACCGCTGCAATTGTTGGTGAATTTTCAGCTTTTTTAATCAATAACAATGTGTCGCCAACAGCAACTTTTCCTGTTTTTAAAACTTTAAAATAGATGCCACTTTTAGATGAATTCCAAAATTGTTTTAAAACAGCCTGTGTGCCAAATCGCAATCCCAATTTAAAACAAGGTTCTCTAGGTTTGGTAACTTCTAAAATAACTTCACCTAATTGATAAGTGTTTCCAACATATATTTCGGTTTCTTCTAAATTAGAGATGGTTAAGTTTTCGCCAAACATACCGTAATCCCACGCTAAATTTGGATACAAATTTTTCCAATATGCATAATGATTTTCAGAATAACCATAGACTGCTTTTTCAATTCCTCCATGGTATCTTCGGTCAATTACAGCATCATTTTCTACATCTTCTTCACCCAAAAAAATAGCACCTTCAACAGGATATTTAAAAATCCCTGTTTCAACTATTTTACCTTTGTAATTGATAACTTTTTTCTCACCAATATTTACGGACTTTACAATCATTTTTCTTTAAACTTTAACAATTCATCTGCAATTTTTCGATCGTTTGATAAACGTGGCACTTTATTTTGACCACCTAATTTACCAACAGATTTCATATAACTATTAAAACCGCCTTTTTCAATTACAGTAATTTTTAAAGGCTGCAATACTTTACCAACAATTAAATCGTAATAATAGCTATTTTGTTTTTGCAATGCTGCGTCAATATTTTTAGCAAGCAAAGCCAAATCGTCAGGTTTGTTTTCAAATTCGATAAACCATTCGTGATAAGGCAGTTCATTTACTGGCGTAATTTGAGGCGCCACAGTAAACTCATTAATACTTATGTTGGTATTTTCAGTTTGTAAATTCAGAGCTCTTTCAACTTCTTTTCCAATTACATGTTCTCCAAAAGCAGATATATAATGTTTGATTCGACCCGAAACAACAATTCTATACGGATTTAAAGACACAAACTCAACCGTGTCACCAATATTATAACCCCAAAGTCCGGCATTGGTATTTAAAATAAGTACATAATTTACCCCGAGTTTTACATCTGCCAATGAAATTCTTGTAGGATTTTCATCAAAAAAAGTTTCCGCAGGAATAAATTCATAAAAAATACCATTGTTAACTAACAACAACATTCCTTGTTCAAACTGAGAATCTTGATAAGATATAAAACCTTCTGAAGCAGGATACAACTCAATAGAATCTACTTTTCTTCCAATTAAATTTTCAAATTTATTGCGATAAGGCTCATAGTTTACACCACCATAAACAAACAAATCAAAATTTGGGAACACCTCACCTACTTTTTTCCCTGTTCTTTCAACAATTCTTTCAAAATACATTTGCACCCACGAAGGAATTCCACCAATTAAGGTCATATCTTCTTTAATTGTTTCATCAATAATGGCTTCAACCTTGGTTTCCCAATCTTCAATACAATTTGTTTCCCAGCTTGGCAATCGGTTTTTGGTTAAATAATTTGGCACATAATGCGCTGAAATACCTGAAAGACGACCAGTTTTTATACCATTTTTTTCACCCAACTCTGGACTTCCTTGTAAAAAAATCATTTTACCATTTAAAAAAGCGGTGTTTTTAGTTTCGTCTATATAATGCAACAAGGCATTTCGCGCTGCATTAATATGCGTTGGCATAGATTCTTTTGTTAAGGGAATGTATTTTGTACCCGAAGTTGTACCCGAAGTTTTGGCAAAATAAAGCGGTTTACCTTTCCATAAAACATCTTTTTCACCAGCAACAACTCTTTCAATATATGGTTTTAAACCTTCATAATCTTTTACAGGAACTTGCTTTTTAAAATCGTTATACGATTTAATTTTGCTGAAGCTATGATCTTTACCAAAAGCAGTATTTTCAGCTTGTTTTAAAAGCTTTTTCAACAATTTGTTTTGAACATTTACAGCGTCATTACTTTGCTTGTAAATTTTAGAAACAACTAGTTTTGCGAATGGTTTTGCTAAAATAGATTTTATATTCATTAGTCAAAGTCAATATAATTAATTGGGTTTACAGGATACCCATCACTCCATAACTCAAAATGCAAATGTGGACCTGTACTAAATTCGCCTGTATCACCTGCAGATGCAATTGCTTCACCAGATTTTACCAAATCGCCCTGCACTTTATGAAGTGCCGTGTTGTGTTTGTAAATAGATATAAACCCTCCTGTATGTTCAACAATAATAACATGGCCGGTTTGTGCTGTCCACTCTGCAAAAATTACGGTACCATCTGCAACAGATTTAACAGGTGTACCCATTTCAACAGCAATATCTACTGCAAAATGTTTTGTTTTTGGATTGTATCCATCTGTTAAACTTCCTGAAACTGGCGCAAAAAATACGATATCGGCATTTTTTGTAGCTTCATTAAATATACTATATCTATCTGCACTTTCAATAGATTTTCTAAATTCTAAATCGGTTGGAGATGGATATAAATTCATAGAATCTTTATTGTATTTTACAGTTTGTAATACAGAATCTTTATCAAATTTAAAATCTTTTGTTTTACCGGTTAGCACTTCCTTAACTTTTTCGATATATAAATTATTTACATCCAACACCTCTGTTAAAGAATCTACTTGGTAAACTAATTGGGTGGCTTGTTTTTGTAATTTGGTTGAAGAATAACCCGGAATGTACTCTCTTAAATCTGTAAAAGCAATTAAAAATATGGTTCCAACTATTAATAAAATAGAAAAAAGACCGCCAAAAACAAACACGTTTAATCTGGTTAATTTAAATGTTAACTTTTCTTCAAAAGTATCTTCATTAATAATTACCAAACGGTATTTATTAATCAGTTTTTCTTTAAATTTTCTTTTCTCTTTTATTTTTTCTTTCATAATTAAGTTCGAACAAATACAAATGGAAATATAGTTTAGTTAATTACAAGCCGACATTTATTTATGTTAAATCTAAGCTAAAATTACTATTTATAAAAATTCATTTCATCAATATAATTCCAAACATTTGGCGGCAACATAGCCCTAACATCTTTTTGGTCGTGAATTGCTTTTCTTATAAAAGTTGAAGAAATTTCAACAATTGGTGCGTTAACAAGGTGTACTTTTGGGTGTTTTAATAATTCTATTGCAGTTTTACCATCTGAAATGCGTGGGTATACATACAACTCGTAATTTTGAAGAATGATTTCGTAATTTTTCCATTTTTGAAATCCCTTCAAATTATCTTCACCCATTATTAAACAAAACTGATTATCAGGAAATTTTTCTTCTAAATGAAGTAGGGTATTTATGGTATAATTTGGTTGAGTAAGCTTAAATTCTATATCTGAAGTTTCTAGCTTTGGATAATCTTCAACAGCAATATTGGCAATGGCTAAACGGTGATGATTAGACAAAAGAGATTCTTTTTGCTTAAACGGACTTAAAGGTGTTACCACAAACCAAACCTTGTCTAAATCTGAAAATTCAGCAAAATGATTTGCAATAATTATATGTCCAACATGAATTGGATTAAAAGTGCCAAAAAACAATCCTACTTTCATTTATAACACAAAATTTTTAACCAAATTACGTGCTTCTTGCTTTGCAACTTCCAAATTGTCATTTACTAAAATAACATCAAATTGCTGCGCATATTCAAGTTCTTTTTCAGCTTTTAAAACACGTTCTTTAATTTTTTCTTCGCTGTCTGTTTGGCGATTTCTTAAACGGCGTTCCATTTCTTCAATAGAAGGTGGTTGCACAAAAATAGCCAAGGTTTGATCTGGAAATTGGTTTTTAATATTTAATCCTCCAACAACATCAATATCAAAAATTACGTGTTTACCTAGGCTCCAAATACGCTCAACTTCATTTTTTAAAGTACCGTAATAATTGTTGGTATAAACTTCTTCCCACTCAATAAAATCTTCTTTTTCAATATGTTTTTGAAAAGCTTCAGCAGTAATAAAATAATAATCTTTTCCATCAATTTCTGCTCCGCGTTTAGCACGTGAAGTTGCTGAAATAGAAAAATCTAAATTCAAATCTGTTTGCTTCAACAAATCGTGCACAATTGTAGTTTTACCTGAACCTGAAGGTGCTGAAAAAACAATGAGTTTTCCTTCTTTTTTCAAATCTTGTTATTTTATAAAACGTTTAAGTTTTGTTCCTTAATTTTTTCGAGTTCGTCTTTCATTTGAACAACCAATTTTTGCATATTGGCATAATTGGCTTTAGAACCAATGGTATTTATTTCTCTACCAATTTCTTGGGTAATAAATCCTAATTTTTTTCCGTTAGAATCGTCGGATCTTAAAGCCAATTTAAAATAATCTAAATGATTTTTTAAGCGCACTTTTTCTTCGGTAATGTCTAACTTTTCAATATAATAAATAAGTTCTTGTTCAAACCTATTTTGATCTACTTTTGCTTCTAATTCTTCAACGCCTTTTTTCAGTTTTTCTCTAACCTGTTCAATGCGTTCTGGATCCAGTTCAATTACCTGTTCCAATAAATTTTGAATGTTTGAAATTCGAAGTTCAAAATCGTTTAAAAGCACCAAACCTTCATCAGATCGGTATTTGTTAATTTCAACAATAGCTTCATGCATACCAATTTCAATTTGCTTCCACTCTTCTTCATCTAATTCTTCACGCTCTGTTTTTAAAGTATCAGGCAAACGAACCGCAATTTTAAGCAATTCAATATCACTTGCGTCAACAATTTTTCGCAATTGATTCATATAAGCTTTAACCGTATTTTCATTTACTTTTGATGAAACTTCCTCTCCATTATTTTCAATATAAATTGAAAAATCTATTTTTCCTCTTTCCAAAGTGGCAGCCAATTCTTTGCGAATATCTAGTTCTTTTTCTCGGTAATAAGAAGGAATTCGAACATTTAAATCTAAATTTTTGCTGTTTAACGATTTCAATTCAATCGTAATTTTTTTTGTTGAAAGTTGCAATACGGTTTTACCGTAGCCGGTCATGGATTGTATCATCTATTGTAAAAATTTGAGCAAATTTAATGCATTTTAATTTAAGTAAACCTTTTCAGATTTATTTTTGAATTCAATCTAATAGCAATAATAATCCATTTATACTCATTTATCCATCATTTCATATAAAACATGTGATTTTATTATCTTATTTTTGAAAAAAAATAAAGTCCAATGAATGTTACTATTTTAGATCATCAAAATTCACTTTTAAACAAATTTATTGCTGAAATTAGAGACGAAAATGTTCAAAAAGATTCTATGCGTTTTAGAAGAAATATTGAACGAATTGGAGAAATACTTGCTTACGAACTTAGCAAATCGCTTAGCTATAAAAGCGAAACTATTACCACACCTTTGGGTACTAAAATTGTGCAATCGCTCCAAAATGAAGTTGTTTTATGCTCAATTTTAAGAGCTGGTTTGCCTTTACACAACGGACTTTTAAATTATTTTGACAATGCTGAAAATGCTTTTATTTCGGCCTATAGAAAACATACTTCTGAAACAGATTTTGAAATAGTTGTTGAATATTCGGCTTCACCAAATTTAGAAAACAAAACCTTAATTTTAGTAGACCCTATGTTGGCTACTGGACAAAGTTTAGTAAGTGTTTTTGAAGGTTTAAAAAAACATGGAACGCCTAAAGAAATTCATTTAGTTTGTGTAATTGGCGCAACAGACGGAATAAAATATATTGAAGAACACTTGCCTGAAAATACAAAATTATGGATTGCTACTGTTGATCAAAAACTAAATAGCAAAGGGTATATTGTACCTGGTTTGGGTGATGCAGGCGATTTAAGTTACGGTCAAAAATTATAAGTTAATTACGAATAAATTGTTTTTCAATTATTTCTTTTTCAAAAAAATACTTCATTGTAAAAAAACGCCGACAACAGCTTTAAATAACTATTCGTAATTGTAAAATCATAATTTATAATTACAAAAAGTAAACAGCAATTGCAATAGCAAAAGTTAAGTACATAATCAAGTTTTTAAAATTGCTAGACACACTTTTCTTTAAAAACAGTGCAACTATTAAACTCAACGGAAAAACAATAAAAAACATTTCCGATCCATTTTTTACGGGCGATAAAAGCAATATAAACACCGATATTAACAATTGATTTAATACAACACGCCAAGCTCGCTTTGAATTTACCCCTCTATTTGCAAATTTTGGAGTCAAATTTACTATAGACCATATCCCTAGCGTTAATAAAAAAGTAATTGGAATTAAAAATTTTAACTGATTGTAAACTACAAAATTTAGATTTGGTTCAAACAACCATCTTTCATAAAATACAGCTAAATTGTCTGTATAAAAAAAGTAAGTAAAGTAAATAAAAATAGGCGTTGAAAAACCAATTAAAGGAATCCATAAATTTTTAAAATCCAATTTTTGATAAATTATAATGGCTAAATAAATCAACACAATATAAAACAAACTCCACGCGTATATTAAAGTTGCAATTCCAACCCAAAAACTTGCATCAAAAAGTTTTTGCTTCACATTGGTTCCCGACTTTAAACTATAAATTTTTCGCCATGACAAAAGCAACACAAAATTGGCAAACAATACGGAATTAGAAAACATGGTTTCATAAAAAGTCCCTAACATTAAAACAATAAATAACAATGCATACGAATTGTTATACGTTAAGTTGTTTTTTTGAATAACAAAATTTACACCAAGTATAAAAAACACAAAACAAGCAAAAACAAGCAATCTTTTGGCTACATAAGCAATTGAAATATCATTAAATTTAAACAAAACAATGGCAGTTAAATAAAAAACAAACAGCGTTAATATCACTGTAAAAATAACTACTGGTTTAGTTTTATTAAAAAAATTGGCTATCATTACTATATTTTATACTTTTGCCTGTAAATATAATTAAGATATGATTGCAAACAATATTTTTAAGGCCATTGGTGATTTTTTTACAAATGTTTTATTTACTCCTTTTAACAGTATAAGATTTATGGATAATTGGTGGCTACAAAGTACTGTAAGTTGGATTTTTATTGCCATAACTTTTGCTGCGTTTTTCTATTGGTTAGGCGAACTTAGAAAATACAAAAAAGCAGGAAACGAATAATATAACTTACAATTTTTAACCATTTTATTCTTAAAACACACTACTAACTGTGGGCAGTAAAAACAAACTCAAAAGATTTCGTGAAAACGAAACATTTTCTAATGTCATTCAGCCAACACGCGAAGAAGTGTTAAATGGTTTTTTATTAAAAGGTAAATGGCACACACATTTTAACAATAACAACCCTATAATTTTAGAATTGGGCTGCGGAAAAGGTGAATATACAATTGCCTTGGCTCGCAAAAACCCCAATATAAATTACATTGGTGTAGATATAAAAGGTGCACGTTTTTGGCGTGGTGCAAAAATTGCTTTAGAAGAAAATTTAAGCAATGTTGCCTTTTTACGTACCCAAATAGAATTGATCGATTTGCTATTTGGAGAAAATGAAGTTTCTGAGATTTGGATAACTTTCCCTGATCCTCAAATAAAATATACCCGCACTAAACACCGTCTTACAAACGCCGATTTTTTATCAAAATACAATACAATTTTAAAACCAAATGGCATTGTAAATTTAAAAACAGACAGCGAGTTTATGCACGGTTACACCTTAGGTTTGCTACATGGCGCCGGTCACGAGGTACTTTATGCGCACCACGATATTTACAAAAATTACGAATCGCCTAAAGAGGTTACCTCAACACAAACTTTTTACGAAAGTCAGTATTTAGAAAAAGGAAAACCAATTACCTATATTCAATTTAGAATTAAGCAATAGTCGATTTTTTTTTGATTTAAGATTTGCCAGTTACAACATAAAATTTTAAACTCAAAAACACTTCAACAGCAACACTTTTACTTACAACAATTTGGGCGTTACCCTGTGGGTCGGGCTTTCCGCTATATCTTTATTACAATTCCACTGCGTTGCATTGTAAAAAAGGATGCCGCTGCAATCCCTAACGCATTTTAATAAAAAATGAAGAAGCCTAAATTGGTTGAAAATTCATAATTAAACACAAATAAAATTAACCTTCAATTCGCTTGATAAAATCGTCTTTGTAGTTTTGACCTATAGGAATATAAACTTTGTCTATAATAATTCTATTGCGCTGTACTGAATTTATATGATTTAAAGAAACAATAAAAGAACGATGAACTCTAATAAAATTAGTTGGTAATTTTTCTTCAAAAGCTTTTAAACTATTTAATGTTAAAATAGGTTTGGGGTCACTTGTGTAAATTTTAATGTAATCTTTCAATCCTTCAATATAGAGTATCGTATTTAAATTTACTTTTAAATTTTCATACTCCGATTTTACAAAAATAAAATCTGATGTTTGCATTGATAGCGGCTGTACTACTGTTTCTGCTTCGTTTCTTTTTAGCTCAAATAATTCCTGAGCCCTGTTAACAGCTGTCAAAAACCGATGAAAAGGAATTGGCTTTACCAAATAATCTACCGCATTTAAATTAAAACCCTCAACCGCATAATGAGAATAAGCTGTTGTAAAAATAAATAAAGGCTTTTTTTCTAGAGACTTTATAAACTCAATTCCTGTAAAATCGGGCATTTCAATGTCTGAAAATATTAAATCAATAGTTCCTTCTTGAATTACTGAAATTGCTTCAAAGGCACTTGAACAACTTTTTACCAAACTTAAAAATGAGACTTTAGAAACAAAATCTTCCAGTAATTCAACTGCTAAAGGCTCATCATCTATAATTAAACAACGTATCATTATACTTTCAATTTTAATAGTAACCTTACTTTATACTGTTTATCTTCTTCAGTAAAAGTTAAGGTGTGGGTTTTTGGATATTGAAGATTTAATCTGTTTATAACATTTTTCAATCCAACACCCGAGTTTTGATGATCTTTCTTATGAATAGAAACATAGTTTGACACTTCAAAATCTAAACTATCATCTTTTACTTCAATTCTTATTCTGATATCGGTTTTTCCGTTATAATCAGTTCCGTATTTAAAGGCATTTTCAATAAAAGAAATTAATAATAAAGGCTCAATTTTATGTTCTATTTTTCCATAAATGTTTATGCGAACTCCACTTGAATCCTTCAACCTTAAATTTTGTAAAGAAATATAGTTTTTTATATAATTTAACTCATCTTGTAAAGGGACCAACTCTTTATCTGTTTCATAAATCATATATCGCATTAATTCCGCTAAAGTTACAATGGCCTCTGTCGTATCATCTGATTTTTTATTGGCTAATGAATAGATACTATTTAATGAATTAAACAAAAAGTGCGGATTTAATTGTGCTTTTAAAAATGAGATTTCAGTATGAACTCTTTGCAGTTCAATCTCTTTTTTCACTTCTTCATTTTTATACCACTCCATGACTAACCTAATACTTGTTCCTACAGCAAACAGTAACATAGTGGCAAAAATACTCATTGGATTAAAAGGACCTCTTTTAGGCCTAAATCCATCATTATCAATTACCTTATGGAATTCAAAATTAATTGTAAAAACAGGTTGTATATATGTATTAATTAAATAAACTGATAAAAAAATAAAAACAATTGAGATAAAAACATATCCTAAAATTTTATTATTTAGCAACAATTTAGGAACTAGTACACTAAAATTTAGATAAAAAATTGAAATATCAATAATTGTTTTAGCATAAAATAGAGGCTCTGGAAATTCTAAAAACCGATTGTAAAATGCCGATACATTTATTAATATAAATATAGCCCAACATAAAATATGCAATACTATTGGGTTTATATTTCTTAACGATTTTTTCAATTTGCGCTACTAATTTTAACTACAAACTTATGTTGTTTTTTATCTCTTTTGCAGTTATAGTTGGAATACTATGATGTTTTAACTTATCTATAACAAGCATTCCTATCGTATAAGCATCTTTTTTACTTTTAAAATGTTTTTGCCCATTTATTGAAGGAATATGCTGTTGCTTAATTATTAATTTCTCTCGCTGAAATATTGAATAACCCCACCCTTGCTCTACTTCAAAAACTTTTAATGTATATACTGATTTTTTAGGAGTACAACTCATTAAAAAAACAGAAACCAAAAATATACTTACTATAAATTTAACTTTTACCTTCATTTCTCAAACCAAATAAAAGAGCTAATATAAATATTAACTCTTTTAAAACTAAACCAATTTTAACTTATCTAAATAAATCTTAATCCTCATCACTTTGTTCCTCATCAGGTTTAAACGCCCAATTATCATCAAAATAATAACTACCACTTCTACCCATTAAAACAAAAGCTTTATCTGAAAAACTAAAAGCAACTGCATCTTGCCTTGCTGAGCCTTCAAAATAAGAACCTTGATCCCAAGTATCTGATGACGGATCATATATCCATAGATTTGTAGTAACCCCAGATGATACTCCTGTAGCAAAATACCCCAAACCATTTAATGTAAATCCAACACCACTTGAAAGTAAAACTGAATAATCTGAATCATCATCATCTAAATCAGTTAAACGAGTCCATATTTCAGTACTTCCATTAAAAACATAAAAATCATTTTCATATGCACCATTATGAGAACCAGTTCCCATATAAGCATAATCTCCAATTACAAATACTGCAGCATCTTTACGCTTATCACCTCCAAAACCAACTGATTGCACCCACTGATCAGTTGCAGGGTCGTATTGATAAAAATCTTTTAGTTCACTTCCATCATATCCCGTTCCAATATAACCCTTACCTGAAACTGCAAAACCAACAGCTCCATACCGTTCGCTTCCTAAGAAATCAGATTTTTGTGTCCAAGTATCAGAATTAGGGTTGTAACTCCAAAAATCATTTAACTTATCATCTCCGTCATAACCAGTTCCAAAATATCCTATTCCGTTAATTGCAAAACCTACAGCTCCGCTTCTTGCTACACCAGGAAAGTTTGCTTTTTGAACCCAATAATCACCTTCACTATTGTATTCCCACAAATCACTTAAATAATCATCTCCATCGTAACCACTAACAAGATATCCTTTATCTCCAATTACAAATGAAACAGAATTCCCTCTTGCATTACCATCAAAAGAAGAACTTTCAACCCAATTTCCATACTCCGTATCATCATCGTCATTAGAACAACCAACCGCGCCAACAATCAATAAGAATACAAGTAAAGATTTTAAATACATATTGTTAAACATCATAATTTCTTTGTTATTTTTTTATCATTTTATTAATTATCTGTAATTCAAACTCGTACAAAACAAGTCTCACAATTTTGTTAAAACTTTGGCACAAAACTATTCAGCATTTTGAAGTTTAAACTATAAAATAGACGAATTGACTTGTTTTATCTATAGAAAAGCCTAAATCATCTACAAACATCAAAAACTACTGATTATTAGCTATTTAACATTTAATTAACGTCTTGATAGATACTTTTTAAAGACTCATCTATTTTATGATTTTGAAATGAACTGATTGAAATATTTTCGCTTAAAAAACAAGAATGAAGCATTATTTATTAATTATACTTATTGGTTTTGGGATTGTAATATCTTGCAACAACGAAAACACTATTTATGAAGTTGGACAAGATTTTATAGATAGCAATACACTAATTTTTGAAGTAGATACCTTATCATTAAAAATCTCAACAATTATTTCAGACTCTTTAGTTACCTCTGGAACTGCCAGAATTTTAATAGGCGCATTACAAGACAATGATTTTGGAAATTTAACAGCTCAAAGTTATTTCAGTGTTTACAGCTCCGTTTTTAATTTAGATAAAAATGCCATTTTTGATTCCATTTCATTGGTTATGCACTATGACCGCTATTATTATGGAGATACAACGCTTGTTCAAACCTATAAAGTTTACGAAATTATAGAGGTTTTTGAACCAAATGACGAGGATACTTATTTCTATAATACTTCTAGTTTAGCATACAACACTGAACCAATAGGAAAACAGTCTTTTACCCCTTATCCGAATAAAAGGGATTCCATTAATATTCCTTTAAACTATGGTTTTGGTAAAAATATTTTTGATAAAATTGTTGATGACGAAATAACAGACAGCAACGATTTAACCAAAGAGTTTAGAGGTATCACCATTAAATCTGATCCAAACACCAATACTATTTTAGGATTCAATTATTCTACCTATAATGATCAATCGACTTCTATAAGGTTATATTACACTCTAAATGATGGTGACAACTCTGAAAACAACAAATATTATTTAGATTTAAAATTAGAAGGCGGAAATAAAATTTTTAACAATATAACCAGTGATAAAACAAATACGTTTTTAAGTTCCCTTGCTGATAGTGAAGACATATTATCAAGTACTGAGACCAATAATAAAACGTACATTCAGTCGGGAACTGGTATTAGCATGCGTGTTGATATGCCTACTTTAAGCACCTTAAATGCTCTTGAAAACAACGGAACCGCTTTAGGTGCCTTGCTAAAAATTTATCCAGATTACTCCAGTTATGATGATGTTAATTTAATTGACTCTTTAGCGGTATACATTATAGACAACAAAAACAGAACTATTAAACAACTCACATCTTTAAGTGGAAGTGCAGTTTATGCAAAGTTAAATTCAGAAGAAAATGAATTTGACTCTAGCACTAATTATACTGTTGATGTCAGCGCTTTTGTTGAAGAAATTTTGACTAGTAGTTACACCTTAAATTATGCCTTAAGATTTGAGTTTCCAAGCAATACAAGCACTATAAACCGCATACTTATAAATGACAATAAGAGTCCTGAAAATTCAAACTATAAAATGAAACTCCTTTTAACTTATTTAACCTATTAACCCATGAAATTTCAAAAATTAATAATACTTTTTAGCTTTTTATGCTTTTCTGTATTTGCGCAAAGCGATATAGATTCACCATATTCTTTATTTGGCATTGGAAAAGAGAACTCCAGTTATTTTGGTGGTTCCATTGGATTGGCAAATACAGGAATTGCATATTCAAACGGACTATTAATAAATAAAATTAACCCTGCTTCTTTAACATCTCTTGAACCAAATACATTTTTGTATGAAATTGGTTTAAACAATACCCTATCTGTTAAATCAGACAACAACAACTCACAAACAAATTACGATTTTAATTTCACTCATATTGGAATAGGTTTTTCTGCTAGTGACCGCTGGAAAATGAGTTTTGGATTGGTTCCAAAGACTAAAACCAGCTACAATATTGATATTATTAGCCCTGTAGAAGGAAACAATAATTTATATTACACGAGTGTAACAGGCTCTGGAGGCATCAATGAAGTATTTTGGAGTCACGGTTTTAAACTCGCTAAAAACCTATCCATTGGGCTTGAACTTAACGCCTATTTCGGATCTATAAATCAAGAAAAATATATAAACTATTTAACAACACAAGTTTATTTAAATCAAACAAAAAAATATACTGGTTTGGGTTTAAAGGGTGGTTTTCAATATAAATTTAACAATATATTGGGCACAAATACAACTATTGGAGCTATTGTAAATATGCCGTCAACATTAAGCGGAACAAAAGATACTGAAGGAACAAAAATATTTGAAAGTATAGGTTCTACAACTATTATTGAAGAAACTGACACTAACTTAGCTGATTTTGAAATGCCATTAAAAATAGGATTTGGTATTTCTACACAAATAAGAAAACTAACTTTTAATTTAGACTATCAAAAAAATTATTGGAGTAATTCATACACTTCAAATTCTAATTTTTCCTATAGAGACCAAAGCATTTATGGATTAGGCCTTGAGTACAAACGTCAAACAAATTCACTAAAATATTATCGAAAAGTGATTTATAGAATGGGCCTAAATTATGACTCTGGTTATTTGAGTTTTTCCAACTCAAAAATAGATAGCTATGGTGTATCCGCGGGAATTGGATTACCTATCTCAAATAAAGGTACTACGTTAAATTTAAGTTATTCCTTCGGAAAAGAAGGAACTCTAAACAATAATTTGGTGATGGATAATTTTCATAAAATCAGCTTAAATATTAGTTTATTTGACGACTGGTTTAGAAAACAAAAAATATATTAAGCAACTTGATTTAATTTTAATTATTCAAAAAAAGCGAAATTCCTAATTTAAGGAAATTTCACTTATGTGTATTGCTATTTATTTTAAGTAAAAACACTTCAGTTTTCCATCTTTTGAATCCCGTCTTTTGACTTTCAACTTTTGACTAAAAACCATACTTTTATAAAATGTCAAAATCTGATAATTTTTTCGAAAAAGTATACGAAGTTGCAAAACTCATTCCGTACGGACGTGTAACAAGCTATGGTGCAATTGCCAAATATTTAGGCGCTGCACGCTCTGCCCGAATGGTTGGTTGGGCTATGAATGCCTCACATTCTATACCCGAAATTCCAGCACACAGAGTCGTTAACCGCAAAGGATTGCTTACCGGAAAATTTCATTTTGATGGCACTAACTTAATGCAACAATTGTTAGAAAACGAAGGCATTGTTGTAAAAGAAAACCAAATACAGCATTTTGAAACTGTTTTTTGGGATCCTTTTACCGAATTAAACATAAAATAATTTTACAATTTACTGTAACATCACCTACATTTCTTTTTTATAATGATGTTTCAATATTCGTTTGAAGTCTGTATATTTGTTGTTTAGAATGATTTTACATAAAGAATATGACTTATACAAAACAACAGATAACAAAAGCGCTTGAAACAATTACTGCACCTGGAGAAGGTAAAAATTTAATTGAAAGCGGATCCATTAAAAATATTGTCACTTTTGACAAAGAAATTATAGTTGACGTTACCATAGCAAACCCGTCTTTACAAGCAAAAAAGAAAGTTGAAGTTGAAATTATGAAAGTAATTCATCAGCTAATTGACCAAAAAGCTGACGTAAAAGTGAATGTAACATCTGAAACTAAAAACGAACCTTTTAAACCAGAAAAACCAAAAGTTCCAGGTATTCAAAATATTATTGCTGTAGCTTCAGGAAAAGGTGGCGTTGGAAAATCTACCATCACAGCAAATATGGCTGTTTCTTTACAAAAAATGGGCTTTAAAGTAGGTATTTTAGATGCCGATATTTATGGGCCATCAATTCATTTAATGTTTGATGTTGCAAATGCAAAACCTTTGTCTGTTGAAGTAGACGGACAAGTAAAAATGCAACCTGTTGAAAGTTATGGTGTAAAAATATTATCATTGGGCTTTTTTACAGATGCCAATCAAGCTGTTATATGGCGTGGTGCAATGGCTTCAAAAGCATTAAACCAAATGATTTTTGATTCTTATTGGGGCGAACTAGATTTCTTATTGATCGATTTACCTCCAGGAACTGGTGATATTCATTTATCACTTGTACAAGCAGTGCCAATTACAGGAGCTGTAATTGTAAGCACACCACAAAATATTGCTTTAGCCGATGCCAAAAAAGGTGTTGCTATGTTTCAACAAGAAACCATTAATGTACCTGTTTTAGGTATTATTGAAAATATGAGTTATTTTACACCTGCTGAACTTCCTGAAAATAAATATTATATTTTTGGAAAAGATGGTGCAAAAAATTTAGCTGAAGATATTGACGCACCATTTTTAGGTGAAGTTCCTTTGGTACAAAGTATCCGTGAAGCAGGAGACGTTGGTCACCCAGTAGCTTTACAAAACAACACACCGTTAGAAAATGCTTTCTCTGAAATTACAAAAAATGCATTGGCTCAATTGGTGAAAAGAAATAACGATTTACCTCCAACTGAAATTGTAAGAATTACAACAATGAGTGGTTGCGCAACAAAATAATAAATACAATGAGTGAACAAGAATTAAGAACTAACGTTGAAATTGCATTGCAAGAAATAAGACCATATCTTGAAGCTGATGGTGGTAATATTTCTTTAGTTGAAATAACCGAAGATACCGTAAGTGTTCAACTTGAAGGTGCTTGCTTGGGTTGTTCAGTGAATCAAATGACGCTTAAAAATGGTGTTGAAGCAACTATAAAAAGACATGCACCTCAAATTAAACGTGTAATTGAAATTAATGGTATTACATTCTAAATTTCACCAAATTTTTTTCTAAAAAGAGCAACTTAAGTTGCTCTTTTTAATTTAGTTACAAAATATTTAAATTTCATTTAGCTTTATTAAAGCTCAACAAAATTAACAACACATTTGCTACTTTTTAAAATCAAAAAAACATTTAACAAAAGCTTCACCTCGTTCAAAATTCTTTTTTTACTTTTGGAATAATAATTGCTATTCTTCTTAAAATTGAAGCAAAAAATATGCGAAAATATCTATCAATATTACTTTTTCTTAGTGCACTGACTACTTTTGGTCAATCGGAAAAACAAAAAGAAAACACTCCTGAATTGGCTTTTAAAAAAGGCGAATGGCTTAAATACAGAATGAGTTATAGCAATTTTTTAAATGCCGGATTTGCCACGCTCGATGTAAAACAAACCAGAAATAATGGTCAAGAAGCATTTCATGTAAAAGGTTTTGGTGAAACTACCGGAGTCATTAGCTGGTTTTTTAAAGTTGAAGACAACTATCAAACCTATTTTTACAAAGAATCATTACAACCTTACCGTTTTATTCGAAAAATAAATGAAGGCGGATATACCAAAAACAAAGAGATTTTATTTAACAGTGATGCCAATTTGGCAACGGTAAAAAATTTCAAAAAAAACACACAGCAAGATTATAAAATTAGTAACAACATTCAAGATATGCTTTCAGCGTTGTATTATTTGAGAAATCAAGATTTACAACATCTTTCAACTGGACAATCCATAGAATTAAAACTTTTTTTTGACGAAGAAACCTATGTTTTTAAGCTGCAATATTTAGGTAAGGAAATTATAAAAACCAAATTTGGATCGGTTAATTCGTTAATATTTAAACCTCTGGTTCAAGCTGGTCGTGTTTTTAAAGAAGAAGAAAGTGTGACTATTTGGATTAGTGACGATAAAAATAAAATTCCGCTTCGTATTAAGGCTTCATTGGCTGTAGGGTCACTTCGTGCAGATTTAGACGAATTTAAAGGTTTAGCCCATCCTTTTAACATAATTTTTAACAATTAAATTGTATTTTCGCGTTTGAAATTTTCAAACCTATAATCTTTAAATATTTAATCTGTTGAAAAAAATAGCATTACTCTTTATTATTGTTTTATTTACCTCTTGCGGTGACAAAAAAAAAGTTGACATCCCTGAAACTGACAATGCAGAACCAGAAATAATTTTTAAATATGGTTATAAATTAAATGACTTCACTGTTATCCATGACACCATTAAGAAAAATGAAAATTTTAGTGAAATTTTAGGTAGACACCACGTTAGCTACCCTAAAGTTTTAGAAATTGTAAATAAAATTAGAGACACTTTTAATGTTAGAAAAATAAAAGTTGGCATTCCGTACACCATTTTAGCAAAAAAAGATTCGACACAAGAAGCGCTGGTTTTTATATACAAACCTTCTAAAGTTAAATATACAGTAATTGATTTTAAAGATTCAATTAGCGCTTTTAATGCACAAATCCCTATTAAAGTTGTTGAAAAAACCGCAACTGGAATTATTAAAAGTAGCCTTTCTGAAGCTGTTGAAAAACAAGGACTAAGTCCTTATTTAACTTACAAAATGGCCGATAATATTTTTGCTTGGACAATCGACTTTTCTAAACTTCAAAAAAACGATAAATTTAAAGTCATTTACGAGCAATTGTATATCAATGATACTGTTCCTGTTGGTATTGGAGAAATAAAAGCAGCCTATTTTGAACATGGTGACAAACCTTTTTATGCATTTAAATTTGTTGCAGATTCTACCACCGGGATTTCTGATTATTACGACGAAAAAGGAAACAACCAACGTCGTCAGTTTTTAAAAATGCCTGTGCAGTTTAGCCGTATTTCATCGCGTTACAACTTAAACAGAAGAATTGCTTTTTATGGTAATAAAATTAAACCTCACAAAGGTACAGATTATGCTGCGGCTGTTGGAACACCAATTATGGCAACAGCAAACGGTACGGTAATAGAATCTCAGTACAAAGGCGCCAATGGTAACTACGTAAAAATTCGTCATAATAGCACTTATACCACCCAATATTTACATATGAGTAAACGTGCCGTAAAAGTAGGACAAGTTGTAAAACAAGGCGACGTAATTGGGTATATTGGAATGACAGGAAATACCTCTGGGCCACACGTTTGTTACCGTTTCTGGAAAAATGGTGTACAAGTTGACCCTTTAAAAGAAAAATTACCAACATCTGAACCTTTAAAAGCAAGTATAAAACCAGGCTATCTTAACTATATTGATCCACTTAAAACTCAAATAGATAATATAACATATACTAAATAATAATAAAATATTATTTTTACACAAAACCAATTTAAACAACGATTACAAACCATGAAAAATATCAATCCTACCAAAACAAAAGCTTGGTCTAAATTACACAACCATTACAACGATGTAAAAGATGTGCATTTAAAAACATTATTTAACGAGAATAACAACCGTAAAAACGATTTCACTTTAAATTTTAATGATTTTGAATTCGACTTCTCTAAAAATAGAATCAACAAAGAAACCATTGAAACTTTAGTTGAATTGGCAAATGAAGTAGATTTAAAAAGCGCTATGGATGCTTATTTTTCAGGTGAAGTTATTAATAAAACCGAAAAAAGAGCCGTTTTACACACAGCCTTAAGAAGTCAGTTAGACAATGAAGTTTTGGTTGACGGCGTAAATGTAAAACCTGAAATTAAAGCAGCATTGGCTAAAATTGAAGGATTTACCAACAAAGTAGTTTCTGGAGAATGGAAAGGTTATACCAATAAATCTATTACCGATGTTGTAAATATTGGTATTGGAGGATCAGATTTAGGACCAGATATGGTTGTTGAATCTTTAAAATTCTATAAAAATCACTTAAACGTTCATTTTGTTTCAAACATTGATGGAGACCACGTACAAGAAGTAATTAAAAATTTAAATCCTGAAACTACCCTATTTGTAATTGTTTCTAAAACTTTTACAACACAAGAAACGTTGACAAATGCAACTACCATTAAAAAATGGTTTATGCAATCAGCTTCTGAAAGTGATGTTGCCAAACATTTTGTTGCAGTTTCAACAAATTTAGAAAAAGTTAAAGGTTTTGGAATTGCATCAGACAACATTTTCCCAATGTGGGATTGGGTTGGAGGTCGTTTCTCATTATGGAGTGCTGTAGGTCTTTCTATTAGTTTGGCTGTTGGATTTAACAATTTCAACGATTTGTTAATTGGTGCTTTTGAAATGGATGAACATTTTAAAAATACACCTTTTGAAAAAAATGCACCAGTAATTGCCAGTTTAATAGGTATTTGGTACAACAACTTTTTTAATACAGAAAGCGAAGTAATTTTACCTTACGCTCAGTACTTAAGCAAATTAGCGCCTTATTTACAACAAGCTATTATGGAAAGTAATGGTAAAAGTGTTGATAGAAATGGAGACCGAGTAGACTACCAAACAGGTGGAATTATTTGGGGAGCTCCAGGTTCTAACTCTCAACATGCTTTTATGCAGTTATTACACCAAGGTACAAAATTAATTCCTGCTGATTTTATTGGTTTTAAACAATCATTATATGGTGATAAAGACCATCACGAAAAATTAATGGCTAACTTTTACGGTCAAACTCAAGCTTTAGCTGAAGGAAAAACCAAAGAAGAAGTACATTTAGATTTAAAAACACAAGGTAAATTAGATGAAATTTCGACCTTACTACCTTACAAAGTTTTTGAAGGAAACAAACCAAGTACAGCTATTTTAATTGAAAAATTAACACCTAAAACTTTAGGAAGTTTAATTGCATTTTACGAGCACAAGATATTTATCCAAGGAATTATTTGGAATATTTTTAGTTACGACCAGTTTGGGGTTGAATTAGGAAAAGAATTGGCTCAAAAAAATCTTTCAAAATAACATACAGTTTACTTCTTTAAAAGTAACCTATCTCATTTATTGACATCTAACTGTTAATAAACTATAATTATTAGTCAATAATATTACAGTTTATTCAGTTAGATTTTTTTATTTTTGACAATCTTAATTTTTTGTTAAAAAAAATCAATTTATCTAAATATTTTGTTAAAAATATTTTAACATTAAGTTAATGATAGCGTAGGTATAAGTTACCACATTTGTAAATTCTTAAATAACTTAAAATTTAGTAATGAAAAATTTAAAAAATTGGCTAACGGTAATTATGTTAATCACATCGGTTACTGTTTTTTCTCAAACCATACTTTCAGGTAAAGTTGTGGATGAAACTAACCAACCATTGCCTGGCGCTACGGTTGTAATTCAAGGTTCAAAAACTGGATCTTCTACAGATTTTGATGGAAACTTTAATTTTGAATCCAAAGTACAAAACGGAACACTTGTAGTTTCTTTTATTGGATACCAATCTAAAACAGTTTCTTTTAAAGGAAATGGAAAACTTGGTACAATTTCTTTAGTACCTTCGGCTGAGTCACTAGATGAAATTGTAATTACACAAACTTCATTTGCAGTTGACAGAAAAACACCTGTAGCTGTTTCAACAATTAAAGCTGCTTTAATTGAAAACAAATTAGGAACACAAGAGTTTCCTGAAATTTTAAAATCTACACCAGGTGTATACGCTACTAAATCAGGTGGTGGATTTGGTGATGGTAGATTAAATTTAAGAGGTTTTAACTCTGAAAACGTTGCTGTATTAATTAATGGTGTACCTGTTAATGATATGGAAAATGGTAGAGTTTACTGGAGTAACTGGGCTGGTTTATCAGATGTTACGGGTGCTATGCAAGTACAAAGAGGTTTAGGAGCTTCTAAAGTTGCTGTACCTTCTATTGGTGGTACTATCAATATTTTATCTAAAACTACTGATGTAGTTGCAGGTGGTAATTTTGGAACAAGCTTTGCAAACGATGGTTATTTTAAAGTTGGCGCAACAGTATCAACAGGATTATTAGAAAGCGGATTTGCTGCTACTATTTCTGCATCAAAAACTTCTGGAGATGGTTACGTAGATGGAACTGAATTTGATGGTGCAAACTACTTTTTGAACTTGTCTTGGCAAATCAATGCTCAACATAAAATCGCATTAACTTCTTTTGGAGCTCCACAACGTCACGGACAAAGACAGAATAAAAGTTTAATTTCTACATACAGAAATGCTGAAAGTGGAAATAAATATAACCCAGATTGGGGTATGAGAGGTGGAAAAGTAGTTAATATTGAAGACAATTTTTACCACAAATCTCAAACATCCTTAAACTGGTACTTTAATATCAACGAAAAATCTAACTTATCAACTGCTCTTTACTATTCTAATGGTAACGGTGGTGGTGGCGGAACTGGCGGAAACAGTGAATTATTCAAAGTTAGATTAGGTGGATTTGATCAACCTGTTGATATTGATAATATTGTTGAAATTAACCGTGCAAATGGAGAGCAAGGTCTAGGTGCTGAATCGTATTTAAGAGCCTCTAGAAACGATCACGTTTGGTATGGTATGCTATCTACTTACGATTTAACTTTTGCAGAAGATTTTAAATTAACTGCAGGTTTAGATTTAAGAAATTATACAGGTAAACACTTTACTGAAGTTACTGACTTGTTAGGTGGTTCTTACGTAATAGACAATAGTGATAAAAACAACCCAAATAGAACTGTAAAAGTTGGAGATAAAATTTCTTACTACAATGATGGTGAAGTAGGATGGCAAGGAGCATTTGCTCAATTAGAGTATGACATAGATCAATGGTCTGCTTTCGTTTCTTTGGCTGGATCAAACACATCTTACAAAAGAATTGATTATTTTGGCTACTTAGACAGCGATCCTTTACAAGAAACTGATAAATCTAACTTTTTTGGTTATAGTGCAAAAGGTGGTGCTAACTTTAGAATAGACGACCATCACAATGTATTTGCAAATATTGGATATTTTGAAAAAGCGCCATCATTCAGAGCTTATGAAAGTGGCCAACATAACAACGTAGATATCAATCCTGATGCAGATAATGAAAAGATTTTCAGTATGGAGTTAGGCTATGGCTATAGAGGTGAAAAATTTGCAGCAAATGTGAATCTTTACAGAACATTATGGAAAGATAGATTTTTATCTCAAAGATTTGAATCAGGTCAAACAGGTGAAGATTTTTACGCTAGTATTCTTGGTGTTAATGCCTTACATCAAGGTATAGAAATAGACTTTACTTACAAACCTTTGGATAATTTATCATTTTACGGAATGTTATCTCTTGGTGACTGGGAATGGCAAAGTGATTTAGTTGACGTTCCAGTATTTGATGAAAATCAAGAACAAGTAGGTACTGTTGATTTATTCATTAAAGGTTTAAAAGTTTCTGATGCCGCACAAACAACTGCTGCTTTAGGAATGGACTGGGAAGTTATGAGCAAAACTAATTTTGCAATTGACTATAACTATTTTGCTAATATGTATGCAGATTTTGACCCTAACAACAGAGGTCAAGAAGGATTACCACAAGCTTGGAAAACTCCAGACTATAGTACTTTTGATGTGAGCTTACGTTATGGATTTCTAATAGGAACTTTAGATACTACTATTACAGGTAGATTAAACAACGTATTTAATACAGAATACATTGCTGACGCAGCTGATGGTGCTGGATCAACTGCAAATACTGCACTTGTATGGTATGGGTTTGGTAGAACTTTTTCTGTAAGTGCAAAAATTAACTTTTAATAAAAATACAAAACAATGAAAAAAATAGTTTATTTATTAATGGTATTTACATTGGTATTCACAACAGCTTGTGATCCGATGGAAGATATTTATGATGATCTTGACTCATCTCCTACTAAAGAAAATGATATCATCGGAAATTTGGAGTACACGTTTACCGATGAAGATTACACAACAGATATTGAGGATGGTGGCTATTTTGGATTCTCATATCCAAATTTTAGCTCAACAGAGCAAGCAAAAGAATTAATTCCTGATTTTTTAACCGGTGAATATCCAGTATGGGGAGTTACTTATGAGGAAGATGGAAAAATTAAAGAAGCTTCTACAGCAAAGATGACTTTTAATATTTATGCACCTAAAAAAACTGAAAAGAGTTTGGTTATATATACGGTAACCACTGCTGATTATGATGCTAACCCTGAAACTGAGAAATATAACAACTTTGACGATATGAGTCAGATTTATGACTTTTTAGATTTGAAATATCCAAATCCTGCTGATAGAGTTTTAGTTTCCTTAACTTATAAATTCTTTTCTGGAGGGGTTAAAACCCTGAACAATGGATTTTTATATATAAACGGAGAATGGGAAATGGTTAATGGTTTTACTGATGATGAATATAAGACAATGGGTGAAAGCTATCCTAATTTTTCAAATGAAGATGAAGCTGAAGCAAAAATTCCTGTATTTTTATTAGACAAGTATAAATACACTCCAAAAAAAGCTGGTGATATTGAAAGCACTATGTATAAAATTTATGTTGGCGGTGGTGTTACAGAAAGTTATATTATGTATTTTATCTTTGATGGCTCAACTTGGTCTAAATATGAAGGCGTAATTCAAGAAACTATTCAATTTGGTCATAATGGAAAAACTTGGGTACCTGATAATACAATTAAACATACTTTAACTAGTGATGATGTTGCATTTATATCTAATGCACTTATGGATAAATATCCAGGCCCAGCAGATAACGTAGGTTACTTTGGTAGTTTTGACAGGAGGTCTAGTAGTAGTAATTACTGGAATGATGAAATGTTGTTAGAAGCATTTAATTTACTCCTTGACAATAAAAACCCATCAGCGGAGGAAGGTCAAAAGTATACTCTTACCTATATTATTTATAATGGCGCTACAACAAACGAAACAAAAAATGTTATTAAAACAAGTGGTGTTTGGGTATATCAATAAAAAATAATACTTATTTAAGCAAAAAGAGCTATCTTAATTGATAGCTCTTTTTTTATGATGAATACTTAAACGGAAAACTATTTAAATTACAACATAAATACAATTAACACTAACCCAAAAAATACTATAACATCATTTTTAAATGGTTTTTATGAGTTTAAAACACACTCATTAACCAAACTCCGTTTTCTATAATTTATTAAATGTAAAACGAACTAACAGTAACTTCTTCTTTCAAAAAATACGACTAGTATAAATACAAATTAGCCTATTTTTTCAAAACTGAACCTAAAAGTTTATATAATAGACTGATAATATTTATATGTTTAAATGATACAATTTTATTAGGGAAGCTAAATTGATTTATAATAAAAAACTCCCGAAGTTATTGCTTCAGGAGTTTTAAGTTTTTGTACATAAACCTTCATAATATTAAATAAGCGGCTTTATTTTATTGTTTAACCAATTTCAACAACTGAGGTTCAGCAGTATTGATTTTGATAAAATAAACACCCGAAGGTTGATCCTCAATATTCAACTGAATTTTACCATATGTAACAGGATATACTTTTGAACTTAGCAATAAAGATTGAACATTATAAATTTGAACTTCAACAAATTTAACGGTTGTAGGTATACTAATTTCAAATTTACCAGTACTTGGATTTGGATAAGCTAAAACTGTTTCAAACAAATCTACTTGTTTTGTAATTTTACCCTCACACTCAATAGCTGTTTTTACTTCAATTAAATCGCCTTGACTTACAGCTACAGAAAAACTAGAAGCATTGGTTTTAAATTGTTCGTTTCCGTTAACCAATACTGCATAAGGCGTTGTACCCTTAGAAATTTCAATTTCTGCTTTATTAGCCTTGATAGTTGCTTTACCTTCAATAGTTCCTCCAGCTTCAATAGTAACAGAAAAACATTGCTCATAAGTTTCACCATCAACTGAAATACAAAATTCTAATGGCCCATCAGCTAAACCTTCAAGAGGTAAATTATTTGTAAAACTGTGTAAAGTACCATTAATTGTTACCTTATAATTATGTGTTTCAACAGCTGTTATATTTAATTTTCCGTTGTCTTTATTTGCACAGGTTTCACCAACGGTCTCAATGGTAAAATTATTTGCTGGTAAAATAAAACAACCTACTGCGTTTACATTTGCACCTGCTGTTGTATTTGGGCATTGGTCTTTGTCATTCATTACACCATCATTATCATCATCTAATTGTCCGTTTGAACAACCATTAGCATCAACTAATTCACCTAAAGGAGTATTTGGACAATCATCAACATTATTCATAACTCCATCGCTATCATCATCTAACTGACTTTGTGAACAACCATTTGCATTAACTTGCTCTCCAATTGGAGTATTAGCACAAGTATCGTCACTATTTTGAACGCCATCATTATCATCATCTAACTGTCCGTTTGAACAACCATTAGCATCAACTAATTCACCTAAAGGAGTATTAGGGCATAAATCATTTTCGTTTAAAACCCCATCACCATCTGAATCCGGATTGTTATCTGCAGTAATTTCAAAACTATCAACTGTCCAACGAGTTGGCGTACTGTTGGCATAATATTTAAAAGCAAAATAAACTTGGCCTGTAATTGCACTAATATCAACATTGTTAAAAGTGAAAATTTCTTCAGTACCCGAAGTATTTGATTTTATTGGAATGGTAATATTAGGTACTGCAACCCACGTAAAACTAGCTGGATTACCAGAACCATTATAATCTAATGAATAAACTAAAGCTAAACTACTGTTTCCATAAGCTGCATCGGTATAAAAACTAATTTTTTCACCAGTATTTAGATCCATATCAACAGGATTTGATGTAATTAACCAATCTTTACTTAGCACATCTTGATTGAAGCCATTGATATTTATTGAACCCGAATTATTTTCACCAAACACCGATTCACAAGTCCAGTTTTTATCTGAAGCTTCGCTATAAGTGAAGAATTTTAAGTTTGAACAATCTTCAAAGTTTTCTTGAATTAAATAAGTAGGCCCTTCTAATGTTTTTACTGACAAAGCACTACTAAATTCAGAATAATTAGAACTTGCATCTCTAGCTTTAATTGTAATTGAATATGTTGTACTTGGATTTAAATTTGAAATTGTTGTAGTTGTTGAAGTTGAAGATTGCAAATAAGCACCATCAACATAAATAGCATAATCATACACTTTAATATTATCTGTTGAAGGATTCCAGCTAATTTCTAATGTTTCATAAGTAACATTGTTAGCTATTAAATTTAAAGGAGCCGTTGGAGCTTCTTTATCAGTAGTTCCGTTCATATTCCAATTGTCTTCAGCAACCAAACCACCCCAAATTAAAGTCGCCAAATACGGGTTATCTATAAAAGGATTTCTATTTTTTTGAATACCAAAAAGTATTTCATTTCTATTGGCTTCAAAAGGCGAAACAGGATCTTCAACATTCCAATTTAAAAAAAGAGCAATCATATTTGGATCATCTAATAAGGGCGTTCCAAAACCTACATTTTTAGGCAAACAATTGGTTTCAGCTATTTGAGTTCCCGTACCGTGATAACGTGTGTACATATACATTATAATACGTGCAACATCACCTTTCCATTCATCACCAGGATACCAACCTCCATTTGTTGTAACTATATGTGAATTTCCATTTCCATCGGTAAATTTATTATTACTTCTATCACCATTCCTTTCTTGATCTGCCGGGCGTAAATTGTGAACATCGGTTCCAGGTCCAGGCTCATCAGTTCCTAAATTTGGATTTGCCAATGACTTTGCAAAAACATGCTCTCTATTCCATTTTCCATCAATATAAACCGAACCAGCAGTCTCAGATTTTAGTCTAGTTCTATCTGTTGAAAAAAATCCATCAGTATCATTAAACCCATAAATTAACAAAACATTGTTGCTATTTAAAGGATCTTCATCTGCTAATTTACAAGCATCCCAAACATCTACAGGTGAGCCTGTATAAGGAATTCCGACATGAGTAGATGTTAATTTTTGAGACAATTCTAAAAAAAGTTCATTACCAGTCTTTGTTAAATCCACCCCAGTATAATATGATGGAATTTGTGAAAAAACAGGTAGTGTTACAAAAAATAATACAAGGTATAGTAAGAAATTTTTCACTTAAAAATATTTTATTTTACAAATCTATTGCTATTATATAAAAACAACAACTATTAAAGTTAATTCTATGTAAATAACCAAATTAATATAGCAAATTGTATAAAATAAACTGACTCCTTTACAATATTTTAGCTTAAAACCAAAATCCCACAACTTTTGACTTGATTCGAACTACAAGAGTGTTAAAAGTTGTACCATTCACTTTTTCATACGTTTTGTAATCTACAATTGTTACCATAGTTTTTTAAATTTTAAGATTATACAATTGAGCACGGGGGTATCCCGCAAAACTAAAGAAGGGTGGGGTTTGATTTTATGTTAACTCGCTTTTTCGTTGAAAAAAATTAAATTTTTTCACAAAAATTATTTTTTAAATTCAATAAATTTAAATTTCAAGCTATCAATAACTTTATTATTCTCATAATCTTGAAGAGCATAATTAAATCCTGACTTATAGTAATCAACAACAATTAAATCCCTCTTTACAACTCCTCTCAATTCTTTAAAATAATTAGGATGTATAATATCTTCTTCGTAGGATTTTGGATCTTCTGACTCATAAAACTTCATAAATATTTGATTCCCATCAATACTATATTTAGAAATATCACCCAGCTTATCACATTCATTCAAATCAATAAACTCTGAAATTTCTTCATTTGAAATATTAAATTCATTTTCATTTTCTAAATAAATAACATATCCATTTTTGTTAAATACAAGTGCAAAAAAGATTTGAAATGTAATTCCTATTTCACTATTATAACCTGATTTACACGCAATATAGAAACCGTCAGTTTTTATTACTTTATCATTAATTACTTTATAGCCATCATTAATGTTAACCTCATTTACATATTTTTGAAGAGAAGAATAAATATTTTTGTTAAGCCTACTTTTTTTAGAAATAGTTTCTTCAGCCTCTTTTATGCTATTATTAGTGATTTTTTCTTCAATTTTATCTGCTGTAGAATCAACAAAAGTAAAAACTAATGCAAAAACTATGATTACAACTCCTAGCGCAAGAAAAAGATTCCCAATACCTAAATCAATATTTGTAGATGCTATCATTCCAAAAATTAAGGTTATTCCAATAATGGATAATACAATTGAAATAATTATCTTAGATGTGTCATTCATAATATACTATTTTACATTAAATCCAAAAAGTTTTTTTACCCCCTTAATAAAGTGGATTTAAATTTATTTGTTATTTATTTTTAAATCAAAAAATACTTGACTTGATTCTTTGTTGTAAACCATCAAACTTAATTTTTTGTCTGTAGGATAATAGAATACAATCGTGGTTTCTATTGGGTTATCCAAATGTTGTGTAAGGCATTTGTACAGATAATTTGTAGTGCCATTATCTTTTATTTTGCCCAAATAATCAACTACTTCATAAAATAATAATTTATCAGGTATTCTCGGGTCTTGTATAGCAATACTCCCTTCAGTATTATTTTTATCAATTAGAATAGTAATTTTAAATTCGGATTCTTCTATAAAATTATTTTCTTTAGATGAATTATCTTGAAAACTTGTTTTATAGCTTCTATAATCACCACTAAAATTTTGGGAGTAACATAATGTATTTATTAAAATTGTTAAGGTGATTAGCGTTTTTTTCATAGGCGTTTAATTTTTAGAAGGGATGTATATTCATTAGGTAACATCTGTCCAAACATTCACCTTACTTTCCATCTCTTCAATCAGTGCCCAAGCTATTCTTTGCTGAGCAGCAATATCCAAATTTCTAACATTAGGTAGTTGTTTTTCTAAAATTACCTCTTGCATAAAATATTTATATTTCCAAATAATTGTTAAATGTCCTGTACTATAATGAAAGTTTATAATCTGATTTTTTCCTTCTTCATATAAATTAAAACTTCTCTTATCAATCCCTATCACTGAGCCAGCTCCCTCAAAAGCAAAATTATTCAATATTTTAACTATGTATTCGAATTTAAGCTCAAGTGGCTGATCATTTAATTCCATATTGTCTTTACGCAGGTTATTCATAAAACTAATTATTATGAAACCAACTATTATTATTAATAATGTCCAAATCATATCTTATATTTTTTAGTAAATATGTTGATTAATTATAGCTAGAGCGTAGTCTAATGTAGAACTTGAAATACTTGAGTTAGCAATTCTTTCATTGCTCGGACAAAGTTTATTATATTCACCTAGTATAACTTCAAAAAGTAGATTCTTTTCCTTAATAAATAATTGCTTTTGATTTTCTTTAAAAAAGTTTTCAAAATAACAAATACAAAATATTATTACAGGTATTTTATTATAAAATTCCTCACTTAATTCATCTAATAAATTTTCGCTAAGACCATAACCTATTGTCTTGTGATAAGCCATATTTCTAAAGTTTAATAAAGCTAATACACTCTCTTTTGTATGATTTCCCTCATAAAATAAACTATAGTAATTTTCAGTCATTACTCTAGAAGTTCCTCCTGGTGCATTTTTACCTGTTCGCATCATCCATTTAAATAATCCCATATTCTCTAATTATATTTAAAAGTTACTATATCTTGTTTTGTTTCACTACCAATATGGCTTTTTGGAAAACCACAATTTATTGTATATCTATTTTCTTGGTCAGAACAGGAAGTAGATAATAACGATATCAACCTTGATTGATGAATTTTATTTTTCATAGTTTATTGTTTTTAATTTATTTCAAATATAGGCATATATGCCTACTTATTTATTGTAATACTCTACGAATTTTACCTAGTGGAGTATATAGAAAATTCAGCGTTTTTAATTGCCTTTGGTAAAAACCTTAGAAAGTATAGAAAACTAAAAGGTTTTACACAGGAACAACTTGCCAATGATTTAGGTATTGAAATTTCCCAAATAAGCAGAATTGAAAGAGGTGTCATAAATACCTCAATTGGAAATGCTTATACTATAGCTAAAGTTTTAAAAATTGATATTAAAGAGTTATTTGATTTTTGATTAACCAAGCAAAAAACCACCCCTAAATTAGAGGTGGCTTAATAATTTTATTTTAATAATAGTAATCTAAATAAATTTTTGAAGTTTGCCCGTGGTCAAATATAAATAAATCGGCTGTCATAGGATAACCATCTTCATCATACTCATAATCAAACTGAATTTCAAATACAGTTATTCCTTGAGCATCTTTAAATACCATTCCTCTTATATTATTGTTTGGAATAAGATTTCTAGCCTTCATTAACTTAGGGTTTTGATAACCAAAATTAAGTTGAGTTTTATCAAGAACATCAAGCATCATTGATGATTTTAATGTGTAAAATAAAAAATTAGGTTTTGAATCATAAAATATCTCGCCAATAATTGAAGTAGAATTATATCCATTTTCAAAAGTAAGAATCTTAGAAGGGTTTCCATTTGTGTCAAATTCTAATACCTCTCCTGTATCAAAAGCATCATAAGGAACATTATATAATTCACTAATGGTAAACATTCCTTCTCTATAAGATCCTATTGTATTCAATTCCCCTTGCGAATTATAATTAAATGAGTAGGTTTCTTCTCCATCTGAAATACTACTTAATTGATTATTACCTCCATAATTAAACATCACAAAAGCTTTCTCTCCATATGTATTTAAACCTTCAATCCTTTTTATAAGTTTTTCTTTTACTTCTCCGTTCACCTCTTCGAACTCATCTTCAATTGTGGTTTCATCACCGCAACTATAAAATAACATAATTCCAATTAATGGTAATAAATACTTAATCTTTTTCATCTCTAAAATAATTTAATAATGCTTACTATTAAGGGGTTCAGCTTTCCCTAATCTTTCATCAAAAATAATTATAATAAAGTTTAAAATCTTACGGGTTTCCGTAAGACTTGTTAATAATAAAGATTCTAAATAAGAGTCTTATTGTTAATTTATTATATTTTTTTATTATTCAATCTCTTCATCTCTTCACTAACCTTCTTCTTCACAACCTTACCATAACTATCTTCAGTTATTGTAATACTACTATGACCTAACAATTGACTCACAATTTCCATAGGTACATTATTATATAATAATACTGTACTAGCAAATGTTTTTCTAGCTGTATGTGTTGTCAGCCTTTTTTCTATCTTAAGTAATGGTGCCATTTCCTTCAAATAAGAATTGTAACGTTGGTTGCTACAGATATTAAATATGTTATCAAAACTATCATTTGCATATTTATCAATCAACTCTCTAGCTTTTGGCAATAATGGAACAGAAATATTCTTTTGCGTTTTCTCACGTTTCATTTCTATCCATAATTCATTATCAAAACCTTTAACAATATGCTGTTTTTTTAGGTTTTTGATTTCATTGTAGGCGAGTCCAGTATAGCAACTAAAAACAAACCAATCCTTCACTTGTTGCAATCTGAGTTGACTGAATTGATGTTTTTCAAGCTGTTTCAGTTCATCTTCAGATAAAAACACAATCTCAGTTTTTACACTTTTAGTTTTATACAACATAAATGGGTCTCTATCCATATAGCCTTTAGATAAAGCAACCTTAATGGGTTTTCTAAAACGCTGTATAGATTTGTTAATGGTAATTTGTTTTTGACTTTTTTCTACCTTTAAATAATATTCAAAATCATTCAAAAATTGTAATGTTAATTTCTTTAATGGGAAATCATTGGTTTTATATCTCCATTTTATAAATGACTTTACATTGTTTCTAACATAGTGAAACTTATTCCAGGTTGCTTGTTTTATATCAATACTAATAAGCTTTTTAAGCATTTTTAAGTAACTTTCAAACACTTCTAATACATTATGTTCTTTGGCTATTTTCTCACCTTTATATAAGGTGTAAATATCATCTATAGTAAAGCTGTTTTCCTGAACTTGAAGCAATAAAAAAGCCTGACGAATTTTATTTTCTATCAGGCTCAGTTGTTGATTTACTAAAGTATTTTCTTTGTTAGGTGGTTCAGCGATTTGCTGTTTATTGTCCCAATATACAGGATTTATAAATAACCCTGTTGAGAATTCCTTTCTGTTTTTATTATAGGTGAATCTGCACTTTATAGAGGATTTACCTAATTTATTAATTCTATTAGTTGAAATCAAGAATAGAATATTAATTTTATTATTGTTCATTGTTTTTAGTTATGATTAGTTAATGGTGTATTCAGGATCATTCTCAAAAGTTGTGTGTGAATTGAATTAAAATTATGATTTTTGTTTAAAAAATAAATTTTGGACAATTATCTAGACTTACTAAAACTCATACTCCCTGAGTTTTTAATCAACCACTTCTATCTGGTAAAGAACACCAAAAACGGTGAAGTAATGCATCTTTATTTTGAAGAGCGAAATATACCTCCAAAAGAGCAGGTTTCCAAAGTTCTAATAGCGCACGGTTTTCACAAAGAAGTAACAATCCAAGATTTTCCATTACGTGGAAACACGGTCTATCTACACATAAAACGACGTAGATGGCTGGACAAAACAACCAAGGAAGTTATTCAAAGAGATTGGAACTTAGTAGCACAGGGAACACGGATGACCACCGAGTTTGCTGCTTTTTTAAAAGAAATTAGTCAATACTAAGGCTTCTGATTGCCATACCATCGGCAGTTTCTATGGAGTTA
>NZ_RHLN01000007.1 GCF_004121075.1 Lutibacter sp. HS1-25
CACATTACAGTCCCACCGACCCAGATGCACGTATCAGTGTAAAACCAGGCAAGGCAAGAAAACTTAATTACATGAGCCAGTTGAGTGTTGATACAGCTCATCACGTAATCACAGATATTAGAGCCTATCACGCCGACAAACGAGATAATCAGTATTTACAAGATATTAGTACACGTTTAAAAAAGCGACTACACAAACAAGGATTACTTTGGAGAAACTGTATAGCTGACACAGGTTATAGCAGCGGAGAGAATTATGCCTTTCTAGAAGCAGAAGGATTGGAAAGTTTTATACCACCTCACGGAACCTATAAAGGCGGTCCAGAAGGCTTTACCTACAATAAACAAGAAGATTGTTTTATCTGCCCCCAAAATAAAACGATTCCATTTACAAAGGTTTTTTATGAAGGAGAAAACAATAATAAAAAGAAAGAGTATCGAGCATCTAAATACCTATGTATTGATTGCCCTATACGTAGTACTTGTTTAAAAAAGAGTCAAGAAAAACGGATTACCATCACTTATTACAAAGAAGAATATGAGCGTAACAATACAAGGGTAAACAGCAAAAGAGGAAGTTATATGAAAGGTAAACGGCAAAGCACTGTTGAGCCTGTATTTGGCACCCTTACTCAGTTTATGGGACTTAGGAAAATAAATACAATTGGTATACAGCAAGCAAATAAGGTAATGCATCTGTCAGCAATGGCTTATAATCTGAAAAAGTACTTAAAATTCATTTCAAAAACTGTAAAAAGTGATGCAAAACAGGTGCATCATTTTATTTTAACATTAGAGGGCTTTGTAGGCCTTCAAATAAACCTTTTTAAGCGATTCGAAATTGAGAAGAGTTTGCTATTGCTTTAAAAAATAAGCCCCTTAAAAAGGAGCTTATGAAATAGGATATTTGTGTTTTAAGGTCTTGTGCAACGGCTACCATTGTTGTATGCAGTGCTTTACTGTTCAATTATCGTTAATCTGTTAATAATGTTTAGTTTCTGTAAATATTTTTCGCTTATATCTGAATAATTATCTAAAATCATTTTCGCAATATCTTCTGGGCCGTAAACATATACATTTGTTTCAAGTGCTTTTTTCTTAAAATCATCATCAACTGTTCCGCTCGTTACTAATATATTACGGCTTAAAGTATTTTTATCATCATTCACACTTTTGTTTATTTGAAAAACTCCGCCAAAAGATGCTTTATTTGTATGTTGTTTTACTTGTATGTTTAACTCTAAAAACAAATCTAATTCGTCAATTGCGTATGTTAAACTCAAATCTTTACCGTCAATAGCTTCTTGTCTTTGGTCGTTTTTAAAACCCTCAAATCCATTGTAATTGATTTTAAAAAGTTCTAAAATAAATTTTTCAAATTCAACATCTTGAAAATATATGTCTGCTCTTTTATTTAAGTGTTCAGCTATCGTTTTTATATTTTCTTCTCTTTCTAATTCAATTTTTTGATTGAAACTTTCACTGAGAGATACAAAATCTGAACTTATTAGTGTTTCAATATCAGACTTTAAGTCAGCTAAATTTAAAAAAGTTCCTCTAAATTTTAATCTTGATTGAAATTTAGAACTTAAATCTTTTCTTGGATACCATTTTGTAAGCCAATTTACATTTAAGGTATCTTTCCAATCCAAATCTTCTCTTAATTGCTTCTTTTTTGCAATACCAATGGCAATACCTCCATAATTAGGCATAATGATTACATCACCTTCTTGAATATGACAAAATTTAATTGCCATTCGCGATGCCCAAGGATTTTCTATTAAAACTTCTTTTGGTGTTTTTGAACTTAAACCAATATTCCAACCACAATATATAAGATTATTTTCTTTACAAAAATCTATTCTTTTTCCCCATTTTTCTGAAACTCTGAAAAGCCAATAATTTCTATTCATTATTAATTATTTTGTTTGTTAAGAACAATACTTTTGTTCGGTAATCGTGCATTATTTGAACTGCTTCACAAATTTTATTTATCACACTATTTTCGTAAAAGGAATTTACATTATCTAATCTAACGGATAAAACTAAATGTCCTTGAAAACCATCTTTGTTTGTGTGTTCTTTGTCTAATAATTTGGCAAACTTGTAAATTGATGAGCCTAACATAAATTTTGTTACTAAACCATTGTATTCTTTTTCTAAAATTTCTAAATCATTCAACAAATTTTTATCTTTAAATGTCTCTTTAATTGTAGGATAATTTTGAGGGAAATACCACAAATTAGTCCAAATATCTAATTTGATTTTACCATCTACTGAACCACAACTTAAATTAAAACTTGTTTTTTCATCTATTCTAATTGGTGCATTTACTTGAACACGTTTCCCTATTGGTTTAATTTGATTGGCATAGTTTGGCATTACCTCTTTTAGTCTAGCCAATATTTTATTTCGTGCATTTTTTAATAGAGTAGGCTTGTGAAAATTAATACTATTATTGTCATTTGCCTTCAAATTAGTGATTGCAGATAATGAAATTATTCTGTTTATATAATGTTCTAAATCCTCTTTATCCTCATCGTCAGTACTAAAAGAATTTTCAACAATTTCTTTAATCATATTTAACAATAACGATAGACTTAACGCTTTTTGTTTTAAATAATAATCTGTTTCACACAATCTGAATAATATTTTTTCCCATTCTTCATCAAATTCTTCCATTTGATTAAGTTTGTTTTGGGAATTTTCATCTAAAGGTTTCAAATTGTAGTTTAAAGCAATGGTCTCATTCCAAGCTGTAAAGTCATTATTTTCAACAAGGATATTATAAATTTTAGGATAAGCAATTTGCAAGCTAACAAGGAAAAAATTTAGCAATAAATCTGTGTCAGTTTCAAGTTTTAAATCATCATCTTCTTTTGCATCGTTAATGCACTTAATTAGTGAAAGTGAATTTAAAAGCCTTTTTATAGACCTTGGATTTGAACCAACGGATAAATTGGCAATAGTTGATAGCTTTGTTATTAAAACGTCATTTGAAGCTTGTGCTGTAGTTATATATTCAATATTCCTTAAACTTTCTTTTAGAAAGTCGTTTACCTTATAACTTGATACAGGCATTGAAAAAGGAACTTGAATTATTTTATCAAAAAACGACCTAAATTCCCGTTCGTTTTTATCTGATAATATACCGAACTTAGGTTCTAAACCTTTTACAACTACATCATAATCAATCGCCAAAACAAAAATACAGTTCTTTAATGTGAAAATATTCTTCAATAATTCCAACAACTCGACTGCAACTGGTGGGTCAATTCTATCTAAATCGTCAATAAAGAAAATAAAACCTTTATTATTAACTTTAGTTTTGTACCATTTAATTATATCTTCTAATTGTTTACGAATTTCGGATACAGAATTATTACTATCAGAGTTAAATGCGGCATCAATAATTTCTCCGCTACCATTCAATGCTTTTTCAGCAATTACTTTTGAAGTTGCTAAAGCGACTTTACTACTAAATTTAGCAAAAGTTTTAAAAAGTTTTTCGGATTTTGTACTATCTGCTTGCGACAGACTTGTAACCTCTTTTATTAATTGATATATAATTGACACCAATGTTGAATGAGCATCTTTCATTAGTGCATATTCCCACGTATTTAACCAAATAGAGTTAAAGGGTTTTTGTTGATTTTCATTATCACATAAATTCTCTTGCAGAAGATTCATTAATGATGTCTTTCCGCTGCCCCATTCTCCTTGTAGTGCTATTGTTATTGGCGTAGAAGAATTTTCAATAAATCGTTTTAATCCATTTTCAAATGGTGCTATACCAAAATTATCTTTTTCTTTTGCCTTTCTTGGTATGTCTATAATACTTGTATTCATATTTTATGCTATCCTTGAACCTGTTTTTTTACAATTTCTATCATATGTATAAATGTAACTACCTTTTTTGAGATTAAATGAATTGCCAGAAGCATTCCTAAACTCACCATTCGTTGTTGAAAGTGAATTTATTTTTTTAGCATCATCATTATATGTATAATAATAACTGCCTTTTTCAAGAATTAAGAAATCTGTTCCAAAGTCTAACAACTCTCCATTTGTTGTTGACAGAGAAGAAATTTTCTTTCCGTTTTCATCATAGATATAGTAATAACTACCTTTAATTTGTACGTCTGAAATTGCCATAATTGTATTTTTTTTAATTTACCTACTCTAATTCGGTTTTCAGCTTATCCCTATTTCTGCTATTTGTAAATTATTTTTTTTACTATGTAAATGTATGTCGTTGTGTACAATTTTTTTTTGCATTGCATTCAACGGAGGCGTTATGAAAAGTTGCCGATTGGGGCGATTCCCTGTCAAGTTACACAAAAGTTGAAGCGGGCTATAACCCTTGATTAACCAATGTCACAGCATTTTTTTATACCGCGTGTTAGCCACAGATTTTTTATATTCAATCAAATAATCCTTATTAAAGAACCGTTTTCTTTTCGCAATTCAGTTTTCCCTTTGGTTGTACTTATTGCAATATCAGAACCATTCCATCTTGCTCCAGTTGCATCGCCATTCCCAATAGTCCGAACTAATGAACCGTTATCTTTTCTGATTTCTACTTTACCTTTCATAGTTGTAATAGCAATAAGTGATTGGTCATTATTAAAATCAGCTGCAACAGCAACCCCGTTTCCAATTGTGCGCAATAAAGAACCATTGTCTTTTCTGATTTCTACTTTTCCTTTTACAATTTTAAGAATGTTCATAATCTAAATTTTAGAGGGTTAGTAATTTGTTATTTCCACGATAAATTTCTTTTAACAATTTCGTTTGCCAATTCCGCTGAATTAGATGCATTTAGTTCTTTTGCAAAATCCCAGAAGTATTTTTTATTACCATACAAACCTCCTTTTGAAGTCTTTTTGAAATTTACTTCATGTGGATTTTCCAATAAAAACACTTGAATACCATTATCCTTAATTTCTTCTCTGCGATAATCCCAAAGTGAAATTTTTTGTTTTGCTTCTTGGATTAGTTCGCTTTCAGAATAATTTGAGTTATTCCATTGTAAATATTCATTCTCATAGCTTTTCTCAATAACAACAACTGCCTTGATTTCATGTATGAATTTTACATTTTTCCATTTATACCCTCCAAAATACTTTGCTCTTCGATGACTATAAACTCCACCTGTATTTGGACACATAAATACATTTTGGTTATGAACTTCGCGTATAGTCGAAGCACAGTTAACAACTTCCAATAAATATTTCCATGAAGGGAAGTAATTATTCCTATCAAGATATGCTCTAAATTCAACAAGAAATTTTTTAAAAACATCAGATGAGTCAACAGTTTCTAATGTTTCTACAAAATCTTCAAACGAAATAGGTACTAAAATAATGTCAAGTGATTTAGCTATTTCAATTTGTTTTTGATATTTCTCTTCAGGATTGTCAATCTCAAAGTTTGAAAGTAAAAACAAGATATTATAATCAACGTTTTTCTTAAATCCATCTAAATGACGATTTATCTGATCAGAATAGAACCAGTCAGTTCTTTTGGTTTCAAAGAATATTGAAAATGATTTTTGTTCAATTACTAAATCAGGTATGCTTGTTTCTTTTCTTACTTGTTGCTCGAAAGTCGGATTGATTATAAAATTTGTCGAAGTCAATGATGAAATTGCTTCTTCAAAACTCGTTGGATTTTCTTCATAAAGTAATTTCAAAATCAAACCACAATGGTTTGTCAGAGAGTTTTCTTTTGTGTGATAGTCAGAGAATAATGATATTTCCTTGCTCATTGGTTGTCTTTTCAAATTTGTGGCTAACTTTAATATATCCTTATACTAATTATGTTTATCAAGTCAAATTTCCTAGATAAAGTATTTTGTATCTGTTTTATTATTTCTGATTGTGCAATTTTTTGAATGTACTAATTTAACTAAAAAGAGTTCATAAAATATGTTTAAGGTTAATTTATAATGAATTTAAATATACTTTGTTTTCATTTGTCACATTCAAATGTATGATACAAAATTGAATTGATATTACGGGAAACCGTATTGTGAACTCATTTTTTTATTGTTAGGCAATTCTTAAACATCAATAATTTTCACTTTCAAGTTATTTTGTTCCGCTAGGTTTATCACATTCAAAGTCCCTTTACTTTTTCCATCCCAAAAAGCGACTAACGCATCTGTATAATTTGCCATTTGTTGGTTGCGTTTTAGTCCTGCTGCTTTGCCAAATCGTTTCCAGTCTGCAGTGAATTTTGTGACAATAATTTCTCACCACAATTTTAAACTTTGATTGTAAAACCATTGTTTCGTAGTAAATAAAATGCCTAGCTATTTTTAGCCAGTCATTTTAGGTTAAACTTCTCTATAGAATATTTTAACCCTGTTTTTTTTAACATTAGATTGTTTAATTAGATTTGAACTTGTTGATGTTATGTTTCCAAGCGATGTAATGAAATTTGGCAAAATAACTAAGACCAAAATCTCCGTATTTTTTCAGATATTCATCTAAATTAACAATTATTGTATCTCCCAAACTTTCAATTTCTAATTTAATTTCATTAATTATTAAATGGTGCTCTGCATTGTATTCAAAAATTACAGGAGTAGTTAAAACTATTTTAAAATCATAGTTGTTTTTAGAAAAATACGAAGCAATGTGCTTTACCAAAGCTGTACTTGCTTTTTTTCTAAACTCAGAGTATGATAATGATGCTAACAACACATAACTTTTGTCTTTAGAAAATTGATTCGTAATAGCATCTAGATTTTCAAGATCTACTATTTGTTCAGAATACTTCCCCTCGTATTCTAATATCAAATCATCTTCACATGTACTTTCTGTGTCAAACAAAAAGAATTCAGCATTTTCCTCTTTTTCTATGAAAGAAACTAACGCATTTCTGCCAGCTCCGCCTAAACCTATAAAACATTTGCTTTTTAATTTCATCGTTCTAATTTTAATTATAGGACAAAATTAAATAGCTGAAAGACAAAGGGTGTCTTTGCTCCTTAATAAACTTAAATTAAGCTGGTAATATTTTTTCGATTATTTTTTTTAACACATCTAAATCAGAAGAACCATCTTCAATCAAATAATATCTCCAACTACCCCAATTGCTTTCATATTCAATTTTGAGGTCTTCAAAATTGGAATGAATTTTCTCAAAATCTTTTTTGTTTTCTTCAAAACAGCATATATATAATTTCACTGACTCATCGTTAGACCAAAGATTAATCCAATATTTTTCATTCTCAAACTCTATATCTCTGTAATAAGCATTAAATTGAGTAGCCCTCTTCACTTCACTTAATTTCAATTTATCTTGTTTAAGACTATCTGCAAAATAGTTATGAAAATCATCTAAAAAAATCTCAAATTTAGCTTCGTGCCACTCTTTACTATTTACAATTTTAGACAACTCAACAAGTTTTTTAAAGTCTTCTGGTTTATTTATTAGACTACTTTGAATCTTTAAGGCTGTTTCCATATACTTATAATTATGAATATTATTTTTTAATAAATTGATATACTCCGTTATGTGAGAATGAGAGGTATTGGTGTTGCATTTTTCTAAACTTTTAATTAGGTTTTGTACATTGTAATTAACAACATCTATTACATTCAAAGTTTTTTTAATATTTTTGTCAATATGTATATAAACAACCTTCTTCACATTATACCCTTCCCTTTTAATACCTTTGTAATAATCTATTAATTGACCTGGTTGATCTGGAGCATAATTCAGCTTATTTTCTATTATAATTGCACTTGACTTTTCTTCAAACTCGCAATCCCAAGTAATCAAAATATCTATTGGACGAGAATTCGCTTCATCTGATACTTTAATTCTTCGTTCAGTATAAACATTAATATTTTTGAATTCTTCAAATTTACATACATCATCTAAACCAATATCGATTAAGAATTGTTTTAGAAATAAACTTTCATGGCCATGATTTTCTGCTGGATTTAAAAAGCTAGCTAAAATGTTGCTATGAGCTAATTCTTTTTGAGGTACTTCTGTATATAATGTATTTAAAATACTGTAAGGAACATCTTTGGTCACATCTATTTCCCTAAATTCTTCTAGTAAGTTCGAGATATCTTTAATATTCATATCTTTTATTTAAAATTTTTAATTTTTCTATTATCATATTAATTAATTCTACTGGTTGTTTAATGGTAATTCTATCTCCATAAGAAAGTAACTTGTAAACTAACTCGTCTCCTAATTTCAAATCCAACTGAAATACAACGTTGCTATCAGTTTCTTCAATAATTTTTTGAGAACTATGAATTGGTAAACTCTCTAAATATTTTGCTTGAATAGTGTCTGTTGTCAAAATTACTTTTTCTGGTTTTAAATCATTATCTATAGATATTCCATAATTGTATTGATACAATTCAGAAACATCAAAATTATCAGGTAAAATATAATCAGCTGATTTTTCAATGCTAATTTCCTTAATTCTATCTAGTGCATAAGGAGCTATATAATTCTTGTTATTTTTAGCTATTAAATACCATCTATTTTGAATTTCTTTTAAGGCATAAGGTTCTAATAATTTCACCTTTGTTGCTCCTTCCCAATATTTCTCATATCGTATTTTTATTTTTTTTCTATGTGTGATCGCATAAATAATGGGCTTTAAATATTCAGTACCTTTACTTTGTTTTTGCTCAAAAAAGACGACATCTTTTATCTTATTTTGAAATTGAGAAAGCTTTAAAACTTCAAATGTCTCTAACATTTCTATGAAGTTAGGTCTGCTATAATCTTCATTGACAATAAAATATCCTTTCTCTTTACTTGAGTGTAAAATATCTACCCCAAAAACCTCCCTAATATCATTAATATCGCGATTTAAAGTTCTTTGTGAAAAACCTACTTGCAAATTATTATCTGGCAATAAATAAGCATTCTCATTTACATAATCAACAAGGTTTTGATATGATGGATAATCTCCTCTTTCTACTCGTTTAACAAGCAATAAATAACGATTTATATATTCCTTTTTTGACATAGGTTATTTTTATTCACAAATTTAATTTTCAAACAGACAAACTATGTCTTTATAAAAGCTGTTTATTAAACTTTTTTTATGGAAATGATAGTTATTAATATTAGCACCCTTAGCCAACAGCATTTGAAAACAGTACCTCGAAAGTTTTTATTGTTTTACAATAAACAAAAAATGCCAAGCAATATAGACTGCACCATAAAGTTTAGATTCTATCTAATCTAAAAAAATTTGCACTTATCTTGGTTAAAATAAATTTTGGGTTTTCCCCCTTTCTCCAAGGAGCAAAATTATTTTCGTGCATCCACTTTCCAATATTTGAATTTCTAAACTCTGGACAATTTCTCCAAAACCCAGGAGACAATGAAACGTTAAAAGAATTTTTTCCCTCAATTGATAATTCAAATTTGGTTATATTCTCAAATAAATATCTATTTTTTTTCCAACTCGAATTCCATAACCATTTCCTCTTGTATCGTGTTTTCCATCATTCCAAGAACTTACATTAATTTTTTCCATTTTTCTATCAAGCTATTTTAGTTAACTGTAAATTATATGAGTTGTGGCAGATTGCGTGGTAATTTCCTGTCAAACCGATTCGCAGTTTGAGCCGGGTTACAGACCTTGAAATTTAGTTCTTTCCCTGCCATTACTTATACAAAATATTAACAACAGTTTTACTAACCACCATTTATTTCTGGTAGTGTAAAGCGAAAGGTACTTCCTTTACCGGTTTCACTTTCAATAAACATTTTTTCATTATGCATTTGAATAAATTCTTTACAAAGAATCAATCCTAATCCGGTACCTTTTTCATTATTTGTTCCCAGAGTGGAAGTGCCAGAGTTTAATACAAAAAGATTTTGAACCATTTCCTCATCCATACCAACTCCATTATCAATAATTGAAATTTCAATTTTATTCACATTCGACTTAGCAGATATGATTACGTTACCTTCAGGAAATGAATATTTTATTGCATTAACAATCAAATTCCTTACTATTGTAGATACCATGTTTTCATCGCCTTTCACAAAAATATTGCTAGAGACTTTGTTTATTAACTTCACCTTTTTTTTGTTCGCTGTTTCACCAATCAAGTTAATAGTTTCATTGACTGTTTTACAAAGGTTGATTTTTGTCGGCTCAAAATTTATTTTACTGCTTTGAATCCTTGCCCAATCAAGAAGATTTTCTAGTAGCGTCAATGTACCAGCAGCACTATTATAAATAATGTTGGCATATTTTTTTATCTCCTCCGGATGGTTAGTTTCAATATTGCCTTTAAGAATTTCACTAAAACCCATGATGCTATTAAACGGACTTTTCAGGTCGTGGGCAATAATTGAAAAAAACTTATCCTTTGTTGCATTTGATAGTTCCAACTCCTTATTCGCATGCTCCAGGGCTAACTTTCCGTTTACAATTTCCTGGTTTAACTCATGTAATTTTTGGTTGGTTCTTTTCTGAAACCTAAGACTTTTATATATTATATATGCAAATCCTACAAAAAGTAATAGTATAATAATTAAACCATAAGTAACCCGTTTTTGCTTGACAATATCTGCTTCATACTTAACTCTTTCAATTTTAAATTCTAAATCTTTTTCAAGCTGAGTAATTTTTCGGGTATTATCTATTTTAAATAAACTATCTTTTAATTGGGTAGATTCTAATTGTAGTAGATATGCGTTTTTGAAATCATTCTGTTCAAAATACACTAAGCTTAAGGTTTCATATAACTCAAGTAATATTTCGCTTGGTTTGCCGTTTAAGGTTTCAATCGCACTCTTTAAATTGTGTTCTGCTAATTGAAGTTGTTTTGTTGCAGCGTAATACTTCCCATAAACAATTTGCGACATATCAGTTCCATTGCTTTTCTTAAAGCCATCAATTGACTGTTGGTAGTAGACTAGTGCACTATCTGGCTGATTTAGTTTTAAAAAATAATTACCAATATGATAATTCATTATAGATAGCCTTTCAGGGTTTCCATTGTTTACCCGAAGTTGTAAGGCACTTTTGAATTTAATTAATGCTTCATCCCATTTTTCTTCGCTTCCCAAAACTGAGCCTATCAAAATCAGATTATAAGACATACCAGCCTCGTTATGAATTAATTCATTAATTTTTAATGCTTTATTAGCATACTCTATTGCTTCTTCATTTTTCCCCAGTAGTCGATAAATTTCTCCAATGTTATTATAAGCATATGCAATCTCAATGTTGTCGGGTTCAATATTCATGTCAAGCACCTTAAAATGGTAATCCAAAGCAGCCGAATAATCTCCGTGTTGCTTTTTTGATACGCCTAAAAAATTTAAAACTTTACACTGACCAGCAATATTTTTTTGCTTTGAATATATTTCAATGGCTTTGTTACCATAGTTTAATGCTACCTTAAAATCATTATACCGGTTTTCCCAACACAATTCAGCATAAATTTCCGCTTTATCGGAATCAATTGTTTTAGTTTTTAGAACACTAAGTAAACTTTCTGTTTTTGAATTAGTTTGAGAATACCCTATGTTGAAATTTATAAATACTGCAACCAATAAGATAAGGGAGGGCAAATGAAAAAAACATTTTTGGGTTAAGATGTTGATTCTATGTTCAAGCATAATAGTAATATCTTTTCTTATTTTAAATACTTAACCAATATAAATAATAAAATTAACAAAATGGCGAATTGCATTGAAGTATTAGGTTAATAATTAGTTCGTTTACTAAATATTTTTTTGCTGTTTTAATTCTGATTAATGTTGAATTTACTTCTTTCTTTTTCTATTTAAATATTGAACTTAGACTAATGAGGAAATATTCCCAAAAAGGATTGATCATCTTGTATTTTAAACAAACCCTCGCATTTTTTTAATTAAGCCCAACTGGCTTTTAAAAGATTTGTGTGACTGGAAAATCGGAGATTTTTCTGCCGTAGCAAATCGTTTGTTGAATGTTTGTCGGTTCGTTATTTAGTTTAAATGTAAGCATAAAATTTATGAGGTGTTATATACCGTTTAGATTATCATTTTAAGTTTTTGTTTAATTGGTTTTTCATCTATTATACTATTCAAAAAATAATATGCATTAATTTCGCTTTCGGATAATTCTTTTTCAATTAACTTAAAGTTTTTCTCTATATTTTTATAATTAGGATTTATGTCATTGAGGAAATGGAAAATTGAATTTTCCTCAAGTTTATAATACTCAATTAATTTAAGAAATATTCTTTTTTTAAGTTTCACAAATGAAGTATTTATAACAGTATATTTTTTAAAATCTTCGTTACTGATATTAAGTAGATTTTGTAGTTCTATTTCTGTTAAATAAATAATTTTTTTCAGATCTACTGTTTCATTTTTTGTCTTTGAAATAATAAGTTTATGTATTTTTTCAGGACTATACTCTTTTACAAAATCAAAAATTTTACTTTTAGTAGAATGTTCAAAAGATTGTTTTTTAAAATTTATATTAATCGGCCTTTCGTTAATGAAATTTAAACTTTCCAATGTTAGAAGTTGAATATCAAATTCATGTAATCCATTTTTAATAAAAAAATTATCAATCTCACTAAATATTTCTGCGGAATACCTTCTACGATGAGTCTCTATTGATGATTTTTTTTAACTTTTATGATAATTTTCAATTAGAGTATTTAGTTTATTTTCTTTCATATCGTAAAATTTTATGAAAATGGCATATAACTTTTTTATATACTTATATTAAGTATTTTTATCCAGTCAAACTTCCTAGATAAAGCATTATATATATGTTCTATTATTTTTGATTGTGCAATTTTTTGAATGTACTAATTTAATAAAATTGCGTTTAAAAAATATGTTTAAGGTTAATTTATAATGAATTTAAATATGCTTTGTATTGATTTGATACATTCAAATGTATGATACTAAATTGAATTGAGATTATGGGAAACCGTATTGTAAAATCATTTTTTTATTTTTAGGCAATTATTAAACATCAATAATTATTACTTTCAAGTTATTTTGTTTTGCTAAGACAATCATATTTTTAGTTCCTTTACTTTTTCCATCCCAAAAAGCAATTAAAGTATCTGCATAATTTGCCATTTGTTCGTTGCTTTTTGGTCCTGCAGCTTTTCTATATCGTTTCCAGTCTGCAGGGAATTTATTGACATTAATTCCTCACTACAATTTTAAACTTTGATTGTAAAACGATTGTTTCATAAAAAACAAAACACCTAGCTTAAAAAGCCAGGCGTTTTGTTTGTTGTTGAGTAGTTATACATCTGTCAAAATGGCTTATAATCTGAAAAAGCACTTAAAATTCATTTCAAAAACTGTAAAAGGTGTTGCAAAACAGGTGCATCATTTTATTTTAAAATTAGAGGGCTTTATAGGCCTTCAAATAAACCTTTTTAAGCGATTCGAAATTGAGAAGAGTTTGCTGTTGCTTTAAAAAATAAGCCCCTTAAAAAGGAGCTTATGAAATAGGATATTTATGTTTTAAGGTCTTGTGCAACGGCTACCGGTGTTGTGCCTTAGTTGTTTATTCTTTGTCCGTGGATTGGGTTAGACACACTCTTTGACAAGTTTTGGTTTGTGCGGTTGGTTTTTCGCGCGACTTGGCAATGTATGTGGCTGTGAAGGGTTGAATTATTCATTTTCAAAATATTTATTAACATAGTCAAACGGAATTTTTTCTTGTTCCAGTCGCCAGTTATTTGTTTTTAAAATGTCATAAAGTTGTTGTTCTTCGTCAGTCAGATTAAGTTGTACGGAAATGTTTGTCGGTGTTCCGCTATCGTTTTCAAAGAATTTGTCAAATGTAGGTTTGTCCATTAAAATGCTTTTTGTTTGAGGGAAATAACTACGGAATTGTGATAGGATTTCAAAACCTTGTACGTCAATATCTCCCCAGTAAAGTAATTCTTTATGTTTAAACCAATATACATTCTTGAGATTTGAAACACTGAAACCACTTCCGAACAGAGCTATCGCTTTATCCATTTTGGGAAGAGTCAATGCAGTATAAAAAGTTGTTTTATTTTCAAAAACGATTACCCTTTCAATTGGCAAATCAAGTGTCTCAAATTCGCTCATAGGAATAGAAATATCATCAATTCCCGAAAAGAATTTTTGACTAACTTCCTTGTCAAGAATTTCAAACCGTATTTGTGGTTCTGCATATTTCAGATTAAATCTTTTTTCAAATTGCTTTTCTTCCTTGTTGTTATATTCTGAGATTAAGATGTCGAGCAAATCCTTAATAACACTTTGATTCCGCTCAATAAATTTAGTATGAACATTTATTGGCAGTTCTCTTATGTATAAATTTGGCTTAGGATTTTGTTTGAAATATAGACATACTTTTAAAATACTTCCCCATTCAACTGTGTTTTGAATAACCTTAATAGGGTTATTAATTATCCATTCTTTTAATTCAGGAAATACTTTAGTGATTTTTATAATACTTTCATTGAATAATTTAACTTCGATTTCCTTGCCTAAAAACTTCAGAAAATCTTTTTCTGTATCAAAATAAATGGAAGTTGGTAAATCTTGTGTGCCTAAATGTTTTGTTTTTACTTGTTGAAAATCTAGGGTGTAACCAAATCCTTTTTTCTCTTTGGATTGGCTTATAATTAACTGTATTTCTTTTTCAAATTCAGGTAATGATGATTTTGTGTATTTTTTATCTCCTCTAATCACAAGTTTCTCGTAAGTGTTATTTATAACCAACGATTGAAGAAAGAAAATATATTTTTTTTCGGCTTTTTTCTTTATTTCTTGTGGTGTAATCATTGAGTCAAGTAATTTGTTTTTTCTTCTTTAAATTGCTCAATAGGCATATCATATAGCCAAGAGTGTCTTTCTTCTTTTCGCTCTACAAAATGCACGAACGAAATATCATTTTCCACAATATGAATATTGTCACTTGGAGTAACAACTAACAATTGTAAATGAAGCTGTTTGCAAAGTGTAATTAGATAGCGAGCCTTATCTTCGTCTTGCGCTTTAAAAGCTTCGTCGATAGCAATAAAGCGAAACGAATTAGTTTGCAAAGCTTCCTATGTTAAACCAAATTGATAGGCTATAGCCGAACCTAAAATGGTGTATGTAAGTTGTGCTTTTTCACCACCCGATAGTTGTCCCATATTTTCATAAGTTTTGAATTTGGCATTGGTTTCCTTGTAAAATTCTTCTGCTTTGTAGCTAAACCACAAACGGACGTCCATAACTTTTTTACGCCATTCTTCTTTGTCTAATTTTGAAATCAATGGTTCAATGTGATTATAAAAATGATTTTTCCTCCCATCAATGGAAGAATCAACTTCCCTGATGTTTGGAATGGCAGCGTGAAGTAGATTCCTAAATTCTTTTACTTCATCATTAATTTTGTTGGGTGCAACCAGTTGAATATAAGTTTTGGGATTGTTTTTGAAATCAATATCTTTTAATGAATCATTCAGGTGTTTAATATTTTCTTTGATGGAATCTGACCAGTTTTCAAAAAACATTCTAAAATTACCCACCTTATTAGTAATAGTTTCTTGGAGATAGTCGTTGAATTTTTTCTCAAATTTTGGAAGATTATCTTTTTCTAATCTTTCCAATAACTTCTGATACTCATTAATAAATTCTAAATTTGTTGAATCGGGTAATGAATTTACATCAGAACGCCAATCTTTAAACTTGTTTGTAATTATTTCAGTAGGACGTTTAAAAGCATTGATTTTAATTTTCACTTCGTCTTCGTTCTTCTGTTTTTGTCCTTCAAGTTCTTCTGTTTCTTTTGCATTTTCGTCTTGAAATTTTTTGCGACTTGTTTCAAAGTATGCGTATTCCATACTTAGCAAATCTTGATTTTGTTTTTCAAATTCGGAAACATCGATATGCCCCAAAGGCTCGAAAACAGCTTTGTTGCTATTTACAGTTTTAGTGACGGAGTCAATTTCTGTTTGCTTTTTACCTTTCTCAATAACTTTATTCTCAATATCAACTTCTGAAAGTTGTTTTAAATTTGCCTGAACTTTTTCTAGCTGCTCTTGCAACTTTTTTACTCGGTCATTGGTTTTTTCTAAATCATCTTTCTGCTCTGTTTTTTCCTGTATTTGGTTAGCGTAGGTTTGCCAGTCTATATCATCATATTTCTCATACTTTGAGAACAAATTATGGCATTCATCTTTAAATGTGCCTAAATTTTTTATCTCGGTATTTTTATTTGAAATAGCTTTCTTATTTTCGGTTTGTTGATTTTGTAGATTTGTTAATTCTTTCTTTAATACTGCAATTTTTTCTTTGTTATCCCAACCTAAAACATAGTTTTCTTTTCTTGAAATATGTGGGCGGTCATCTTTTTCGTGCTTCCCTTTCCTGAATTTTATTAAACCGTTTTGAGTAATTGCCATTTCAGAATAGCGTTCAAACTCAGAAAGATTATCCACGCAAATGAATTGAAACTGTACTTCTAAATAGTTCTCAATCCATTCCTCATATTGTGTTTTTGGCTTTATTTCAATTTTGTTGATTAAAGATTTTTCGTTGACATTCTTGTAGCGTAAATTTTTGAGATAAGCTTGTTCTTCGAATTTATCATACCGGATTCTTCCTCGTAAATTGTTGCCGTTTACATACTCATTTACTTTTGAATAATACTTTGGTGGCACAATTAACCGTAAAGCAAAATTGTGAAGCACTTTTTCAATAGAAGATTCCCACGCCAATTCATCATCTTTTACTTTGATAAGTTCACCAATAAAAGGAATTTCTTCTTTACTCGCACCAATGTGATGAATGAGTTCATCTCGTATTTCGGCTTCGCGACCTGCAATATTATTTTTGTTCTTTTGAAGCGTTTGAATGGTTTTTACTAAATCATTAGTTGATGTCTCAAAATCATCAGCTTGGTTTTTTAATGCACGAAGGTTTTCATTTTCATCATCAATTTTTAATTGAGTAGCTTGTTTTAATTCTTTTGCTTTTTCTCTATTTATCTTAAAAGTTTCTTCGCCTGGGTTGGTGCTCAATTCTATATTTTGAGCAATTTTGTTGTAATCGTCAAGTTTACTACTTCTTAATTCTCGACTTCGTTCAAGCTGCCGTATCTCTTTTTCTAAATCCTTGATTTTACTTCCAACTTCATCTTTTTCAATAGAAATAGAAATTCTTCTTTCGTCTTGTTTTAATGTTTCCTCTTTATTTCTTAACTCCTTTAATTCCTCATTCAGTAGTACTATTTCTGCTTTACATTTTTTAAGTTCCTTTTCTCCTAATTCAACACCTTTCATTGCAAACCAATAAACAGCCGTTTCTTTTGATTGCTCTAAATGCTTCAAATTCTCTTTAATTTTGTTCAGTTGAATTGCAATTTCATTGATAGGAGCAAGTTGTGCAATTTGCTCTTTGGCTTTTTCAATGTTGGTTTTTGCATCCATTAAAGTCAAAAAACTTTCTTTTAGTTGAATGAATTCCGTTTCGGCATCTTGCTCCTCCAACATATTAGTTCTGATAAACTCGTCCAAGTCTTCCAAAACTTTCACACCTACTACCTGATTGAATAAGCTCAAAGCTTTCACAGAACGCATACCAAATAGGGTTGACATTCTTTCAGCATAAGCTGATGGTCCATCTATAAATTCTATTCTCTTTTTAGTACTGTTTGCATTGTAGTTTTTATCCAGCCTCCTTTTCCACAGTCCCTTCGCATCAAACTGACCGAAATCTTTTTCTATTTCAAGCGGAAGGTGTGCAATTCCAAATTGTCTTCTCATCTCATTGTTTGAAAACCAGCGCACCTGGAAAATTGTAATTTGTTTTTGGTCAGTGTTTTTAAAGTGAGCAAGAATTACTGAATAAGTGTTCGTATCGCGGAGTTTTTGTGTGGAAGTAGAGCTTTTCCCTTCTTCCTGTATATTTCCGTAATGTCCCAACACGTATGTTTCTTCAGTTCGGTCACCTTTTTTCTCAACACCCGATGACTGATTATAAAAGCGGTCTCTTTTGGCAGGAACTATCAATGTAAGTAACGCATCAATATAAGTGCTTTTACCTGATGCATTAGCACCGGTCAATAATGAATTATTTCCTTGAGGATTTATTCTGAACACTTTTTTATCAAATGTTCCCCAATTAAAAACTTCCATATATTGAAGTCTGAAACCCGCTGTGTCAGAACTTGTACTAAACAGACTCAACATATTCCTGCAATTTTGTTTTAAAATCCTGTAATATATCCAGTGTTATTTTTTCTTTGATAATGCGATGTATTTGATATTTCGTTTCATTTTCTTTTTTGCTTATTTCTTTCAAATAGCCTAGTTCTACAGCCTTTTTAATGTAGCTATCCAAATCTTTTTGAAATTTCAACTTATTGTAGCCCTGTTGAAGAAAGAGTTCCAATTCATCTTTAATTTCGGAATCGGTTATAAATTTTTCTGTAGCCAACTGTGTTGGATTACTATCAAATTCCTCTAAACTTTGTCTTAAAACCATAAGCACGATTGATGTTTCAAATCCGATTTGTCGTCTTGTTACCAAACCAAGTGTTTTTCCCTCACCGTCTTCAAATTGTTTTACAAAGGCAAAACCATCATCTTTTTTTAAAATGAGTTCTAAACCAACTTGGCTTATGTATTCCTGAATTTCATTTTGATAAAAGACTATATCTTCCCACACGTTTGAGTTACGCTCAACAACTCCTTTGAGCAATTTTACTATTGCCTTGCTGTATGGATTTATATTTTGTTCTAAATTACTCATTTGGTCAATATGATTTCGGGTATTTTAATCTGCTTTTTATTTTCTACATCAAACACTATATTCTGGGTTTTTTCGAGATTGATAGAATGTTTAAATTCTTTTACAATACCAATGTATCCAAATAGTTCAGGTAAACCTTTTTCAAGTCCTCCATGATTTTCAACCACATCAAAAAGCGTTGTTTGAGATTTTTCTTTTAGAATATCTTTTATCCTTTTTCTAAGCATTTCTTTGTCAATGTTTGATTGAGAAAATAGCTTACTCAAATGATTGGAAGAAGTGATATCTTCGTTTGCAACTTGCGGTTTCTCTTTGTAAGTGATTTCTTCTTTTTGTTCAAAAGTGAGTTTTCTTTCGAACAAAATGTTGGTTTCGATATCAGTTTCCAACTCAAACGAAATGTTAGGCTTTTTCCTTATTTTAGCTTTGCCAATTTCTACAAGGTGTTTCTTTATTTCCTGAATTATTCTTTTAGTTGCTTCTGATTTTGAGCTTTCACTCTCACGAATAATACGGCTCAATTTTTCAGCCATTTTATCGTTGGCTTTATATACTTTTTGCCCTGAACTATGAAGGTGCTTTTTCATTCCTTTTAGGAACGGGTCGTTTACAGGAATTGATTTTTCCTCTAATGTTTTGTACAACTCTTTAGTAAGACTTTCCCATCTGTTTTGCAATTCAGGATTTAAAATGAACGACCAAAAAGCGTAAAAACTTTTACCTTGTTGACTTTCTTTCAAGGCTTTAAGTGCATCAAAAGTAAATTCCAGTATATCGCTTTTTGTTAAACTCCCGTCAGCGTGTTTTTGATAAATGCCCTTGGTTATTTCTTTGAAATTATCTTCAACTTCTTTAAAGTCCGATAATAATTCTTTAGCCGATTGATTGAGTTGGTTGAAACGTGGAACGATTTCAAATTCTTCGAACACTTTTACATCTTCGCCAATTTTTATTCGTTGAATTTGTTGTTCAATTTCTAATTTCTTTTCATTCAATAACTCAATCCGTTTTTCAGCATCTTCATTGGTAAATTCTACAAGCTCTTTTAGCTGATTTAAAATGTTATTGAACTTTGATTCTGTACCAACAAATTCTTCCTTTTTCAAACTTGACAACCAATCGATAGTTTTACTTGAATTATTAGAAAGTTCATAGAAAACTTCACCTTGCTCATCAGGATAATTGGTTAAGAAACCTTTGTTTGTCCAATTTAGAATGTACTTTTTAGCTTTTTCTTCATAAGTATCAAAGGCACTTATTTCGCTGTCTTCATCATTTTCAACTTGCTTGTATTCTAAGAAATCGGCTAATTGATTATGGATATTTTCAGAAGAAATTGAGCTTTGTTCGCTTGAAAATGTACTTATCAAAAACTCAATAATTATTTCTCTGTTTTTTAAACGCAGCAATTCAACACTTGGTGATGTGTTCAGTATTTCTAATATTTTGGAACTTTCTGTCATTCAATTTTATTCAGTTTAGCGTTGGCAAAATTCAAGCTCTTTTGGTTTTTCTGTTTTGGCTTTGAGTGTCGGCAAAACCAAATGTGCTTGAATGTGCGGTCGGCTCTTACACAATGGGGCACAACGGGCTTTTATAAGATTTGTGCGTTTTAAAAATACGATAATTTTCAGCCGTAGCAAATTGTTTATTTAATATTTTAAATTTTCTATTAGTTTAAATTTTATGGGGTGTTGGTTGCAGTTTTTAATCGGTAAGTGATTTTGAAATCATTAAATAATCATCCCTCAAATTATCTTTATACTCTAGCAAAGTCCAACATAATATTTTATAAAAATGCTCTTTTGTTTCTACTGTAGTTATTAGCATATATAAACTACCATCTTCTGTACTCCAACTCAATTCAACCTGAGCATGTTTATTTTCATTAGATTCAAACTCTGTTATTTCGGAGATTGTTCTATTTTCTGTTTCCAGTTGATAATCTTTAGTGAAATTTTCAAGAAATTCCTTAGGATTTTGAAAAATTATACTTAAAGAATTTAACTCATCCTTAGAGTCTTCAATTACAATTACATAAGCTTCTTTTACTGTATTGTTATATTGTAATGTTGCGACATCATTCAAATCATACGTTTTAACCATATAATTTGGGATTTCCAAACTGAAACAATTTCCAGCATTTTTTGTTGAAAAATTTTGAGAAAAGGAATTAGTCGTAAATGTTATTAAAAAAAGAATAATGTAAATTTTTTTCATATTATTTGGATTCTTGTTAAATATATTATTTGTTTGTTCTTGTTCATTTTTATTGCGTGTTAGCAGCTGGCATTCTTCTTCTTTCTTATTAATACTATCAGAAGAATTATATTGGTCAACATAAAAAATCCAAGTAAAATATCTTTAATCTCAAATGCATTCTTGCTATCATTATCTTTTCCTTTAATGGCTTGATGATGATTTTTCTTTGTGATTTTTTTTAGTTTTTCATAATCATTGAACCAAATTGCAATACCTTCAGTTCTCTTTTCTAATTTCTGCAATTGATATTTCAAAGTATTAATTGGCTCATCATTTTCAGAAAATTCTGGTGGCGGAGGTGGTATAATTCCCTCGGCTCTTTGTAATGCCATAGAACGCAAACATCCATTTAATTCGATTGTTGTATCGTTTAGTTTTTCAGCGTAAACAATCCAAATCCCTTTGACAGTAGGAAATATAGAACAGTTAGAAAATGCTTTCCCCCAAATAGTATCTCTTTTGTAATCTCCTTTAAATAATTCAAAGATTGAAAAACTAAAAGTGTTATTCTCAAAATCACTTTTTATAAGTTCACCAGTAAAAACCATGTCAGAATTTCTTAATCCAACAATGACCGCACTGTCTCTTTTTATTTCTTTACAATCACAAGCAAATGAGCTTGTATGTATTATCACTATCAGTATAAGTATTGCAATTTGTTTCATTCTTTTGCTTGCTGCCAACGAGTTTGTATATGGAAAGTCGCAGGTTTATTTGTTGCTATTTTCGTTTAAACTACAAAGTAGCAGAAAAGTACAAATTAAAAAAACTTGTACTTATTCTGCTATTTTTTATTTACGTGGTTGTGGTTTGTATTATTCTATTTCAAATCTGGATTCTACGTGAATATATTCATTCTTGTTAACCAAAAAGACAACATATTTCTCAAAATACTCATATAATCTGAAATCATTAAGCTTTCTATGATTTTTTTTTCTGTAAAATTCTGAATTATGTATGAATTTTTTCAAACATTTTACCTTTTTGGATTTTAAATTATAAGTTGTTTCTTTTCTTTCAAAATAAAACGTTCCGTCAGAATTACTATCAGCAAGTAAGAAATCATCTGAACCATCCTTTGCGCCCAATATATAATTCCTGTCAAATTTAAAAAAGAGTGTGTCTTTATCTATTGATTGAGCTTTGGAATTAAATGACAATAGAATTATTACAAAAGTTAAATAAAATATATTTTTCATGATTAATTGTTTGGACAATTTGGTGTAATAGTAGGGTAATGAAATTCTAAACTGTTTTTTAATTCTTCTTTTTTGCTGTCAGATAAGTCAGTATAAGCTTTTACTCCTTGGTCTTTTAAGCCTTGCCACGCCAATGCTTCATAGAAACTATTAGGTAACGGATTAGTGCCATTATTGGTAAGCCAGTTATAATCACCTACTAAAGCGTTTTCATGAAAATTCTTTAATGCATTTGTCATTTCTCCGACATATAAATCTGCCATAGTTTCATGTTGAAAAGAAGCTTCAAAATTATCTGATTCAAATTTTTCATATGTTGTTCTAAAGTCTAATTCATCATTTGTCGGATTTTCTGTTAATAACTTTCTATACATATCAGCATGAATATATTCGTGTAAGATTGTTCTTGCAACTTCAAGTGCTTTATTAGTTTCCATCTGATATGAATTGATTTGAATAGTTATTACATTATCTATTGGAGACTTTGTAAGCCCGTTAACTTCATCGCCATTTTTATTATAGACTCTTGCCTGAGATTCAATTTTAATGTCAAATTCAGATTTCCCATCAAATTTATTCAATATGTTTTTTATATATGAATTTCCTGTTTCGTCAAGTAGGTCGTTAATACACCCTTCTTTTCCAGTAAGATTTGTATCAATAATTTGGTCAGGTTCAAGAGGAAGCGGTTCACTATCTTTTGGGTTACCGTTTCCGCTACTGCCACCTCCTCCATAATTAGAATAAACACCATAAGTTTCAGGGTTATAGTCGCTACCAGAAGAACAACCAACTAAACTTATTTCTTCAAAATGGCCATCTTCATACCACCAACCCCACCAAACACAAGTTACTTCCATTGGAGCTAACTTAGACAAATATTGTTGTTTTTTTGTTTTTTTTGCAGTATCCTTAAATTCTTTAAGATTATTGTTAGCATCTATTATTGCTATTTTTCCTTTGAAAGAATTATGGATGTGAAAATAATTAACACTTGAAAATAACTTTTCAAGAGTTTTACTATTATCAAGATAGAAATTAGTAAGATAACTACTGAAAGGTTTTTCACTATTATTTGATGGTAAAAATAAAAGTCGACTAAATGTTTTTTCTTTTTTAAGATAATTTTTTCCTTTCTTTTTTTGCAAAGGAATTAGATTAAAATCTTTTTTAAAATATATAGGCACTTCAACAGCATAAGTGTTGTTATTGAAAGTAACAAAGGCATTGTTCCAATCAATTTCTTCTAAATGTTCAAGAGCAGTAAAATTATTTTCGTTAGGATTTTGTTTGAACCAATTTTTAGCAGCTTCTATAACAGCTTGGTTATTTTTAAGTTTGTTTTTTTTAAGAAGTGTTTGTTCAAAATCATTTATTTGTTCTTCTGCGGTTTGTTCCTCAAGTATTTGTTCCTCATTTTGACAACTTGATAAAAAGATTAGAGTACAAAAAAAGACTAAACCTAATTTCAAACAATTTTTAAATGTTTTCTTTCTCATAATTTTCAAATTTTTCATAGTGTTTAAATTTATTGATTCATAATTAATTTTCAAAATTTTAGACAAGTTGCAATTTTTCTTGTGAATTTCTATCGTAATATAAACCACAACGTGATTTTATATGATTTGTGCGACTGGAAAATCGGAGATTTTTCGGTTGTAGCAAATCGTTAGTTGAATGTTTGTCGTTTGTATTAGTTCAAATGTAAGCATAAATTATATGAGGTGTTAGGCACAGTTTAGTCATATGTTTCTCTTTTTATAGACCAATCTGCATTTTCATTAATGCTTTGATATGAAAAATTGGTTTTCTCAAATTCGGTCAGAATTGGTTTGAAAAGGTTTTTATATAACTGATATGTCTGAAGAAATTTTCCTCTTACTTTTGAATTTGAATGATTTATTGAATTTAAATAAATATTTTTTAAATAATTCAGTTCAAATTTTATCGCCCAATATTCATCTGTTCCATCTATTGTCAATAAATCCTCAGAAGGTAAAATGCCTAGAGTATTTTCACTTAATCTTTCAAAACATTGTAATACTGAAACAAAATTTAAGTCATTATCGTAATTAGTAGTTGGATATATTCGATTGAAATTTAATATTCTTTTATCTATGAATAAACCTATTCCGTTTACTTCTTTTTCTTTATTGTAACAATTAATCAACGCATCTCCAAAATAACATTCAACGTTCTTAAGATTATAATGTTTAAATTTATCATAAGTCAAGATGGCTCTAAAATAGATGTCTTTATCTGCTAAATGATATGTTAAATCTTGTATAAATTCAATAGCATACATCACAAAATATTGATTTTCTTTAGTGTTTGTAGGCTCTGATTTATTGTAAACAAGTATTGTGTCTGAAAAAACTATTGTTTTAAATGCATTGTGTGAATGTACATTAAGTGAATCAATTATGTTATAAATCATTTCTACTTTATCGGAATTACTACTGACTAAATCAGCAAATCCAAGAATATCAATATACAATAAATATTTATTTTTCATAGTTGTTCCAATTTCGAATTTAATTGTGCCTAACTCGTTTTATCTAAATAATAAATAGTTTAATCCGTTTCTTTGTCAAGATAAAACAACATTTAATTCATCTTATTACTAACTTAAGTAAACTAATAATTTTTAGCTCACTTAAGTTTATCCCATAAAAAAAACACTAAAAAACAAGAGAATCTATGTTTGTTGTTTATAAATAATATATGTTGATTTTTTTAGCAATTCATTTGGGGGCTTTTCAAGGTATTAAAATTAAATATTTTTTTTTTAACCTTTATGACAATTATCAGAAAGCTAAAATTAAAGTGATTTTAAAAACATTTTCTTATTTCTGTTCTCCAACAAAATTATTTATTAAATTAATATTCAAACCAATCCAAATTCTTTTTATATTTGAGTAAAATATTATAATAATCAAAAGCTAAAAACCGCATACTTTTTTGCATACGTTTTTAAAATTATATAGCTCTGGAGCCCCAGTAAAATGGTTGTAAATCAATTTTTACTTGGAATTCATAACTCGGAGGTCTCGGGTTCAATTCCCGATCTCGCTACAAATTTTATGTAATTAAAAATTAACGGTTTAGTGTTCACTAAACCATTTTTTTATGTTTAGTATAACTAAATTTCTTACATTTGAATACGAAAAAGAATACGATTGATCAAGTCCAAAAATTATGAGATTTTGGTTTTAAGCAAAAATAGTTGATGGTCTTAAAAAGAAAAATCCACGTTTTTAATACCTCTAAACTGAACTATAAATAATTTTATTTTGCATTGAATGATTCAGCGGAGGCATTTACACTTCTGTTATCAAAGTAGTTTAGCATATTCTTGTATGGTATCTCCATTGTTTGAAGTACCGATTTTTAATCTGATGAATTTATAGATATTAACACAAACGATGTTGATTTTTATAATAATAAAGCCATTTTTAAATATTTGTTTGGAGATAAAATAGGCACTTACACAGATGGAAGAAAAGCACAACAATTAGGTTATTGTGTTAATCCTCAATTTATCAATGCTACTTGCAACCAAACATCAGTTTACACGTTTTACAGGGTAATGTTTTAAAACGTTCATTTAAAATACCAAACTATTTTATGTTTCTTATATTTGATTTATATAAATATTATTTCAAATATGCTTACAAAAAAATTAAAAGCCTTGTTTAATCCTGAACGATACCATGGCTGGGGAAAAACTGAAAAGTATTTTGAAGGATGGTATTACAAAGTTCTCAATAAATTAGAAGATAGGGCATTTGCCATTATACCTGGTATTTCTATGGATGAAAATGGAAATCAACAAGGTTTTATTCAAATTTTAGATGGAAAAAAACTTACTGCTGAGTATCACAAGTTTGATATGCAAGAATTTCAAACAAAAGCAGATACATTTGAATTTAAATTGGCAAATAATATTTTTACTATTCATAACATCCAATTAGATTTACCTGAAATAAAAGGTGAGTTACGTTTTAAAAAACTAGTGAAATGGCCTAGTAAATGGTATTCTCCTGGTATTATGGGACCTTTCTCTTTTGTTCCATTTATGGAATGCTATCATGGTATATTAAGTATGGATCATTCCATTGAAGGTCAATTGACTATTCACAATGAAGTTATAGATTTTACTGCCGGAAAGGGATATATTGAAAAGGACTGGGGGCATTCTTTTCCAAGTGCTTATATTTGGATGCAAACAAATCATTTTAGTCAACCCAACGTATCATTAAAATGTTCAGTTGCCAAAATACCTTGGCTAAAAAGTTCATTTATTGGCTTTATAGCAGGACTTTGGCTGAACAATAAATTGATTGAATTTACAACATACAATAATTCATATCTTACTAAATCATTTGTTGATTCACATAAAGTTGAAATCATTTTAGAAAACAGCAAATACAAACTTGAAATTAAAGCTTTTAGACATGAAACAACCGAACTTTCTTCTCCAATATTAGGTTTTATGGATGGCCGTATAAATGAAAGTATGACTTCAGAAGTAAATGTTTTACTATTAAATAAAAGAACTCAAAAAATTATTTTTCAAGATACAGGAAGAAATGCAGGTCTTGAAGTTGCAGGGAAAATTCATGAAATTATCGTTCGTTGAAAAATGATTTAATTGTGAAACTTATTTTAAATCAATTAATGACTAAATTTAAAAATAGGATTCATCTTAACAATATTGAACCCTAAAAATATGTTTATACACCTTACAAGCTAGAGTCAAATTTAATTATCGTAAAATTGCATTTTAAAACCTATTGCTAATAATTTAAAATAAAAAAGCACAAATAGTTATAAAATGAGTCTTAAAAAGCATTGTAATATCCCAATATTTATTCCTGAGTTAGCCTGCCAGCATCAATGTGTGTTTTGTAATCAGGAAAAAATAAGTAATACTTTTTCGGTTCCAACACCAAATGAAATTGGTCAAATAATAGATAGTTACCTTGCAACACTTTCTGAAGGCACAGTAATTAACATCGCTTTTTTTGGGGGTAGTTTTACAGGTATTCCTCAAGAGGAAATGATCAATTATTTAAAAGTTGCACATACCTATGTAAAAACTGGTAAAGTTCAGGGTATTCGAATCTCTACAAGACCTGATTATATTACAAATCCAATTTTAGATATTTTAGAACAATACGGTGTTACCGCTATTGAATTAGGTGCCCAATCTACAAACGATAAAGTGCTGGTTAAATCTGGAAGAGGTCATAAGTTTAATGCCATTGAAAATGCAGCTAAACTTATTCGCAAAAGAAATTTTGAATTGGGACTTCAAATGATGTTGGGACTTCCCTATGATACGCTAGAATTATCCTTACAAACAGCCCGGGATATTGTTCGTTTAAAGGCCGACACAACACGTATTTATCCAACAATTGTAGTAAAAGGAACTGTTTTGGAAAAATTATATAAAAAAGGCGAATATCAACCACTTTCAATGGAAGATGCTTTAAGTTGGTGTAAAGAAGTACTAAAAATATTTAATGAAGCCAGTATAAAGGTATTACGAGTTGGTTTGCATCCTTCGGAAGAATTAGAATTTGACAAATCGTTAATAACTGGCCCTATCCATCCTTCGTTTAAAGAAATGGTATTGTCTGAATTATGGAGCGATGTATTGATGAGCAAACATCTTCATAAAGGAAAATCAATCATTTATGTGGCAAAAAATCAATTGAATTACGCTATTGGGTATAAAGGAAAAAACAGAAATACACTTCGAGAAAAAGGATATGACATTAAATTTGTAGCAGATAAAAACCTAAAAGATTTTGAATTAGATGTATGCTATAATTGACAAAAGAACTCCTTTAGAGGTAAAAAAGAACCTTGAAAAATATGTAGATGATATTTTCGAGTTTTCAAGCGAGGATATCACATACAACGCTATTTCTGGTCATCCGGATATCTTTATGTTTCAAGATGCAAATAAACTTATTATAGCTCCTAACACTACAAAAGAATTGATTAATTTTCTTGATAAAAAAGCTGTGAACTATACATTTGGAACAAATCCTGTTGGTAAAAATATAGATAATAGTGTGCTGTATAATTGCTTAAGCACTAAAAAATATTTCTTTTGTAAAAAAGGAAAACCAGACATCTCCATTCAAAAATGGTGTTCGTTAAAACAACTTGTAAATATCCCTCAATCCTATGCCAGATGCAGTATGTTTACTTTAGACGATACAATAATTACGTCTGATAACGGAATTGTTAAAGCACTTAAAAAGGCTGAAATAGCCTATTTTTATTTTGATCCTTCTGAAATTAGAATTATCGACCATAAAAATGGTTTTATTGGCGGAACCATGGGGATGATTGACAACAAGGTACTTTTTTTAGGAAATATCTTAAAACACAAAGATGGTAAGGCGCTCGATAAATACATTGCCACTCTTAAAAAAGAAACTATCTGTTTAGGTAATGATTATTTGTACGACGGAGGTGGCCTGTTTTTTGTCTCTTCAAAGTAATTCATACTTTTTTTAACCCATGTAATTGATAAAAAATTGAGCTTAATTATCAATTAGTTAGGCGCCACCTCGTAAAATAGGTAAACATATTTTTAAGGTTCAATTTTATTGAACTTAGTCTAATTCCGTTTGCTCTTCATCAAAACCTGGCAGTTCCAATGCTTTAACAGACTGTATCGCATTACCCGCTATTCCTTTAATTGAACCATACATATCAATGGTATTGGTAACAACTTTTTCTATTTGCTTATCTCGTTGCTTCCAAATTCGTTGCATAGAGCGTTTTTCACTTTCTAAATCTGCTTTCATTTGGGTAAAGCCTTCAACAATGGCTTCAATTTGCATTCTAAAGGTATTACTAGTTAAAAAATCATATAGCATATCCATTTTATCGCCTTTATTTTCTTGAGAACTAACCGCTGTACTCACTTGAATAATGGATTCTCTTAAAACAGTACAAAGCCCTTTAAATTCTTCATAATTACAAATCCAAATACCATCTTTTAAGCCCAGTCTATCCATATCAGACGGCATTACTTCTGTTACCAACACACCAATATTTGCACCTTTATCTCTAATATCTGCTTTAAATTTTTCTATCCAACTAGGTTGAAAATCTTTGGTTCGTTTGCTTTCATAATAAATTGTACCACAATTCTGTTCAGTGCGTGTATGCACAATTTGAATACAATCTCCACCTCTAGCTCCCTTTTTAATTTCCTCAATAGTATCTAACGGAAATTTAGCAGCTAACCACTCTTCTATTGCCAATTCCTGAACTTCACCTTGCATTTGCATAGATCCTTGCTCCTGCTTTCGCTTCATTTCCTCTGTCAGTTTTTTTTGATCTTCTAACTGTTTTATCAATTCTTTAAAACGCAACTCATTTTTATCTTCTTCAGACCTTTTTATTTTCTCTCTTTCAGCTAATAAAATTTCATTTAATTTTTTTTGAGCTTCAGCCTCCGCAATTTCTTTCAACTCCCCTTTTTCACGTTTTAATTTTTCAATTTCAGCTTTGGTACGATTTAACTCTTTTATTTGCTCCGATTTTTCATTTAATTCATTTTGTAACGACTTAAATTGCTCCGATTGTTCTTCTTTTAATTTTGCTTTGACCTTTTCTTCAATGGCTCTTTTTTCTTGCTTTAATTGAGATTCTAAACGCTCTTGAAACAGTTCATTTTCCTGCTTCTTTTTTCTCTCAAAATCCTCTTTCGCTTTATTTAAAATTTCAAATTCTGAAGCATATTTTTTCTTCTCCTCTGCGATTTGAGCTTGGTATTTTTGTTTGATTTCTTCTTCTAACTGGTGCGATAATATATCTTGAACATCAATTGATGTTCCGCAATTAGGGCATTTTATTTGAGTTTCGTTTTTCATAATTCTCTATTTCTACAGGGTTTGCAATTGTTTTATTTCAGCTATTTTTTTAAAAAAAGACGCATTGGTTTGCAACAATTTTTAGCTAGCAAAATAATGATAATTGCGTTATAAATAAAATGAATGTGATAATTTAAAATGAATTTAATTTGCTACAATTGAAATACGTTTCAACTGGTTTAATTGATTATTTACTGTTGAAGGTCTTTTGTGTATAAAAAAAGATTTTCTAAAACCACCAAAACCCGTTGACTTTAAGTGGCGGATTTACACAAAATAGAATGTTAATTTTTATAATTTATGTTTTAATTGATTTTTTTTAGAAATAAACAAGCTAATTAACAAGCCCAGTCCAACAATTACATCAACCACATTCCATAACATCCTTCCTAATGCTATTTTAAAAATAGGTTGAAACAAAATTGCCAAAGCAATATAAATAACAACAGCTGTTTTTTTATCCTGTTCATTTGATTTGTATGCTAAAATAGCAAAACCTACCAAAGCTAAAAATCGTACCAATTCATAAAACCCATAAGGCATATCAAATAGACATAAAAAGAATGAAATTGCTAATAGTATTTTAATGAGTTTTCCCATAATTACCTTATTGAAATCCAGGTTTTTAAATTTATATTCGCTTCCAATGAATCTTGTATTATTTTATCAAGATTATAGTAAAAATCTATTCCGGTTACCTCCTCTACTTTATCTATTGGAACCGCATAGGTATAAATGGATTTATCAGATTTTTCATTCGGCATTATAAAGGCTACTGCCTTTATTTTACCATTTTTAAAAGCAAGTAATGTTTTATAAAATGCTCTTGGTACAGTAACTTTATTTTCTCCAATATGCTCAATTGGGTTGTCTAAAATTGGTCCGGTTACTACATAAATCGAATCGTTAAAAGATGACCAATAACTAATTTTCCCTTCTAAGGACTTCCATATTCCGCGGTTAAAAGAAGCTTTTTGAGGACTTATATTACTCAAATAAAAACTTTCACTCATAGCAGTTATATTATGACCCATATCGTGAGCAGGAGCCAAATGTCCCATATCATAGCCACTACCAGAATAATCTTTCGGACTGGCAGATTGAGTTTTTACATATGGGTCTTCTCGATAGTCATTTGTTCTTTCTATACTTTTATTGTAATTATTGCTTGTAATTTTATAGGCAACCCATTCAGCCTGTTCGTTTTTTTCACTATACGAAACCGTAAAATAGGGATGTTTGATTATTTGATTTGTGGTTGAAGTTGGGTAGAAAAAAAACTCATTTAGTTTTAATGAAGCTTCAATAATATTTTGTGCACCCCTAACTTTAGTGATTGATAAACTATTATCAATCCTTAATTTAGCTTGTTTAGATTTTGATGTACAACTAACAAATAAAAAAATAAAAAATAGATTTATTATTACAATTTTAAACATTTTTGTAAAAATATTTTGAGGGAATCATTTTTTTCCAAAATTCTAAAATATATAATACTCGTTAGTGGTTTATTAGAAAATCCTTAATAATATTTTCCATATTTGAGGGCAAATCTGCATTCTTAATTTCAAACTTTTTTACATTCATTTTTTCAAACCAAGTTGTCCAATATGCCTTAATAACATCTTCTTCGTAAGGGTTTTTCACATCTGGATTAATACCAATAACCAAAATTTCTAAATTAGATAAATCTAGATCCAATGGAATAAATCCAAAATTTCCTTCATCGAATTTAGTTTTCCATTTTGAGTCATTTAAATGATCCCTTCTAATCGTTTCTGGCGTGATATACGTTGACAAATTCTCTTCCTTAATTTTAGTTGACTCATGATATACATATCCATCCGTTAAAATTATTAAAACATTTCTATAGGCTTCATCAACACAATAATCTTTTACTTTATTCTTAAAAAATTTCCAAGTATCAGACCCTACATATTGTCCATCTTCAATAGCTAAATTATAAATCTCTATTGGAGAATTTGCATATGTATTTTTAATTTCATCTAATAAATCAGGGGTAATATTACCTTTCGTAATGTGATATTTTAATTTTTTAGATATAGAATTTATTTCCGAACTTAATGGCTCAGGATCAAAATAAAGTTGAATTTTATCATCCATGCTTCTATTCTTTTTTGCTCCTAAATGAGAACTAAAGACTTGAGCAACACTGTTTATATATCCAACATCTCTTTTATAATAATCCAAACTTTCATTTGGGTATTTTTCGGGGTTTATTCTATCTGATAAATCTAGTAAAAAACTAACATTCCAATTATTTAAATCAGTTTTTTCAACTACTTTTTTTGAATCTTCATTTACAGTATCTTTAACTTCCTTACTATCATTTCCACCACATGCTATATTCAAAATAAGCAGCGAAATGAAAACTATTTTTTTAATTTCTTTTTTCATTATAATATTTTAAGAGTAGACTACATTTTGATTTTGAAAATCATCTAATTTTAAACTTTTTAAATGTTCTTGACAAACAACTTCACATTGTGCTAATAAATCTTCCTTTTGTTTTTTAGGCAATGCTATTTCTGTCCCAATGGCTTGGTACCAACCTTCCTTATACTGTGAATGATACAATAAGTACTCTTTTATTGGAAAAATAAAACCATTGATTTTTGCTTGTAGTTCTGAAATTTTTCCTTCAATATCTGTAATATCTTTTTTTATTTGATCTATTGTTGAAATTATCTTATTCTTTTGAGTATATAAATTTTTAATTTCATCCTTTTTAGACCTAATGAATACATTTATTTTATCCAAATTATCATATTCTTTCATTATAAAATCAAAAACCAACCCCCAAATTAAGTAAACTACAAATCCAGCAAAAATAATCATCCAAAATTCTGGTTCTCTAATTGCAATACTAAAATTAAAATCTGGTGTCGTCGGTGTTCTATTAAAATCATATATCTTTTTTTCAATAATGAAAGCCAATAATCCATCAAAACAAAATGTAATCATAAACAGTCCCACAAGCTTAATAATACTAATAACAGATTTACTCTTTTGCATCATATGTATTAAATACCCAAGTCCTAAAAAAACAAAAGGAATTGTAATAATTAGTACACCTTCCAACCAACTAGCTTTAAATGCCTCTGTTAAGGCATTTGCATCAAAAATAGCTGCAGTTAAACTATCATCAGAAAATTCCTTAAAAAAAGCAGAATATGATGCAGATATATAAAAAACGAAAAGGTAAATAGTTATTGGAACTAATAGACTTAAACCAATATACAACAATGCTTTTGGATTTTTATCTACATCAATCCCATAGTCCTCAGGATTCCTTTTTACATTAACAATATCTTCATTTGCTTTTACAATTTTACTTCTAAAATTAGCTACCTTTTCCTCATTAATTCCTTTTAAAGTTTCTAATTTTTTTAATTGTGTATTTTGTCTTTCCATTTCCTCAACAAAAGGTTGCTTCAACATTTTTTGTTCTACTTCTTGTTTTTTACATTGATTTTCAAAACTGTTATATACATTTTGCAAACAAGCATTTAAAACAATTGGAGTTCCAGTTGCTTTTTGAGAGGCTGCAAAACCACTTTGATAATAAGTAATTCTAATCTGCTCTCTGTGATCCTCTGTACTTTCAATTTTGTTTTCTTCAACTTTTGGCTTATTAATTGCAAATAAATTCTTTATAGATCCCATTTTATAAATTTTTTAAATCATTAATAATTACCTCCTTCTTAACTCCCTCTTTTGCGTTTTTTAATAAGTATGTAGTTAATTCTTCTATATTCTCTTCTAAAAAATCAAACCTTTTACAATATTTTTTTAAAGTATTTCTCTCATCAAGAGTTTCCTTGCCATCTGCCCAAATCATAATTGCTAAATCATACAAATATTCAACTCTCAACTCTATTGTCTCAGGAATTGAATTGTCATTTGTTGGATGTAGTAATATATAATTTAATTGCTCCTCAGAAACACCTCTTTCTTGCGCGAAAGAATATAGCATTTTTAATTCCAAAACATCAAAATTATCATCTGAAAATGCCATTTGATATAACCTTAAAAAATGGGTTTGGAGTTCTTTTGTAATATGAATATGTTCCATAAAGATTTCAATTTTTTATAAAAAATTAATTATACTATTCAATACTTAATTTTAATTTACTAATTCAAATATAATTCCATTAAAAATCAAATCTTTACGGGTTTCCGTAAATCAGAAAAAAATATGCTTAAAAAATTTTAAAATATTTGATAAAAAAAACAAAAGGGCGAATTATTGGTTTTCAAATTGAAGTCTATTTTCAATAGCACAAAAGACAAAACGCTTACATTTATTCATAAAATTCATCATTAATTTTATTTTATAAAAAATTATGTAAGCGTTAATTTTGGAGAAATCTTATTTTTTAATTTCTAGGTATTACGCTTAAAAACAACAGATAAAATTGTAAATAAATGGAAGATTTTTTTAATTCTTATTCACGAATTGTCTCTTAAACTACACAAAATCAACACTTCAGAAAAAAAAATAAAAAAAGGAATGAAATTTTTAAAAATCACTTTTTAAAACTTATGAATGCTTTAAAACCATTGTGCATGCTTGTCTCAAAAGTTATAGTTCCGTATAAAGATTTGATGCGGGTTTTGATATTTTTAAGTCCATTTTTAAATTTTAACTCATTTAATTCCAAACCTTTACCATTATCTGAATATTTTACAGACAATAGATTTTTATCAACTTTAAAAGTAACTGCAACAAGTGTAGCTTCGCTATGTTTGCGCATATTTACCATGAGTTCTTGCAAAATACGATACAATTCAATTTGCTTTTCTTTTGTTAATGAAGCCAATCCTACTTTTTGAATGTCTTTAAGAATAACCGTTGTGGTATTGCTATTAAAGCTGGTGAGCATTGACTTTAAAAACAGTTCAAAATGCACTCCAGTTTCAATTGAATTGTTTTGATGCGAAATATCTCTGGTCAATAAATACACTTTTTCCAAATCATCCAATAAAGCTTCTTTTGAGTTATCGGTATATTGTATTTTATTCATAATGTTTACCATATTATTGGCTACTTCATCATGAATTTTTTTAGAAATACGTTTTTCTGTTTTATAAACTTCTACCCTTTTTTCTATTTGGTGTTTTTTTCTTTTGTAGTATATAAAAACCAATAAAGTAATAAAAATTGTACTTCCCGATGTGAACAATAATATGTTATTTGTTTTTATCTTTTGAATTTCCAATTGCTTTTCAGCTGAAATGATTTTTAGTTGTGAATTTTCTTCTCTATTTTTTTCACTATCATATTTTATTTTAGCAAATTGATTTTTTGCTATTTGTTTGGCATTTTGTAAACTATCATTCAAATGTAGGTAAGTATGGTAATACGCTTTTGCTTTTACCGGCTTATCCAACGCTATCAGTTTCTGTAAAGCTTCTAATTGATCGGGTATACAATTTTGACTGATTGCCACATCGTACATTTTGGAAGCGTAATAAATAGCTGTTTTAGTATTCAAGTTTTCATAATATGTTGAAAGATGTGCATAACTGGCAATTAATCCATATAAATCATTTTCTTGCAATCGCATTTCCAAGGCTTTTTCTAGCTCAGGTAACACATTTTCAGTTGTTTTTGCCAACCATTTAACGTAAGCTAAATTGTCTATAACCCTAGCTTTTGTTGTAAAACTAACAATAGTATCTTTTAATAAGCTATCTAAAATTTTTATTGAAGTATTGTAATCTCCTAATTTTCTATAGGTATTAGCGATATTATTTTTTATAGTTATGCTATTTTCTTTTGAAGTTGTTAAATCAATCGCTTTTTTATAAAATAGCAACGCGTCTTTTAGTTCTCCTTGTTCGTTTGAAGAAATTGCCCAGTTATTGTATACACTTGCCGAGGAAATTGGATTTTTATCACCAAAATATTTTAAAGCCAATGAACCTGAATGTTCACTTGCAATATTATCTCCAAAAGAACGCTCAATAATAGCCATTGTTAGTAGGTTATTACCATTTAAAATACTGTCATTGTATTTTAAATATTCATTTTTAATTAAATTATAATAGTAATAAGCACTATCTGTTTGTTGGTTTGAATTATAGTAATAGGCAAGAATCGAATAATTGCGTCCAATTGCAATTGAGTCGTTGTCTTGTTTTGATTTTTGTATCAATTGTTTTGAAATGTAAATTGCACTATCATATTGCTTTAAACTTCCAAATAAATAAATTTTATTAGTTAGAATATCTTCAATACGTGGGTCAGATTTATCAGCCCCTATTTTTTGAAGAGCACTGTTAGCGCTGTTTAACCGAGTTTCAATAGCCAAACTATCATTTTTCATCTCTTGTATAAAAAAACCAATAGTATCTAAATCACTCACTTTTGAAGAATTTAATTCTTCTTTTGGAGAACAAGATGCTAACATAAATAAACTGCTAACAACAAAAAAGAGGAATGTAAATTTTAAATTTTTCATTCCTCAAAAATAAGATAAAACTAATAATCAATTGACAATTAATTTAAATTTTATGGCTTTGGTGGCGGAGGTGGCAATTCCCCATTTTCTCCTCCAGTAGCAAATAGTTCTAAACCTTCTTGGTAAAAACTTAAATCTTGATCTTCATCATTTGAACAAGAAATTAACATTCCATTCATTAAAATAATTCCTAGTAATATAAATTTTTTCATTTTTGTGTTATTAAAATTTGACAATAGTATTGCTGCCCGAATTTTTACTCAGTGTGTTTTTGCGTTACAGCAATACGCTAATTTTTTGAAGAGATTTTCTCTTCTGTTTGGGAAGTATGAAGTCTAAAAACAGTTAAGGTAAACTGCTTCCCAAAACGGTTTTCTTTACTGCTTTTAGCGCTTCATTTAGATTTAGCTTATGTACATTCTTAATTTGTACCGAATTAAGTTTTTGCTAATTCTGAGGCAAATATTGGGATGGTTATGTATTATTCTGTGGAAAATTGATAGACAATTTTTGGAAAATATTGTCCAACACGCTTGCAAATATTTTATAATTTTGAAATTGTTAATTTTGCCTTCATGTTAAAAGAATTATTACATCAACTATTTGTTAAACTCGAAAATGAAATAGGAAATAACAAAAAATCGAAGAATGGCAATGCCATTTATTTTGTTGAAGAAATTTTAGAAAACCAGTTTAAAAAACCATCTTTTATTAGCTCAAAAGCAATAAAAGGTTATTATGATAAATATGTTGAAGGAAAAGAAAACAATGCAGGAGAACCAAGTATTGAATTAAAAGACTTAATTTCTAAATATTTAGGTTACGAGCATTTTTTAGCTTTTGAAACTCAAAATAAAGCAACAAACTTTTTTAATGTAAAAAAATCAAAAATTACATTGCTAAATTATTCCTTAACCGCTCTTTTAAGTTTAACCCTAATTGTTGCTTTTTATAAGATTTATTTGGCTAACAAAAATGATGATTGTGTTATTTGGCAATTTAATCATTATGAAAAAGTAAATTGTGATAATCAATTTGCAATTCAAAAACCAACAGATATTAATATTGAAAAATTTAATAAAGTCAATGTTAATGATTCAACCATATTCTTTATAAATAACAAACCAATTATTTGGTACGGAAAATCTGTTAAAGGAGAAATAGAGTTTTTCAATGCTAGAGGTACACACCCAATTACTGGAAAAGAATTAAAACCAGTAACTTCATATATCATAAATAAATATGTTTACAAACAGTAGCAATAAAAAGCTAAAAATAAGCACATTATAACGTTCAAATTCTATGAAACATTCCCGTAGAAAAAAGAATTACTTTCATTTTTTTTTAATTTTTTGCCTGTTGATTTTATCAACAGCTGGACTTTTTATTTATAAAACAAATGGTGTTTACCTAAAGAAAGTTTATCGTAATTACGTAGAAGCTACTCCAAAAATATATCGGGCAATAGCATCAACAGAACCATATCTAAAACCGCATATTAAAAAATATGAGGTTCACGGTATTGATGTCTCAAAACATCAAGGAAAAATTAACTGGGATTTGGTTAAACACCCTGATTCAGGAAAAAAAATTGATTTTGTCTTTATAAGGGCAACATATGGTACTTATGAAGATAAATTGTTTGATACTAACTGGGTAAATGCTGCCAATAAAAATTTCGCTTTAGGTGCTTATCATTATTATTGGGCAAATACAAATTCAACTTTACAAGCTAATAAATTTATTGAAACTGTTGAATTAAAAAAAGGCGACCTCCCTCCTGTGCTGGATATTGAAAAACTTCCAAAATTTCAATCAAAATCAAACTGGTTGAAAGGCATCAAAAACTGGTTAAATTTAATAGAAATGCATTATGGCTTAAAACCAATTATATATACCAGCGATGGTTTTTACAAACATCATTTAAAAACAGATCCTTTTTTTACCAACTATCCCCGACTTTGGATTGCAAATTATAACAACATACAACAACCTGACAGTAACTGGCACTTTTGGCAATACAGCGATCAGGTAAAAATTGAAGGAATCAATGAGAATGTTGATCTCAACGTTTTTAAAAATGATTCGATTTTATTTAATGAATTGCTAAAAAAATAAGTTTACACACTGTACTGGATTGTGTTTTGGCAATTCTTTTTTCATTTTTTTATTTTTCATTGTTCCATCATCTATTTAACAGCGGCTCTTGTTAAGTACTTTGTTAATTGTAACCAAAGTATTAATTAAAATTCATGGTCTTTAATTTAGATTATTTTATATATTCGCTTTTAAATAAAGGTTTTTTTGTGCTGTGTTATTCATTTATTGGTTTTAGCAATCACAACCAATAACACATATTGTATTGGCTGCGTTATAAACATTGTGAAAAATGAACTTAACGTAAATATTGAAAAAACGCTTTAGATTTTAGTTAAATGAATAAGAGGTTTGTGCACTATTTTACCTCATTTTTTGATTGAGAATTTATTTATGAGGTATTTATTTGGCGTTACTATTATCTGGGCTTTTTCGTTTAGCTTAATTGGTGTATATCTTTCTGGGTATGTTGATGCATGGTTTTCAGTATTGGTACGTATTGGTATCGCTACAATGCTATTTTTACCCTTTTTAAAACTTCAAAAAATTAAGGCCGAAACAATTTTAAAACTTACTGCAATAGGTGCCGTTCAATTAGGTTTAATGTATTGTTTTTATTTCCAGTCGTTTAGGTTTCTTACTGTGCCTGAAGTATTGCTTTTTAGTGTATTTACACCCATTTACATTACTTTATTAAACGATATTTTAAGCAAACAATTTCATAAAGGGCATTTACTCACTGCTTTAATAGCTGTTTTAGGTGCTGCTTATATTCAATACTCAAGCATTAGTGAAAATGTATTTTTAGGTTTTTTGATTACGCAAGGTGCCAACTTTTGCTTTGCTATTGGTCAGGTTGCTTACAAGTATTTGTTAAAATCTATACCCGAATTAGAAAGCACACCAAAGTATACCATTTTTGGATTGTTTTTTATGGGTGCATTTATAGTGTCTCTAATTGCTTTTTTTATTTTTGGTTCAACAGAAAAATTACCAACAACATCTGTACAGTGGGGAATATTAATATACCTGGGAGCTGTGGCTTCTGGTGCAGGTTATTTTTTTTGGAACCAAGGTGTTGTTAAGGTAAACACAGGCTCGTTAGCGATTATGAACAATGCGTTAATTCCAGTAGGATTGATTGTCAACCTTCTTATATGGAATAAAGAGGCTGATCTTAAAAAGATTTTAATTGGTGGTAGTCTTATTTTTGCTTCACTTGCGGTTAATGAATACATCAATAAAAGAAACAAAAAAACACCCAACACACTGTTAATTAACAACCTAAAAGCAGATTGAGATTGGTTTTTATATTCTTAGTTTAAATTACTGTCTTAACAAAATTGCAGCTACCCAACTAAATACTAGTTGTTATTTTTTTTATACTTATGAAGTAAATCTAAAGGAATGTGGCAATAAGAATGGTCATTAGGGTGTAAGGTTAACCTGTCTTGATGTTCTGCATCACTTGGAATATAATTTGTTAAAGGAAGTATTTCAATAGCTATTTTTTTTGTTGTTTTATTTTGAAGGTTTAATTTTTGTTCAATTTTATCAATGCAATTTTTTGCTTTTAAAAGGTGATTTTGATGCTCGCTGTAAATGCCTGTACGATATTTCTCACCTATATCATTCCCCTGTTGGTTGATACTATAAGGATCAATAATTTCTAAAAAGTAATGAATTAAATCTTCAATTGAAACAACCTTAGCATCAAAGACAGTTTTGACACATTCTGCATAACCATCATAGGCTGTTTTAGTAGATTTTGTAGCGCCATTGGCTCTACCGGCTTGGGTCTCAACAACGCCAGGCAGGTGCTTTAAAAACTCTTGTACACCCCAAAGGCAGCCGCCTGCAAAATAGATCGTTTCCTTTAATAATATTTGTTTTTTTGTCATTGTATTATCCTAAAATAGGTTGACTTTTAATAAGATTTGTGCATCTGAAAAATACCACCTTGCCTACGCAAAGGATATTTTTGGTGTTATTTCGTATGGCGGCTTCATTGTGATACTATCATTTGATACTATCAAAGATAATATCATTTATCTAAAAGTACTATTATACTGTAAAATTTTAATTGAGTAAAATGGATTAAAAAAAAAAGAAATTAAGACTATACGCATCATTTATAAATACATTTACAACGTTAATTTGGTTAATATTCACAATAAAACAATTACATCAAAGATAAACACTTCAGGTGCTTTACAATTATTTACTCAATTTCAATATCCTAAAAGCACCTTGAATTACCAAACCAAAAACGATGGTTCCAATTATCAAATCAGGTTTGCTTGAACTCAACCAATTTACTAAAACTCCTGCAGTTATTATACCTAAATTGATAATCACATCATTAGAGGTAAAAATCATACTTGCTTTCATATGCACTTCTTCTTTGCTTTTTGAACTTTGTAAAATATAAAGGCAAATTCCGTTCGCAATCAAGGCAAAAAATGAAACAACAATCATTGTTGAAAAATTAGGAAGTTTTTCGTCTCCAAAAAATCTCCTTAATACTTCTACAAATCCAATAATGGCAAGTAAAATTTGAAAATATCCCGCAAGTTTCGCAATCTTCTTTTTTTTAATTAATGTTCCACCAACTGCAATCAGGCTAATTCCGTAAACAAAACTGTCTGCAAGCATATCTAAACTATCTGCAACAAGTCCCATAGATTTTGAAATTATCCCTGTTGTTATTTCTATAATAAAAAAAGTGAAATTGATTACAAGTACAGACCAAAGTAGTTTTTTCTGATTTTTATTTTCTTTAAAGTTTGTTTGAGCTGTTTGCTCAGTTGATATTTTCTTTCCTCCTAAATTCAACTCAATAACAGACTTTTCAATTTGGTCAATTGCTCCGTTGTGAAAAATAGTTAATTTTCGATTGGGAATGTCAAAATCTAAATTCACAATGCTTGAAATTCCATCCAATTTCATCCGTATAAGATTTTCCTCTGAAGGACAATCCATTTTGGTAATTTCAAATATTGTTTTATTCATTCTATTTTTTTTGGTTTTAGCATCAACTACTGCTTACTTTTATCTAAACAAGCAAAAAGTTTAACCCGTATATTTGTCTAGATATACTAATATTTAATTTATCCTATTGTCAATTTAAGCAAACTTAATTTTATCCAATAAAAAAACAAAATCAAAAGAAAATATTAGCACTGTGCTTCATATAATGTGTGTTTGTTTTTTAGCATTTAACAAAATGCAACAAACTTTATAAAAGTACCAACATGCAACTATGAATTTTAAAAACTTCAACAAATTTTAAAGTAAAGTCAATTAATCTTTAAAACCTTGCTTGTTAAATGTAAGTTTTTTTAAAAAGGTTTTAACACGTTTATCAGGTCTAAACAAAATTCGTCGCTGTTTTACAGAATTAACGCCTAAAGCTTCTTTGCTATCTTCACCATAAGAACTAATACTTATTTGAAAACTTCCTAAAAAACCAAAACGCACTATTTTACCAAAACTCAATGCATCTTTAATATTGTGTTCTAAAGCAAGTAAAACAAGGTAACAATCTGCAACAGATGCGGTACATTGTTCAGATGTTATTCTTGCTAAATCTTCAAAATTAACCTCACCTGTAGCCTTTGTCGCTACATAATATTTTTCAGGTTTGGTAAGGTCTCTTGGGTCTTTTTTCTTTACAATTTTTAGAGGTAATGCCATTTTATATTGGTTTAAATTTAAGATATCAATAACTATTTTTAATTTGTATTGAAATATACTCAATTTACTTGATAATTACGATTAATTAATTAGCAATTAAAATAAAATGTCTAGTCGTTTATAAGTTAACGTCCAGACGTTTTATAAGCAAGGTCTAGACATTATTTTATTATTACCAACTCTTTTTTATAAATGAATCATAGATATATAAACCTGCTTCATAAATTTATAAAAAAGTATTATTAAATAACATATTGTAAAAGTCAATTTATCCTTTTTCATTTGCTTGTTATACAACTTTCTGTTAAAGTGTTTTTAGAAACTTTAAACTCCTAAAATTCATACTTCAAATTATATTAGTTAAATTTACAAGAAGCTAATTTATAAGACAATGACAAATATTCAAGCGCTTTTAACTCCTTATAAAATGGGAGATTTACTTTTAAAAAACAGATTGGTAATTGCGCCTATGACCCGTTCTAGATGTAATAATAACGAAAATGCTCCAGGCAATTTACAAGTAAAATACTATACGCAAAGAGCCTCTGCAGGTCTTATTATTACTGAAGGTTCACAAGTTTCAAAACAAGCAGTTGGCTATGTAAACACACCCGGAATTTATGCCGAATCTCAAATAAAAGGGTGGAAAAATGTGACCGATGCGGTTCATAAAAAAGATGGTAAAATATTTATTCAATTGTGGCATGTTGGTCGGGTTTCTCATCCTGATTTTCACAATGGTGCGTTGCCTTTGGCGCCCAGCGCCATCAATCCAAATTCAAAATCTTTTACGCCCAATGGTTTTAAAGATACGGTTACACCAAAAGAAATGACTTTGGCCGATATAAAAACCACTGTTGAAGCATTTAAACAAGCCGCCATAAATGCAAAAAAAGCAGGGTTTGATGGTTTGGAAATTCATTCATCAAACGGTTATTTATTTCATCAATTTTTTAATAAATGTGCTAACCAAAGAAAAGATGCCTATGGTGGAAACATTGAAAACAGGGCTCGTTTTTTCTTTGAAGTTTTAGATGAAATCAGCAAAATTTTTCCACAAAATCGTATTGGTGTAAGGTTCAATCCTGCTATGCACAATTTACACGGAATTGATGTTGATGAAGAAACCATTCCATTATTTGAATATGTTATAAAAAAATTAAACAATTACAACATTGCTTATGTGCATCTTTCAGAACCTTTTACCGATGTTTCTAAGGTTAAATATGCGGTACAAAACATAGCAGCACATTTTCGTCCATTGTATAACGGAACCCTTATTATAAATAACAATTTTAATCAGGAAAAAGGAAATAAAATTATTGAAGCTGGTTTGGCTGATTTGGTTGCTTACGGAAAATTATTTATTTCAAATCCTGATTTGGTTGAACGATTTGAAAAAAATGCGCCTTTAGCCAATTGGGATGCTGACACCTTTTACTCGGATACCGGTGAAAAAGGCTATACCGATTATCCTTTTTATGCTGAATAAAGCATTAGACATCATAAACAATAATTTATCCTATTTGAGTTATAAAAAGCGTGTTTTAAGAAGCGCATAGCTCTAAAACTTGTGTAAAATGGTTATATGGAATTGAACTCAGAAATCTTCATTCTGGATTACGTTGCTAAATAAAAGAAGATATCCAAAAAGTGAACTTTTCGTCAACCTGAACTTGATTCAGGTTCTTATAATAGTTAATTTACAGCGTAATAAGATGCTAAAATTATAGATTCACGAATTCCTATTTAAAAAATGGATGTGATTTCATCAATTCAGCACAAAGAGTTTTGATGCATTTAAGACAGCCACTTTATTATTTACAAAAAATGGTATACCAAAAATTATCCGCAGACTTTATTTTCATCAAAGCTTGTATCTACATTTGAAAACACTTTTATAAATCCCTCTAATGTCCGTTATAAATCTGTCTGTTTTTATTTTTAATTACAAATTCCAACTATATCATTCACCGTATTTTGATATTTGAAATAATTAGCAACCTTAACCGTCCCTCTTACACTAAATTCAACATAATCAGAATCTACTTTTACTACAACCCCTCCAAATTTATTAGCTATTAATTGAGACTCAATTTCTGCACCACTTAATGGTATTCCTTTAACATCAGTACCTCTTAACAAGATGCGTTGAACAAACGGTATGCGTACATTACTTAATTTTTGTATCACATCAAAAACTTCTATTGAAGTATAAGGTGGCACTATAATTTTACGATTTGAAGAAACAATTTGTGAATCGGTATATTCTTGTGCTTCTATTGATGATAATTCAGCTCCAAAACCTCTTGTAAAACTTGTTTCTGAAGTACTTGAACCTGATACACTTACTCCTACACCAAAAAATTCACAGCCGGCTTCAGCTTTTACAGTAGTTGATTTTGTATTAACAGAGTTTGAATAAAAGTTAGCAATTTCTTCAAAACTTATACTTGAAGTTGTAAATTCTTCCTTATTGGTACCTACATAATACTCTCCAATTGCGCTAGAACAGTTATTAATGGTTTGGTCGAAAGCAAAATCCTGTTGCGATGGAGGTATAATTGCTGTAGAATATTCTGTACCTAAATCGTCAAATTCCCAATTAATATCTGCTGCTACAAAATAAAATGCTTCTAAATTTGTTCCTAAAATTTTCATCTTACCATCTGGCGTTTGTTCTAAAGTAAATTTATGGCTGTTAAGATTGTCTTTGTTGTCTTTATTGTATCTAAGATTTCTAAGATTGATCTCTAAATATGAATTCTCATATGCGGTTTTAATTTTAAAAACATTGGGTTCTCCTTCTACTTCAATAAAATAAAATTTTTGAATTTTACTATAATTATTTGATGGATCATTAGCATAAAGATTTTGTGTCATTTCTAATACACCACTCGCTCCCACAGGTGAATTACTTTTAAGGCCAAGGTATGATGTACCAAAATAACTTTCAACTTTCAAATAATAAGCAATGTCAGGATTGAATTTATTTACTATTGGTTTTCGTAGTTTTTTGGTTTCTATTTTAATGGTATTATTATTACTACTTACAACAAATTTTGTACTAGACAATTTTTCTAAAATTTCATTAGTAGCATCTAAAACAGCAATTTCAATAGGTACACCCTCACTAAATTTAAATAATTGTGTTTCTGTAAGGTCTTTTATAGACAATTTAAAAACAGCAACATGCGTATATTGATCTACCTGAATACTAGTTTGTGTAAAGCTACTTAGTTCAGCATCGTCTACAATAACACTTACAGTTGTTGGCTTGTAACCTAAAACGGCTAATTTTCGAGTATCAATGGCAATACCAATTTCACCGGCATTTAAAGGTATACTGTTTAAGGTTTCATCAGAAATACCTTGTATTCTCACCATACCTGCTCCATCATCCTCTAGTACCTCACCAGAGGTAGGCTTAGTTTCTTCAACTACTTCAAAAGTACAACTTGTAAAAATAGAGATAAGCAATAAAAAGGATAGTATATTTTTCATTTTATATTTATTTTAATCATTTATATAAAAAATAATTGCCATTAAAATGGAATTGTTTTTAAAAGAAAACTTAAATTGAGTTAATTACTTATTTTATTCGCAAGCACTTACAATATCGTGCATGGTATTGTTAAATTCGAAATAATTTTCAATATTTACAGCTCCCCTAACACTTACAACAATATAATCACTGCCTCTTTCGGTTACAACACCATTAAAAGCATTTGCAATAAGTTGCGATTCAATTTCAGATCCTGATAAATAATTTTGGTTTACAGCACCTCTTATGATATATCTTTGTACAAAAGATATTTTTATATTTTCAAGCTTTTGTATAACATCAAAAACTTCTATGGCACTATAGGGTAAAACCGTTACCTTTCTATTATACGACACTTCTTGAGACTCATAAAAGACTTCGCCTTTATTGGCTATTTTCTCTTTACCAAATTCTGTAGTAAATTCTGTAGTTAGGGTACCTGAAGCACTAGCTTCTATACCAATACCAAACAATTCTGTATCGGCAGAAACCTCAACAGTCTCTTCATTTTTACCATATATTGATGAAAAAAGGTTGATACTCTCTTCATATGACATACTGGTGGTTTTCTTTTCAGACCTTGTAACACCCACTTCATAATCTCCGGTGGCACTAGAGCAATTTAAGATGGTTTGCTGAAAAGCAAAATCCATTTTTGTAGGCGGAATGATGGCTGGTGAATATTTTGTTCCCAAATTGGTAAACTCCCAAGAAATATTCGCTGTAAAAATTTTAAATTCTAAATCATTTTTAGAATCATCATCAAAAAATAATGTATAAGTCTTTAAAGTAGGAGTATTACCACTATAATGTTTCTCAAAATTTGAACTTAAATAAGTGTTTGAACCTAATGGTTTTATTTTTACTGTACCTCTTCCTGTTTGTTCAAAAACAAACTTATCTGCCTCAGGAAGATACCAAGTTTTCCCATAGTCGTTACTCCAGTAAAGTTCTGCAACATCATTGTTACCAAATTTATTATAAAGATCTGCTTCAAAATGAACATTCATAGGGCCGCACTGACACGAAGGCTGTACTTCTTTTATTATATGGTATGAGGAATCTGTTGCAAAGGTTGAAGTCTTAACAATCTTAAAAACCCTATTATTATAATTGGTAAGAGTTACATACTGATCATCGCCATCAGTATAATTAAGAATACCTAAAGACATATAATCTGTTGCTAATTGAATATATTGATCGTTCTCCGGATTAAATTCCAAAGGTTTTACAATTTTTGGCAATGTTGGGTCTATTTTTAATGTTCTTGCAATGGCATTGATAATGTATCTAGAAATAATTTTATTTTCTAATTTCACCCCTTTATCATCAAATACGGTTACTGTTATTGGCACACCATTACTAAACTCTTTCAATTCTGCATCTGTAAGATTTTCTCGCTTAAGTTTAAAAACTGCAATATGAGTGTATTGATTAACAACAATATCCTGCTGAGAATAAACACCAAGTCCACCACCTACTGCCACAGCTATTTTGGTAGGTTTATAACCATAAATAGCCAACATTCTGGTATCTACAGAAACGCCAATTTCACCTAAATCAACTGGAATTGAATTTAAGGTTTCTTCTGAAATCCCATTTATAACACCTCCTGTTTTTGTAACCAATGGTTCTTCTTTAATAACAGCAGCATCTTCAGATTCTATAAGTTCAAAATTACAACTTGAAATGATTACACTAAAAATGGAAAGAATAATTAAATGGTGTATTTTTATTTTCATATTAAAAAATTTTGAATAATATTAATTGGTACTGGTAAATAACACTAAAACTTAAGGCAATTATTAAAAGCAATTTTTGTTTTTTTTGAATTGATTTATATAAAAATTTGTCTAATATCAACTCAAAACATTCGTGGAAAGCATCAAGAAACTTTTTTCATAGGTTGTAAATATATACTATTTATATGATAAATATCATATTTTTAATAATTAACCTAAACAATAATATAAAGTCCCCCATTATATAACGGAAACCTTATTATAAATAACAATTTCAATCAGAAAAAAAGAAATAAATTATTGAAGTTGGTTTGGCTGATTTGGTTGCTTATGGAAAATTATTTATTTCAAATCCTGATTTAGTTGAACGATTTGAAAAAAATGCACCTTTAGCCAATTGGGATGCCGACACCTTTTACTCGGATACCGTTGAAAAAGGCTATACCGATTATACTTTTTATGCTGAATAAAGCATTAAATGTAAAAAAGAATGTTGCTATCAACGCTTTAAAAATAATTCAACAACCATTCAATGAATTAATAAAAAGCAGGTTTACATACTTTACAAAAAATGGGGAAATACGCTGCGCTTACAGCTATGGGAACCTTTTTAATTTTAAACCCTAAAAAAGCCCACGCACAATCAGCTGACCAACCTGAAGACCCAGGATAATAGTTTTTTTAATCTTTTTTAATTAAAAATTAACTGATTTTAAATTGAATACCAAAAAAACTGATTTAGACTTTTTGACAACAGGTTATTTAGCTTACTAAAAAACCCTTAATATAAAAAGATCAAAAGTCTATTTGATTTAATAATTGTAAACAATTTAAAGACCAATAAATATAAATTAGCAACGTGAACAAAAGTAAATTAGCACTTAAAATAACTTTGTTAAAACTAGTTTCAAATAACACCTTATAAAGTAATTTTAAATACTCTAATCAGTTGCTATAAACAACTATTCAATAATTACTTTTTTAACAATAGACCCTGTAGTTGTATTTATTTGAACCAAATACATACCTGTTGCTAAATTATTTATTGGTAAAGTCAAACTAGGCGCATTTAAATTACCATTCCAAACTTGTTGTAATTGTCCTAAACTATTATACAACTTGATACTTTTTAAAACTGCTTGTGTTGTGTTTTTTATTTGAATCTCATCGGTATTATGATCCATATACACCAACAAACCTTGTTTTAAAATAGTTTCTTCTAGATCCAAAGTATTTTGTGGTGCAAATACCATAGAAAAACGATCTACATAAGTACCAGCTTCTAAATTAATTTCGAATGGCTGATTGTTAATTTTAGTAGTGGTTCCTAACAAAGCATCTTTAATATAAACTTCAACATTTTCATCTACATTTTCCAAATCGTCAATTTTTATAGTAGCTATGCCAGCCTTGCCCATAATAACACCTAGCGGCACTTCTCTATCTATATTTGCATCAGGCAAACCCTGAATTACATATTTCTTATTTTGTATATTCCAAAACATATCATCGGCTACTAATCCATTAATTTCACCATCATAACCCCAATCTACTCCATCGGTTGTATTTTGATCAATGGTTAACAAAATTTGTCTATGCCCCATTTGAGGCGATTCAAATCCCAACCTGAATTTTGGACGAACATCTCCTCTTTTTACACTAGCAGCTGCTTTTGATTTTGTACTACCCGGTTTCATAAAAATTGAAATTGTATCTAAAGGACGCTCATCTGATTCTTTAATAAAAATTCGTTGACTATTGTTAAATTCAATATTAGCATTAACTGCTCCACCACTTTCAGTAAAAAAGCCTTGACCAACAGGAATATATTGCCCAGGTGTTTTTAAATCTGCCAAGGTAGGTTTGTTTGAACTAATACTTGAAGCTGGTACATTTGCAGGAACAGCTCCACCCAAATTTAAAGTTGCATAACCACCTTCATATTCAGCTAAAATATGACTTGTTCCTTTATACTGCTGCCAAAAATAAAGTCCTCCATTTGATAATGAACCGGTTCCTGTTGGGGAATTGTCCGCTAAAAACTTAAAAGCATCAATCGCTGACGGATAAGGATTTGCCACTAAATATTGGTTATTTTCACTCACATTTACAGTTATTTTACCATTGTTTGGCAAACCTCTAAATACGTAGTTTTGAAAAGTTTTAACATTACCTGTCCCTACTCCTTTCATTGTAAATCCTTCTCCAGCATAAATAGTATCAGTACTTCTCATATGTTGCCATTCAGAATAGGTACCTGCTTTTTTATTTGCAAATTTCCAAATCCAATAATCCGCTATTTTAACAGTTGTACCAACTACTGATCCATCATAATTATAACCTACTACATAAGTAACTTTATTGTTAGAATCGCTATATAAAACATCTGATAAGATATAACTATAATCGTTTATGGCAATATCCTTTGATATTTTGGTTGCACCTACTGGCGATCCCCAATAATTGTATGAATATTTATTGGCTGTACCTTGTTGATCACGCTCTAAAACACCTAAACTATTTTTATCTAAATCACTATCTACAGTTTGAATCAATTGAGACTCACCTTCCAAATCAATGGTGCCGTCTAATTTTAAATAATGAGAAACCGTAATCCCATAACCCGTTCCTGTTCCAGTTGAAATATCAGTAATTCCATCTACCTGAAGCTTTCCTCCAGCATTAACAATAAGGCCTAAAACTGTTCTGTTTCCGTTTCTGCTTGCTGGAATTAAAGTTGTATTTGAGTTGTCTAAAGTAACATCATGGTCTATTTGTACAATATTATAATCTATTGTTTCTAATGCATCTAAATATGAATCTACCCCAGGAAGATATTGTACATTTCCATTCAACCAAGTATTTTTATCGTCCCAAGCACCATCTTGAATGGTTTTATATGGAAGCGGTGCTGTTTGAGCATCAACAAAATCATAGTTTATCATGGAAGCATCATGCCCACTATTTGATTCGTCTTTAACACTACCAAAAACAAATCTGCTCATTGGGTAATAAGCAATTAAATTTGCCCATGGTATGGATATTATTTCATTTTTAGTGGTTGCCGAAGGTAAAACTTTACCATCTGCAAGGGCACCGTTTTCTATTATTTCCTGATTCATAATATAGCGAATCTGATCACCTGACAAAGCTACATTCCAAACACGTACTTCATCAACACTACCGTCTAATTTTTGCTGTCTTTTAATATGGTGCGCGGCTCCAATCATAAAATGAGCATCTGAAGGTACATTCATAGGATTTAAAGTATCGTCACTATCTTCCAAATAACCATCAATATATAAACTTGTTGTACCATTAAGACCTACTGATGAATCATATGTTGCACATATATGATGCCATTCGTTTTCAGGAATGGTTGCTGATGTTTGCATAATTTGATTAACTGTATCATCTGGGTCACGCCATACCATTCTAAACTGATTGGTTTTATTTATTCTAAAAGCATACCCGTGATTATAGTATCCGTCCTTATCTTCTCCTGGTTCTAAGTCTGTGTTTTCACCAAAGTAATTACGCTTGGAAACCACATCAAATTTACCGGCTCCGGGACTTCTTTTTACCCAAGCACTAATCGTATAATTTGTATTTGCCAAATTGTTTACATTACCCGCAGAAAGATACATATCACTTCTATTAAAGGAAACTGCTCTAGAAAACTCAGCAGAAATAGGAGTTGATCCAAATGTGATGTATTTAGTTCCTTCAAAATACCAATCTGCTTCTAAATCTGAACCTTTATCTTTCATAGTTGCAGATGTTACATTGGTTGTAAATAAAGCATCATCAGCTACAATCATTATATAATTTTCTCCAGTTGAATATGCGCTAGATACCATAGCCTTAGGAATTGATAATTTTACGGTGGGTACAGAATCTGTAACTACCATTTTCCAAGTTCTATTGATTGCCTTTGCTGATACAGTTGTTGTTACACCAGTTATTCCTGCGCTAAAATCTTTTGTAATAGTTCTTGTTGATGTTTCATCGCCATCATTATGCCCCCAAATTAAAAAGGTTTTATCTCCAAAAAAATTATTTGTATTTTGTTTGTTAGTAACTGCAATCTCTTTGATTCCAATGGTAATATCATCTAAAGTATTGATTGTTTTTGACTGTTTTTGACTTAATTCAGAAGTATCATCTTGCCCTATACCAGTTACATTATAATTAAATCCTACGTTTTCCGATTGATCCCAAATAACCCTGTTATCGGAATCTACATAATCTTGTGATGTACCATTAACACCCAATGTAATACCATATTTAATTGCTAAATATGATTCTACTTTACTTTTATTTACAGGTGTCAATTTTTCGTTAAAAATCAAAATTTCAGCAATACCACCGTTCCACCCTTTACTTGGAGTTGATGGATGTCCGCCAATAGCAGCAAATGGACTAGGTGCATTATATGTAACTGTAGTAGCTGAACCAACGGAAGCTCCATTGATAAAAAGCTCTGAATTTGAGTTTGAAACCAAACTATAGTTAGCAATAAATGGCATATTATTAGCTACAGTTGTTGTTGTTACTACTCCTGAATTACCACTTCCATTCATTCTTGCTCTAAATGTAGGTGTTGCGTCTGAAAATTCTAAAAGAATATTATCCCCTGAAGTATCAGCTATATTTAACACTTGTTTTTGCCCACTAGCACTAAGTCCTTCAGAAACTGTGAATGCAGTTACATCAGCACTACTAGCTAATAAACTTGTTTTTATAATATCATCAACACCGTCAAAATTAAGCATTGGATTAAAGTTAATGCCGCTTTCAGTAAAAATAGGTTTGTTTGCTCCAGTAGTTTGAATGGCATTATTAGCATTAACGGTGTTGTCTAACCAATTTAGTACGGGATCACTCTCTGATGCCGGATTGCCCGCAGTTACTTCAACTCCTTTATTTGCTTTAACCCATAGTTGAATCTTTCCAGCAACACCACCAGGACGAATTGAGTTAGCCAAATCAATAATTTGAATATTATGAGATACACCAAAAGAATTACCGTCTTTTGCACACCAATGGGCAGCCTCTGTTTTAGATTTTAAATAATAGTTTCTAAAACCTTGTGCGTAACCAGTTCCATTACCTGCAGTAATAAAACTACCAATAATTGAAGATTGTGCTAAATCTGATAATCCTGCCGATGAAATATCAATCGTAGTCTCGCCATTTGCATAGATAGCATCTGTAAAGCGAGTTACAGTAATATCAGGATTATTTAAAACATGGATAAAATGTCTGTTTGTATTGCCTGTTGCTGATCGCGATCCATCAAATTCCCAATCTACAGTTTGATTATCAGCTCCAGGAGCCATAATAGGCCACTGACTTCTTATTTTTTCAGACTCTCCTCCAGAAGCAGCTGTTTCTGCTTTTGATTGTGTTAAAATTATTGAGTTTCCCCAATCACTCACATTAGTAACTGTTCCAGTTGCATCATACCCGTCATATAGAGTTATTGACCCTGTTGCCAAATCAGACGAACTGTCGCCATGTAAGACATTCCAATTAGATCCTGTGAATTCTACCAGTGTTATGTAAATAATAACTTTATTTGAAGTAGTTCCTTTTCTTACAATTAGGTTAGTACTTGAGGTCAAATGTGCAATTCCTGTAGCAGAATCAGCGCCATCAACTGTATCATCATTCATTATTCCAGTAATTATTGGAACAACTTTATTTGGTGAAACAATCCCAGCTCCTGACACATCTATATTTACAAAATTAACACCATCTAAAGATGCTGAGTATCGTCCTCTAACAATAAATTCATTTACACCACCTACCGCTCCGGTGTATTCCCAGATATCAGTATTAAAACGCATATTATTGGCTATAGAACCTGCTTCTCTATAATAACTAAGCGTACCTGTTCCTGTTAAAACACGTGCTCCTGCCATATCATCACCTTCAAGAGCACCAGTATTTAAATCTGATCTTCCTGCGTGCGTTTTACGATTATTTGTTGGTAGCGCAAATGCATTTGTAAGTGAAGAGACTGCTACAAAACTTGTATTTGTACCGCCAGTATTAGGTATATCGTCTTGTATGTGCTGAATTTTAAAATCTTGTGAAAAAAATATAGAACTATAAAATAGACATAAAAACACAAGAAATTTTTGACGAATATTTGTTGTTTGCATAAAATGAGGGGTTTCTATAATTTACAATATTAACTATTTTATAGATATATAACAAATATTTTAATTTATTGTAAAAAATCCTATACCAATCAAACAAACATTTGCATTATTTCCTCAATTATGAGGCTAATTCATAAAATATGATATATTTGCCAAAATAATTTTTTAAAAAAAGTAGTAATCCCTCTTATGAAATCAAAAATTACCTTAGCCTTTTTATTCTTCATTTTACTTTTCAACAACCTATTTTCTCAAGGAAAACCTAATATCATTTTAATTATTACTGATGATATGGGATGGTCTGAAACAAGTACAGGATTAACCAATTTAAATAATCCAAGTGACTTTTATGAAACACCAAATTTAGAAACTTTAGCCAGTGAGGGCATTGCATTTCCGCACGCCTATGTTAATGGGGCAAATTGCGCACCTACAAGAGCTGCTATATTAAGTGGACAATATGCCGCAAGACCAACAAATAATGTTTTTAATGTTTATGACTTAAATAGAGGGAATGATAGTAGTAATTCAACTTTGATAGGACCTACTATGGGATTATCAGGAAACAACAACATAGACGAAATTCCAGCCTCGGCAATTACCATTGCAGAAACCTTGAAAACTGCGGGATATGCAACAGCACATTTTGGTAAATACCATATGGGTGAAAATGAAAATACAAACGTTTCTAATAATGCCCCTACTGACCAAGGTTTTGACAAAAATTACGGTGGAGGTACAGCGGGAACACCTGGTGTTTATCATGCTTCAAATTCAGGAGGTTGGAAATGGCATAGTAATATACAAGGAACAGATTTAGATCCTTATGCTGCACCTTACACATCTGCAGAGTCTGAAATCATACTTGGAGCGGGCAATACATCTCTTAGTGGTACTACAAAACATGTTACAGATGCTATAACTTTGGCTGCTTTAGATTTTATGAATGGTAACAATAGCAATCCATTTTTTATGCACTTTAGTAATTTTGCAATTCACAGTCCTACAGCTAACCAACACGCTCGTCCTGATTTATTGGCAAAGTATCAATCAAAAAAGGCTACAAATCCAAGTGCAATGGGGCATAACAATGTTGGATTGGCCGCTATTTTAGAAGGTATGGATCAAAGTATTGGCGTTTTAGTCAATTATTTAAAAAATACTGATGACCCTAGAAATCCAGGACATAAATTAGCAGACAATACATTAATATACTTTATTTCAGACAATGGTGGCGCTGAAAACACTCAAGAAAATGGACCTTTAAGGGGTATGAAAGGAGAATATTATGAAGGTGGAATAAGATCTGTGACTGTAGCTTGGACTGGTGGAAATTTATTAGCTAATAAAGGAACTGTTAATACAACACCAATTATTGCATTTGATTTATATCCAACATTTGCTGAAGCTGCCGGTGCAACTCTTCCTGTGGGTTATGATATTGATGGCGTAAGCCAATGGCAAATGTTAACAAACGGAACTAGTATGACAAGAGAATCTTTATTTTGGCATTTCCCTGGATACTTAATTGATTCTAAACGTACCCAAAAACCCGTTACTGTTATTAGAAAAGGAAATTATAAATTACACCACTTCTACGAAACTGCAGAATATGAATTATATGACATTATTAATGATATAAGCGAAACTACAAATTTATTACCAAGTACAGATCCAGCAATTATAGATATTGCAAATGATATGATTGCAGATATGCAAAATCATTTAACAAGTACCAATGCACCTCTGCCAACTTTTAGAGATACAGGTGCAACAGTGCCTACACCAACTTCGGTAAGTCTTGATATAACACCTAATTCAACTGATGGCTGTCAAGTTTCAAGTGGTTATGAAGCTTATTGGGATTTTGATACTGCAAGCAATGCTGATGATGCCTCTGGAAATAATCACAATCCAAATATAATTACGGGCACATTGACTTATGATTCTTCTGATTTTAAAGAAGGTGATCAATCTGTTATTTTTGATGGTTCAACAGAAATTCAATATAGTAATGGCGCATTTTTATCTGATGCAACCACAATGAGAAGTATTACTGTTTGGATAAAGCCTTCATCATTATCTGGTACTCAAGAAATTTTCGAAGAAGGCGGAAGTGGTAATGGTCTAGCCTTGAGACTTAATAATGCTACTATAGAAGCTAGGTTAACTAACAACACAGATCCAGATGAAGATGTGACCGCTAGCTTTCCTTCTGATGGTGCTTGGCATCATGTTGCCTTGGTTTTTGATGGAGCTAACACAACTTTGTCTCTTTATATAGATGGTGTACTTGCTAATTCAAACACAAGCGCTTTTAGTGTTTTAGATACACACTCTAGTCCAGGTGGTATTGGAGGTGTTATTTCTGGAGACGCATATGGAAGTGCTTCTGGCGATAGTTTTTTTACAGGTAAAATGGATGCATTAGCACTATACAACGCTGTATTATCAGAAACTGAAATACAAAATTCTGCTTGTTACTCATCTTCTTGTACAACAATATTAAAAACAGATTTTGAAGCATTTTGGGATTTTGATATTGCCAACAATGCCAATGATGTTTCAGGAAATGGGCACCATCCACAAATACCAATATCTTCAGGTATTTCTTTTGATTCTTCAGACTTTAAAGATGGTGATCAATCTATTGTTTTTGATGGTACTGAAGCAATTCAGTATGCAACTAATTCTAGTTCTCCCGATGATTTTTTAAATACCGCCACAAGTTCAAGAAGTATTGCTGTATGGGTCAAGCCAAGTAATTTAACTGGTAATCAAAATATTTTTGATGAAGGAGGCAATAATAATGGAATCGCTGTTAGACTTTCAGGCAATAAATTGGAATCTGTAGTTAGAGACTCTAATTCAAATGCCAGTATTATTGACGCAACATTTCCAAATGATGGCAAATGGCATCATGTAGCTATGACCTATAATGGTTCAAGCCATAAACTTTATATTGATGCAAGTGAAGTTGCTAGTAATGAAACAGGAGTTCCTGCAACAGTTACTTCTCATGCAAGTTATGGTGGTATTGGCGGTAAATTAAGTAGTGCTGATAGTTTTCAAAATACAAACGACGCTTTTTTTATAGGAAAAATGGATGCTTTTGTAGTATCAAATAGTGCATTGTCTTCAGATGAAATAAATAGTTTAACAACACCTTGGTATTTAGGAGTTGATAATGACAATGATACTTATTTTGGTAATCAAATTATTGTAAACCAATGTGCAAGTCCAGGAGTTGGTTATACGTTATCAGCTTTATCCATAACAGATTGTGATGATACTAAAGCTACTGTTTACCCTGGCGCACCTGAAATAGCAGATGGACTAGACAATAACTGTGATGCTACAATAGATGAAGGTATTACCTATACTTTTAATGGAACTTGGTCTCCGGCGGACCCAAGTGGTTTTAATACAAATGCACCAATAATTATAAACGCTAGCAATGCTGTAATTACTTCAAATACAGTATGTACAACATTAACTGTAAATTCTGGAGCAAGTTTAACTGTTAACTCTGGTGTAACACTTACAATTAATGATGCTGTTAACGGATTAACGTTAGAGTCTACTTCTACAGCATATTCAAGTCTAATTGTGGATGGTACTGTTACAGGAACAGTTCTTTACAAACGTCACATTAATAACACAACTACCTCTTCACGTGGGAACGATTTAATTTCAGCTCCTTTAAGCGGTCAAGCTTTTAATGATTTTGCAGTTGCAAATTCTAATATACCTGTTGTAGCTGGAAACACACTGCTTTTTGGACCTTACAAAAACACCAATCCAACTGCATATGAATCTTGGGATACTTCAAATACAACTCAATTGATACCGGGAGTTGGTTATCGTTCTGGTTCTACCAACAATGGTTCATTTACTTTTTCAGGAACTGTAAATACAGGTAGCGTTACAGTTGCATTAACAAGTCCTGCTGGTGGTAGCAAATGGAATTTAATTGGAAACCCATACCCTTCTTACTTAAAAATAAACGATGGTGTTGATGGTTTTTTAAACAATACCACAAATCAAGGACTGCTAGAAGATAGTTCTAAAGCAATTTACGGTTACAATGCTACTGATACAGGTGGAATTTGGACTATCTACAATTTAGCAAATACCGATGCTAATACCTTAATCGCTCCAGGGCAAGGATTTTTTGTTGCCTCTAAAACTGAAACTGGTGGTGATATTCAGTTTACTCCAGCAATGCGAAGTATAGGTGATAATGATGATTTTATTCAAGGAAAAAGCAATAAAACAAACCTAAATTTAAAACTTCAAATTGCCAGTGATTCAAAATTATATAAAACAGATTTTTATTTTAATAACAATTCAACCTTAGGTTTAGACCCTGGTTATGATGCTGCTGTATATAGCTCATCTGCTCCTAAATTTGCCATTTATTCACATTTAGTCAACGATAATATTGGACGAGATATGGCAATTCAATCGCTAAACACCAAAAGTGCATCTGATGTTCTTATTCCTATTGGAATCAATGCTATTGCTGGGGAGCAAGTAACTGTTAGCATTTCAAATTCAACTTTGTCTGAAGCTATATTTGTGTATTTAGAAGACAATGTAGCCAATAAAAGAACCTTATTAAACAATGAAAATTACACATTTACTGCTACCGAAGATTTAACAACAACAGGACGTTTCTTTATAAACTTAAAACCTGCCGAAATTTTAGCTGTTGACGATTTACAACAACAATTAAATAGCTTGGTAGTTTACACAAGCACATTGCCAAAAACAATTATTGTTAACGGACAATTAACAGATATTACAACTTTAAACCTATTTGATATTCAAGGTAGAAAAGTTTTCACTCAAACCCTTGATCAAAATACCAATAGCAATAAAATAGATGTTTCTAGATTTGATACAGGTATTTATATTGTACAAATAAAAAGCAATGCTATTTATAAAACTCAAAAAGTAATTATTAGATAATTAATTCAAAAAATGCATAACAAGCCCAACAAAAATCAAATAACAAGAAAACAAGCTATACAAAAAATGGGGAAATACGCTGCGCTTACAGCTATGGGAACCTTTTTAATTTTAAACCCTAAAAAGGCCCACGCACAATCAGCAGACCAACCTGAAGACCCAGGATAATCGTATTTTTAATCTTTTTTTAATTAAAAATTAACTGATTTTAAATTGAATACAAAAAACAAACTGATTTAGACTTTTTGACAACAGGTTATTTAGCTTACTAAAAGTTGTCAAAAAGGCTAAATTAATAACATTTTATCAGCACCAAAGTTAACATCCCAAACGAAAAGCTTATCATAAAAATAACGATAAGAACTAACGATATAAATTTTATTTTATTCATTGCTTATTTTTAAATTTATAAATCAAATTTAAAATGGTACTACAATAAAACTATAAAAAATTTCTAAGGGGTTTTATATTGATTTTCTTTTTCAGGATGATAGCAAACATCCCCAATTCACAATACAAATGTAGTTTGTTTAATTATAAATAGTTTACGGGTTTCCGTAAAATCAAAAAATAAATTTTACTAAATAAGTCCTAAATCTTTGGCTATTGCAACCAAATGAGCTGTATTATTAGCATTAAAATGTTCTTTTAAAAATTTCAATCTTTTTTCAACAGAACTAATACTCGAAGGTTTCCATTTACGCTCTTGCAATTCATCACTAACCTGCTCTTGAGAAAAGCCTTTAGAAAGACCGTTTATCATAAATAAATCGTGTTCAGTAACTTCTACGGCATTGCTCTTAGATATTGCAGATGAACATTGTAAAGAAATGTAAGGGCTGTCTGAATTGTAAATTTGCTGCATTGCTTTTTTCAACTCTCGCAATCCATCCCTACTTTTCCAAACATAAGCATCTACTTTAAATCTATTAATTAAGGTTTGTATTGTAAACGATCTGTTTTCTATTGAAAAGACAATAATTTTTAATTTTGGAAATTCATTTCTAACAGCTGCTACCAATGCTTCACCCGATGTAAGTTTTTGTGTTTTACCATCTTCTTCAAATGATAAATCACTTATTAATAAGTCGTATGGACAACCATCCATAGCTGCTCTTTTAAGTTTCATCAACGCTTCATCACAATATTGAATATTATCAATTTCAGCAATGCCAAGTTTACTTAGTTCTGACTTCATTCCGCTGTTTATATAGTCCATATCTTCAGCTATCAATACTTTTTGAAACATAGTATTTTTTTTTAAATCTAATAAATGTTTTAAATCCGCTACTTATAGCAGTATCAAAAGTAACTATTCATTTTATAGATTTTATACGGGTTTCCTCATTTTGAAGATCATTTTTAAATTTTAACACATTTAAATCCAAATCATCCCAAAATTTACTGAAATTATTATTTAGACAAGCTCATAAATAAAGTGCTATTTTATTTAAAGCCGTTTTTTAAAAGGGTAGCTACTATCATTACAATCACAATAAATTACATATTTATTTCAGATTTGAAATAACATACATAATTCAATAAATTAACAGCTAAAGTAAAATCAATCACAATTTATCAACGCCCAAAAGACTCTCCAATTCTAAAATAAATCCCCCAATCATCTTTTCCAAGGGCTGCATCCAAACCAATATTAATACGCATTTTTTCAATAACCATATATCTAACACCTACACCTCCACCTGCTAATAATGGGGCATTGTCTAAATCAGAAATTGTTTCAACTGCAGTAGCTAGGCCTAAAAAAGCAACAGCTCCAAATTTATTTTTAAAACGGTGGCGGTATTCTGCTTGTAAGGCGTATACTTGGTTTTCACGATAACGCCCTTTTGTGTAACCTCTAATATCATCTTGACCAACTACATTCTGCCCTTGAAAAGGTACATCACCAGTTGAAACAGCTGCATGAAAACGTGCCGCAATAATATCATTTGAAGATTTAATAGGAATAAAATGATTGTAAGTGATATTGTAAGATTCAAATTTATTATCACTTCCTATCCAATCCCTATAAAAATTATTTTTGAAAGAAATGTTGTAACCTTTAAACGGGTTTATCTGATTATCTCGTTCATCTAAATTTAAAGTATACCCTAAAGAATTCATACTGTAATAGCTAGTTAGAAGCTCTGGATCTATTGATTCTGGAAGGTCAAAGGTTAATTTAGAATTTGAATACACACCCATCACACCGAAGTAAAGCTTCCCAACAATTTTTCGTTCAACTTTAAGAGCTGCAAAATCTGCTTTGGTATTATAACCAATAAAACTACCTCCAAAAACAGGAATTTCCTGAAAGTATTGATAATTGATATTTCCAGCACCAACAGCTGCTAAAATCCGCCACTTATCTTCATTAAGGTACAATCGTTGAAACAAGGCACCAAACCAAGTGCCGTTTGTAGTATACATTCCAAAAATTCCAGATGAAGACACTGGGGAAATAGTATCAGTTTTACTTACCTTATAAAAAACCTGCCCCATTGCACCCAAACTAAACCCTGTGGCATTGCTATAATTAACTACTGGAATAGCTGCAAAATTTACTTTTTTATCCTTTTTTTCTTTTTCTTGAGCAAATGAAGAAGGACTTAAAATACCTAAAAAAAGTACAAATACAATACTATTTACATATTGAATATATTTATTTTTCATAATTTTTTTTTTTAAAAAGCCTCAGTCATATTAAAATACAATCCAGAGCTGTTTTTACCAATTCCAAAATCTATTCTTAAATTCATTCTTGGCTGTAATTCTAATCGATATCCAACACCTGCATTTGGCAACCAATGATCTAATTCACGGAAATTTTCAGCAACAGCACCTGAAGCCAGCCAAGTTGCAATACCACTTTTACTTGTTTGTCCGTCTTTTTTCAAAAACATATAACGCCATTCACCAACAGCTACCACACCTGTTTTATCTCTGTACTGACCATTTAAATACCCTCTTAGTAAACCTGTATCTCCTATTAGTGTCATACCACTATAGGGTACTTGGCCAACCGCATGTCTTCCGTAGGCTCTAAAAGCCAATGTATTTCCATTCCTATTTAATTTTTGGTAATAACGTAAGTCTAACTCATATACTTCATAATCTTGATTTCCACCAAAACTAGTTGATGGCTTATAATAAGATAAATTAGCATACATACCACGATAAGCATTTACAATAACGTCACGGCTATCATAGGTTAAATTATAAGCTAACCCCGATTCATTGATAATGTCTCCAAAAGCAATAAAATTAGGGTCATTACCCATAATCTCGTTAGTATCTTTAACCTTAAACCTACTATAAATGTAAGACAAGCCAACAAATAAATTAGGGATCAATTTAACATCAATTTTTGGTTGAAGCCAAAGTAATGTGCGATTGTATGTTGATGTTTCTTTTCCTTTTTCAATACTTTCATTCGTATTGTACCCAATTCCAAAATAATCATCACGTACATTAGAATACTTTGCTATTAATTTTGCTCTAAGCTTATCTTCCAGCCAAAAAGTGTTTATTACAGAACTCAAACCCACATTACCTCGAGTACTAATACTCCCCATAAGAGGAATAGAAGATCTTTGCAGGTTTGGGTTATTTGGATCGGTACTAAATGTATATAATATACCACCTCCTATTAACAAACCTGCCTCTGGTGTGTATCCTGGACCTGCAAAAATGCTTAAAAATGGCCTACCTGCATTAATTAAGGAATCTTTTCGTATTTGTCGTTGTTCAAAACTCGATGCTATCTTTTTAATGAATGATTTTTCCTGAGCATTCAATGTGATAAAAAACAACAAACATAAAAAAAAGGTAATGCCATTTTTAATTTTCAGAAATTCATCCAACAGTTTTAAAATCATAAACCTAAAAAGCTATTTACAATTGAAAACCAGCTAAATAATTCTTTCCTTTAAATCCAAAACGGTATCCTAATCCAAGAACAAATTGACTTCTACTTCCAAAATTGTAAATACCAGTTAATGTATATCGCTTATTAAATTGAAAATTAAAACCAACATTCATACTCCATGGTGAAATAAATTTCTTATCAAATTGATAATAAAGATCTACTGGTTTTTCATCTGAAAGCCAATTGGCAACTCCAGTGTACAAAGGTTCTAAAACTTCTTGTTCCCTATCAGTTAAATTATCATACCAACCATTTAAACCATCCAATGCCTGTTCTTTATCAGACGTACTGATCAATCCTAATTTTCCGCTACCGGCTTTATTAACACCAAGATATTGTGCCCCTACAAGAAGTGCTAAATTTCTAACTGGATTTTTAAATTTCATTAAATAACCTGTTCTTGCTCCAAAAATAATTGATTTATTAGCCTGATCTAAATTTGACATCTTGGTCCAAACCATCCCAAAATCTGCAGACATTACCATTGGTCCAACAGCACCTCCTAAAACAGCACCCCAACCATACCCAAGACCTGTATTTTTTTTAGTATTGAATTCCATTTCAAAAGGAAGCCCCAATTGTACATTTGTTACAGCATTAACAGTACCACCTATACCATAAACATTTAAGAAAGGTAATAACCAAAAATCATAACGCAAAGTATAAGCATTGACATCTGAACTAATTTTTTTAAACCGAGCAAGACCATCAATAGGTATAAGTTCATCTTCGCTAAACCCTATAAAAGCATTGCTTATTAGGATGTCTTGATTAGAAGTAGCATAAGTAAAGGAAATTCCATTAGGATAAGGAATATCAAATCCCATTTTTCTAATTCTTTCTCCCATAACAGGCAAATGCCACTCATAAGGGGTTCTTTTTAAACTATCTCGATAAGATTCAAGTCTATCTGAAATTGATAAGTTTGTTATTTGACCATAGGTCATTGTAAAAGAGGCTAATATAAATATAGCACTGGCTATAATTTTTTTAATATTGTTAGTCATGGCTTAATATTATCGATAATTCTTTAAAATTGTTTGCAATTAGTACTTCTTCCCAAGTAGCTTTATAAATTAAAAGTGAGATGATTGCAGATACACGTTTCTCTGTGATCACATCCTCAAAAATACCTGTATTTACAATAGCATTAATAAGGTTTTGTGCTACATCCTTCACATTGGTCTCTTTTACAGATTGCAACACCGGAAGTAGCGCTTTGGTTATTGCTTCCTTAGTAACATTGTCTTTAATAATGTCTAAATTAAGTATTAACTCAGCCAAATAACTTGCTACAGCTTCAGCATTAAGGTTTGTGATTTTTTCTAAAATTGGAAGAATTAAATTTTTAACCGATTCTGAATTTATATTTTCAGTAATAAAACTGTTCAATGCTTTTGCAATGCTTAAAGCCGTTGCATTAGGATTTAAATTATCAAGAATAGGACTTAACAAATCTCTAATTTCAGTATAAATTACTTGAGAAATATCATCTTTAAAGCCTAATAACCATTCTGCAAGTGTAGTACCTGCTAGTTCAGGATCTATCGTTTGCAAAAATTGAATAGCTGCACCAAAAGTATTACTTATATTTTCTGTTGTTAAAAATTGTGATAAGATAATATTGGCAACATCCTTTGAAGCTTGCTCAGGTCCAGTAATAGCAATTACTGGTTTAATTGCAATATATGCCAACTTAATAGTGCTTTGCATACTGTCATAATTTGGAGCTAAATTAAGATCAGGAAATGCTTTATTAAGAGCGTTAACTATTATTTCAATATTTGCTGTAGTTTCTGTTGCCAAAGCCCCCATTTGAAGTAAAGATGTTTCATCTATACGTGTAGTAAAAGGTAACAGTCCTTCAGAAATTGTTGTTTCATTGATAAAAACATCTTCAACAACAGCTGTTAACTTGTCTGAAACAACAGCTATTTGTGCTTGATCTAAACGTGTAAATTGAGTCCAAGCGCTCACAAGAATTGGTTGTAGATTGTTTTCATTAAATACATCAGAAAATAGGTCTGAAATTAAAGTTGCAATCGCTTCAGAAACCGCATCTGAATTGGTAGCAATTTGCTCAATATAAGGAAGTATAAAATCATTGAGCTGTTCTTCAGAAAGCTGTTCATCTATAATTTTAACAACTTGGTTTGCTATAGCCTCAGCTACTGCATCTTTATCTATGTTTGAAATATTCTCTAATTGAGTTAAAATTAATTCGGTTAAAAGAGGATGCCATTCAACTTGTTCAAGGGCATTTCTAATTTCAGTAGCTAATAAAGCTGCTAACTCATCTGGATCAATTTCATTTATAAATTCAAGTTTACCTGCTATTGCAGAAACCACAACATCATTAATTAAAGTTTGTAAGGCTTTGTTATTAAATAAAAGATCTGCAACAAAATCACCTACTTTATTTGGAGTATTATTTGCAACCTGATCTATAAGTTTGTCATTTATTTTTTTTATAATATTTTGAGCTGTTTCATCAGTTGCTATCAATGACATTTCTTTGGCATTGGCATCATAAATATAATTATAATTTATGTTCTCAGCTGCATTTATTCTTATAGTTCTTTCGTTAAACACAAAATAAGAACCTATGGTATTTTCTAAAAGCAAGTCAATTTGACCATTTCTGGTAATAATTGTTCCATCTTTTTTAAACTCTACTTCATATTTACGCATATCTGAAGCATCTAAAACCATATCATCTAAATCATATACGCCTGCAGTTAAAATAGCATTTGTAGCGTTAAACAATATAGGAGGCGGAATGTCATCATCACGCAATTCAAATTTGAATTGCTCTAGATTCCAAGTATTTGATGTTAGTATTTCCTTCGTTTCGTCTACGGCTTTTATTACACTATCTTCAGGCAATTCGCAAGAAAAAAGTAGTATCATTGCGAGTGCAGCGATAAAAGTAAATTTTGTTTTCATAAAAGTATTTTTATAATTAATTTATTTTATATGTTGATTTAAGATATTGCATATATTCGATTTTTTACTAGCCTATTTTAAAAAAGATACTTAACCATAAACTGCAAGCGTTTACCAACTCCTGAAGTATCATCTCCATTTACACGTTCTAAAACCATAAATTCAACTCCTGTATTTACATTTTTAATTGGTGACCATATTAAGTTTAAGTGTCCTGAACTACCACTTATCATTTTACTCTCATCTCTGTATTTAGACGGGTCTATTGCATAATAACTAACATTTAAATTAGTTACCAATGTTTTAGAAAGGTTGATACATACACCTGTACCAAGATTCCACGCAGGCATTGTTTCCAATTTACCTTCATCGTTTAAAATTCCAGAACTTTGAGTTCCTAAAGTAGCTATAATTTGACTTCCCCATCCTTGTCCATAAGAAGTCATCCATCTAAACCAATGTTTTTTATCTCCAAAATATTCACGTCCACTAAAACTAAAGCCCCAACCAACTTTAGTTGAATTTGGAATAACCTCTTCACCATCCCATCTTAACTGAAACAATGAGGCACCTAAAAACAATCTACCGCCAGCATTTGTTGTTTTTGTAATCCTTCCTGTTAATAGGGGTAATTTTTGACTCGCTTGACCTTCAAAACTTCTTCCATCAATTCCTGGAAATTCAAGCATTTCTAAAGCTACTGCATATTTAAATTTGGTATTTATAGCATCTTCAAATCTTATTTGTGCTCTTCTAGTTCCTGTTAAAGCGTCCCCTGCAGCAAAATCAATAGTAGCAGGTACTGCATATAAATCCGACTGTGTTCCCCAAGTTCTTCCTATTAACAAACGGCCTAAAACACCGTAAAAATGTCTTAACCTAGCCGACTGATTAAATGGTCCACGATCAAGATTGTAAAAGTCAAATTCAAAAAAAACTTGAATAGGCATACCTGTTTCAGTAATAGATCTAAAATCAATATTTAATCTAGATTCTCTAGCAAATAAATTCATATAGCCACTTTGTGCTGGTCTACCATCTCCCTCCACAGGAACATTCTGAATCTCATATTGAAAACGATCATAGCTACCGTCAAAATCTTGGATATAATCTAATTTAACATATCCACCAATGGCCATTCGTGCTTTAGAACCAAAAATAGGCCATGAATTAGGAAAGGAAGCGTCGACCAAATCCTGCCCTGTATAATTCATGGTATTGCCTCTAAACAAATCAATACGTGCTGTATCTTTTTTAACCGTATTTAATGTATCTCCTGCATGCCATTGTTGCCCATACATACTATAAGAGCAAAGGCATAAAATAGCTAAAAGCTTTGATATTTTTTGAACAGTCATTGTGTTATTTTATTTTTAGTTTGATTGATTAAGGTTGATCATTTATAAATAAGTAATTTCTTTAAGAGTCAAATGCATTTAACTCTTAAAGAAATTTTAATGATTTTTTAATTTAATCTTACCAAGGTAATGGCACCACTGGTGAAATAGTAAAACGTATTTGATGTTGTGGACCAAATTGATCTGGTGAGGCTACATAATACCAGTATTGCAAGCTCATTTTAATAGGTAATTTACCAAAATGTGTAACTTTATTTGCACCAGTAGCAATAGGAAACGTTAATTTATTTCCTTTTGAGGCCTTGTGATTAAAAGACCAAGTTGGTCCTCCCATGATTTGCCAACCCTTTTTTAAGCCAACTACATAAAAATATTGTCCAGCTGTAACACTAGCCTTTTCGATTCCTTCTGTTGATGCAACCCATACATCACCCATACTAGAAAAACTATCATTCGAAGCTGGGTCAATCTTATTCGCACTCCACGAGTGATTTACCATAGCCCCGATAACACCCCATTTAAAAATTTGAGCAACCATGACTTCAGGTCCTAACATCGTATAAGGAGATCTTAATTTTTCGTGTGTTGCAGTTCTAAAACTACCAAATGCACCGATTAAAGCTACTGTTTTTGATGGAAATGTTTTTCCTACAGCAATATCTGCACTAATATTACCCAATTCTACTCCTTTACTTTCAAAACCACTAGGTACTGCTGGTACGGGTTGGGTAAAATAAAGGGGAATATTTGGTCTTACAAAAAGATTCACACTCTTACTTAATGGTACTGGTAAACTCGGTTGAAAACTCATCGCAAAGCTATTTTGACTTTCAGCTCCAGGTAATTCTCCCTGATAATGCATATAATCAAAATTGAAATTCATGGTACCTAAAACAGTATTAGGATTGGCTAATTCTTTTGCCATCTCATCTGCATTTGGTTTTTCTTCTTTTTGCGCTTCTTGTGCTTCTTGTGCATTTATCAAAGCTGAAAATAGCATCATAAAAAGCAATAAATACTTTTGAATTTGTAACATTTTTTTCATAATTTAAGTTTTTTTAATTGTTTTTGTTTTAATTGTAATCTTATATTTATATCCAAAACAGCTTTTAAAAAACTATGTTTTCTACTAATAATTTGTCAAGGATTTAAATCTATTTTATGTTGGCTTCTAATATGCGTGTTTTAGCTATTTTTATAAAGCCATTGTTTTTGATTGTTTTTTAGTAATAATACTATATTTTAAAAATACGTCAAAATTAACTTAATTTTAACTATTAGAAAAATAATATGCTTTTTTTTATAATTTGGGTTCTGGACGAATAATGGTATATCCAATCATGATTCCTACAACAATTGTCATAGCTACAATAAACATATGAAAAAATTGTTGTAAACCCAAAAGTAATTCTCCTTGCGCCATAGAAGCCAATCCACGAAATCCAATTGTACCACTTACCAACAATACAATAGCTGGTATCAGAACAATAGAAGTGGGTCTTCCGGTTTGTTTAGACCAAACATTGGCAACAACTACCGCCACAATGGTACCCAATAAATTACCAAGGTTGCTATCCAAAAGCGAACTCCCTGCCAACACTCCTAAATATGCCAAACCAGAAACAAAGACAGCCCAAGGTAAATCTCTACGAGCAATTTGAAAAGCTAAAGACAATCCTACCAGTAGCAAAGGAAAAAGCAGCAATAACCAAATTTGACTTACTGGTGTTGCTGGTTCAACAACTACAATGGTTACAAAATGGTTCGCTATACCAATTCCCAATACTGCACCTGCAATTTGTTTGAAAAGTGTTATTAACCCACTCATTAAATTTGACATACCAGACAAAATTCGCTGTGCTACCAGCTCGCCTGCACCCAAGCTAATTGAATAACCAGGCAGAATTATAGCAACTGCAGACAATATTACCAATACTTGATTTAATTCGGGAAACCAATATTTAACAAGCGTTACCAAAAACGCTGTAATTAAAGCTGTTGTAAATGGCATCCACACCATTGCAATAGTACCTAAACGAGCTGAAATTAGTACCAAACCATAAACTAGTATGCTAAATACTGTTGCAAAAATTGTATCAATCCAACCCGCACCTAAAAGTGGTGCCAAGCCTAGACCTGTTAAAACATACCCCAACATACTTGCAAACTTACCCCAAGGCACAGGAACCTGATCTATAGCATCTATACGAGCATAAGCTTCTGTCAATGACAAAGATCCAGTTTCAATCTCATTTAACAATTCTCCTAAACGCGCCAATTTATCCAAATCAATATCAGGAGGTTGCGTCACTATAAATTCAATGCGCTGTGGTGTGTCATGCCCTTCTCTTAACCCCAATGTAAGTTCTATAGGAGTAGATTTAAATACACCTTCATAACCCATTTTATTTGACAAACCTTTAAGAAATGATTCCAATCTTCCTGAAGCAGAACCATATTTATGTGCTGTGAGCGCAACTTTTTTAATAAAATGGAATGCCTCATCAAAAGGAATATTTGCCCCTATAGTTAAATTTGATTTTTTCATTTAAAGTTATCATAAAGAGACTCGCTAAAAAGTAAACTTTTCGACATTCTAAAGTTGATTCAGATTCTCACAATGATTTATTATGAGTATGATGAAAATCTGAAATCATAAATTCACGAATTCCTATTAAAAAAACAATAAAAAATGTGAATAAACAAATTCAGAATGACGGATTTTTATACCTATCAGACAGTCTCTTTTTTTAATAATTATAATTTATTTTTCTCCATTCAACATTTTTGCTGCTGCTCTTAGATAACCTGGTGAATGATCCACGCCTGAAATAGATTCATCGTTGGTAGCTAATCCAAAATAACATCCACAAAAATCACGAGCAGGATCTACATAAATACCTTGCCCCATATTACCGTGCTTAAACATAGCGCCATCTTTAAATGAATGATCCCATTGTGCTGTATTGGTATAAGGTGTTTCACCAAACCATCTTTTACCCATAGCTTCTTCACCACAACCTACATAGGCATCTGGATTTCCAAAATTTTGGATAAATTTCAACATCTTGTCTGAAATGACTTGTTCTTTAGCAACTTTATTCCAGCTAGGTGTATACAATAAAGCATAACGAAGCATATCTTCAATAGTAGATATATTTAACCCAGCAGCACCTGGAGTACCATCTGGAGCAAGCGCAACGCTAAACGGAGATCTTGCACCTATTTTAGACCATACGCGTTGACCCCAGTATTCGTGCCAAGGCATTTGCGTAATATTCTCCACCATCACCACTAAAATCAACGTGATACAAGTAGAATAACGGAATCTATCACCTGGCTTTTCTCCTGGTATTGGTTGCGCTGATTTCGCCCAATCACGCCAACTGCTATGACCACTTTCAAATGATCGTGTCATAAAACCTGCAATAAATGATTTTGGATTGGTCAAACTTTCAAATGTTTCTTCCACATCTAAACCTGATGACATGTTCATGGCATTTTTTACAGAAACTGCATCCCAAGCGGTTCCTTTAAGATCTTGCACATAGTGTGTGATTGGCTTTTCAACTTCTAATTTTCCTTCTTCCCATAGCATAGTAGCAGTTAAACTTACCGTTGTTTTTGAAGCCGACATCCATACGTGTGGCGCGCCTTCTCTCATTCCTGGAGAGGTTTCAAAAACTATTTTCCCTTTGTGTGCCATTATCATAGCTTGCACCTGTTTTGGGCCTTTGATATATTCCTCTAAAGTTGGGTTTTTAGTTCCATCTAAATTATCAAAGCTCAAGTCCAATAATTCTGGATGATAGTCTCTTTCCAAAATGCTTGTTTCTGCTGGAGGCATCACTACCTGTGTTTTAAAAAATGCAGGTAGGTTTAAGTTATAGTATATAGAGTCATCATTACCAGTTTGCCAGTTCACAAAACTGTAACGGCTCGTTGCACCATATACAAAGTCTAAAGGTTGTGGTTTTTTCCATTTTGACATGCTTGTTTCCATGTGAAGCATGTCGTTAATTCTGTCTTGTTTACTCATTTCTATTATTTTTTAAATTAAACGTTGTATTTGGGTTTAACGGGTAGATAGGATACTTTAGCTGGGTGTGCTCGAAAAGGGTAATATCGCGACTAGTTGTTCCGGGAACATCAGCAAGCAGTAACTTGTCGGTGAAGTTTTCATAGAACGCTCGAAAGTGCATCCCACTTTTGACGCCTATGACATCATATTCCTGAATGATGATGCCATGTGGCCGTCCCTGTGTATCATCATAGGTTTGGCATAGGCCGGAAATAACGATGACATCCACTGTATTCTCCGCTTCGATGACCAACCTGGCGGTAGGGCCAAGCTGGAATGGGCCGTTGAAAGCGGTTCCCCCGCGAACGGTCTCATTCCCATCCGAAATGGATTTGACATAGGCTTTGGTCTTGATTGGTGGGCCAGCTAGTGGCTCAAATTTTCCCCCTAGGTTCACATCAATTGTGGCACCAACACCTGCTGCGGCTGCTTGTTTTGCGGTTTCTGGATCGTGAATAGACATGAACGCGACTTTCCCCAAGCCTTTGGTTTCCATAAGGGCCTTAAGAAGATGAGTGCCTCCGCCACCGGCTCCTCCACCGGGATTATCCGCAGCGTCCCCAATCACAATCGGGGTATGGTCGATGATATCGCCTTTCGTTGGCAATTTGCGAACATAGTGGCCGTCCTTCTTGAGCATGGCCAACACAGTGCTCATCGTTTTGTCTAATGTTTCCAATGGGATGATGGACTCTTTACGGTGATCCCATATCCAGTGCGTCAGTTCGTCAACCAATTCCTGTGCCAGCTTAATATTATTTTCGGTTGTGACCATTGGGTACACGCCACAAAAATTGCTGTCTTGGTAGGGAAAGCCATGCATAACAGAGCAGTTGAGAACACCGGGCCGCGTTTCGATTTCGATGCACTTTTCTTTCAATCGATTTGCAAAGGAGCCTTTCTCTTCGGTATTACTCATCCCCATCATCAGTGGCACTTTGCGATAGGCGGGCGTAGGTTGCGATTCTCCTGCCAAAATAGCTGCGCCACGATACATCGCATCACGTGCACAAGCATTCATATCCATATGAGGATATTCTTTGCAGGCATTGAAGAAATTCATATTGTCCTTCATTTTCTCTGTGATCTTGCCATGCAGGTCTCCGGACCAGACAATCATCGTGTCCTTTCCAACTAGGGCTCTAACCGACTCCGCTAAGTCTCCTTCAAGATCGTTCGTTCTATTCACCATACCGGCACCGTGAACACACAGGTAGACAATGTCCATTGGTAACTGTGTTTTCAGTGTGTCCAAGATTTCCTTTTTCGCATCTTTCCAACACTGATCACTCACCGTGCTAAAGCACCAGTCTATATAGTACATGACACCCGGGAGCAACTCCCAGCCCTTTTCCTCGCAGACATCCACTGCCCCGCCAATGGCAGTTCCTTTCAACTCCTTCTTGATCTGATCGCCCCGAAAAATGCGCATTCTGTCGAGCGTGGTTTCGCCCATGCCTTCGGTAAGGTAGGTGTTGGTTTCGTGAAAAAAACCGACATAAGAGACTCTTAATTTTTTCATTTAAATTTCCTTTATTGATGTTGTACGACCTTCTAGTTTTTTATATTTCTTAAATTAATCTTTAATTATCTAAACACTTATCAAGAGCATTTTTTATACCTTCAATATTACAAGTCCCTTTTCTTGCAATAAAAACGAGTTGAGTAGCAGGGGCATTTTTTTCCCAATTTCTTTCTTCAGAGAGAATGGTTCGCCTTCCAACCATTTGTAGCAACAATCGTTTAGAAGGATTCTCCTTTGCGTAGATGAAGCCTTTAGCTCTGAATAGTTCAGGTGGAAGATGCGTCAATAATTGATTAAAAAGAGACAGTTTAAGAGGATTGGTACTTTGGTAACTCCAAGATTCAAAGGTAACCTCGTGATGATGGTCATGCTGTACTTTTTCAACTTGTCTGTTAAAATATTTCCCAGCTTCAACACCTAACAATACCTCTATTGGTAACTTGCATTTCTCTGCACACAGTATTTGTGATCGTTTATTCAGACTGCCAATCCAACTTTCTACCTCGAATAGTTTTTCTTCATTGACTAAATCAATTTTATTAAGAACAATCAAATCTGCGGCGCTAATTTGTAATTTAGCAAGTTGCATTTCTTGTTCTGGAATATTGAGTACTTGTTCTGCATCAACAACCGTTAAAACTCCATCCACTAATACATCATTTCTAATTTCTGTTTGAAGGAAAGACCTGTAGATGCCATCTGGATCAGCCACACCACTAGATTCAATTACAATTTGATCTGGCCTTTCTGCTAAATCCGATAATTTTAATACTGCAGTAATTAAATCAGCACGAATAGCACAGCAAACGCAACCATTAGCCAAACTAATAACTCCATCGGTAACATCGATCACCAAGTCTGCATCAATATTTATGGCGCCAAAATCATTTACAATCACTGCAATTCTTCGCCCATGGTCTGCAGTAAGAATGTGGTTTAAAAGTGTGGTTTTACCCGCACCCAAAAACCCGGCTAAAATGGTAACCGGGATTGGAGTGTTGGTGTTTTTAGTTATATTTTTGGATTCTATCATTTAAGAGATTTATTAAGCTGTTATTTTACCGCGTATAGGCTTTCCAGGTAAAGCATTTGTATCTAACTTTTCATCTCTAATTAAAAATGTACCATTTATAATCACATGATGCATTCCTGTAGATAACTTTGCAGGATTACGGAAATCTGCTTGTTCTGATACCGTTTCAGGATCAAAAACTAAGATGTCAGCATCGGCACCAACTTGTATTCTTGCCTTATTTTTCATCTCAGGTATAGAATCTTCAAGAATTTTGGCCGCATTTAAAGATGTATGACGCATGGCTTCCATCCAGCTAATTACACCGCGTTCACGTACCCATTTTCTTAAAAAGCGACAATAGTTTCCGGCTGCCCTTGGGTGGTTGCTTAAACCTTCTGGTAATGGCCACTCATTACTATGGAAGAATTTTCCTTCTGCAGTAGTATAAGGTAGACCATCTGTAACAACTGCGGCGCCTGGAAATAAAACCGACATATCAAGTAATGAAGCATCATGCGCATTGTCATCTTCTCTTAAGTAATGAACCACCGTAGATAAGTTAGGATCCTCTTTTATAGCTTTAACAACTTCTTCTTTTGTTTGAAAGTCTTTCATAGTTTTAATCGCTGTGAGGTCGCTCCAGTCAATTGCAAGTCGTTCGCGTACATCTTCAGGATCAAATTCAGCTGCCCCAAGTGGACCATTTCCAGATCCATAAGCATAGGCTTCAGTGGTAAGTGGAATTCCAGCAGCCTGTGCTGTTTTTATCAATTGACTCGTAAGCGGAATATCTCGTAAACTCACACTATTAAGGTGGCAAATATGAGTTTTTGCACCGGTACTTGCCGCAAGACCTATCATTTCAACAATATTTTTAGTACCACTATTTGGATCAATCATTGAAAGGTTTTGGATATGCGTATAGGTAGGTACATTGTATTTTTTAGCCAATTGCCAAATACCTAATAATTCTTTCATCCCAGCACCTGGTGCATATCCCCATGGTACACCAACACCAATACCACCTTCTTTCAGACCTTCTTCTGTCATATCAAGAATCTTTTGAAGGTTTTCACCTTCTGCAACAGACATAACCCATTCCGTAGCATCAAAAGCGCCTAAGAACCATTCGACTGAAGGAACAGGTTTACCGTTGACAGCTTTTTGTGGGCTAAACGTTACAATTCTTGCTCCACCCCATGCGGCAGAAGCACCGTAGTTTATAGGTCGGCCTTCTTTAGCACAGTTCTCGTAAAATTCGCTTACTGGTAATACGCCAGATTCTAAATCTAACGCAGTTGTTAAACCATCAAAGGCCTGAATACGATTGCTGCCAATATTTTGAGAATGTGCATGTAAATCAATAAAACCGGGACATACAATTTTTCCTGTAGCATCTACCACATCTTTACCTTTTAATTCTTCAGCAGAAATTGTGGCTATTTTGTCCCCAATTATTCCAACATTAAAAATGCCGTCGGTATAGGTTTCAGCATCGATTACCCTACCATTTTTTAAAACAACATCATAGACCACATCTACATTTTTTTTAATTGATTCTTTCATGTTTATTGATTTAATATTAATTATTTATTCCATTTTTTAATGCTCATGCACATGAGGAAGACTTTCATTATGGTCTTCACCGTCATCAATTAATTGCGCTGTCGGGTCACCCCACACTTTATCCATCACTCGAAGCCAGTTACCTCCCCAAATTTTCCCAATATCCTCTTTGGTATAGCCTCTATAAAGCAATGCGTCTGTAAGATGGTATAAGGTATTAGGAAGTTCAATACCTACGGGATAATAATATGGAGGTGCTGGATAAGCTTTTGGATCCCAAGCACCAGAGGATACCAGCTTGTCATATTGTGCTTGAATTTTTTCGGCTGGCATCACACCATTTGTGGTTCCATCGTAATCAAGACCACAGGTCACGTGGTCAATACCCATTAGATTTACCATATAATCAATCATACCAATCATATCATCCATAGAAGGTTGTTTATTTTTGGAAACAAAAGCAGGATAACCTACAACACCAGCAGAACCACCATTTGCAGCAATAGCTTTCAAAACTTCATCCGATACATTTCTTTTATTATCAATTTTACCATAAGCATTACCGTGAGAAATAATTACCGGTTCAGAAGAAGCCTCTATAGCATCTAATTGACTTATTTTAGAAGTATGAGAAACATCTACTATCATTTTAGCACTGTTACAGGCCTTAACTAAACCAATTCCAAGTGTACTAAGTCCTCCATCAACTCTTTCTGTAGCCCCATTTGCAAATGGGTTACGTGTATTGTAAGCTATTTGCATAACACCAACACCTACTTGTTTGTAAAACCATACCAAATCAAGATCTAGACCTATTGCAGAAGGACCTTGGAAATGTAAAAACATCCCTAATTTTCCTTCTTTTTTTGCTGTCATAATATCATTCGCTGTTCTACAAAGCATTAATTCTGGGCGTGTTTGGATTTGTTCTGCTACCCATGCAATCACCTTTGCCGTAGGATCGGGCCCTAGGTTTGCGCCCCCAACGGTTACAGATATTGCTGTTGCACCTCCTTGAATCCACCAATCGATGTGCTTAGGGTTGAATGTGCTGGCTAGAAGCGGCACTGCACCATCAATAACAATGGAGTTCTTATGCACTTCCATATAATTTTTGGTTTTTGGGACATAGCCTTTAATGGCTTTTTTGTTTGCAAGGTTTGCAAATGATAATAATGGTCCAGAGACTATAGCAGTACCAGCAGCAGCAGATAACCCAATAAATTTTCTTCTTTCCATAATATTCGTTTTAATAGTTAATACTTAGGCGAATGAGACCCATAAAATGTAGGCCTCATTCTATTTATATTACCCCCAAATCTCTCCCATGATTCGAAGCCAGTTACCACCCCATATTTTAGCAACATCCTGTTTTGTATAGCCTCTGGCAAGCAATGCTCCCGTAAGGTTGTACATAGAATTTGGAAGATCTATTCCTTCTGGGTAATGCCATGGTGGTGGTGGGTAGGTTTTTGGGCTCCAATCACCTTTCTCTACTAAATAATTGTAAAGATCTAAAGCATCTTTTTCAGGCATAGTACCAGCTTGTCCTAGCATGTAGTCCATACCAATTCCAACATGGTCAATTCCAACAAGGTTAACCATGTAATCGATCATTCGAATCATATCGTCCATACTTGGTCGATTATCTTTATTGGTTGAAATAAATGGTGGCCAACCTGCAACACCACAAAGCCCACCTTTTTGAGCTACAGCTTTTATTACTTCATCTGGATAGTTACGATCGCTATTGATTACAGAACGTGCATTACCATGAGAACAAACTACGATTCTAGATCCTGCCTCGATGGTGTCTAGAGCAGTTTTTACACCTGCGTGGGCTACATCCACAATTATGTTTGCTTCATCCAAAACTTTAATCAAATCACGACCTTTCTGGGTCAATCCATTGTCAATTTTTTCACCACTTCCATACCCGAAATCAGTTTTCTGGTTGTAGGTCATTTGACAGATTCCAAGGCCAGCTTGTTTAAAAAACCAAGCCCACTCTATATTGGCATACAACGCATTGGGTGGTTGAAATTGGTATACTATACCCAGTTTGCCAGTTTTCTTAGCCTCATGTATATCTGCAACTTTTTTTATTAGTAAAGTATCAGAGTCTTTAGCCATATGTTTGGCAACATAGGTAAGATAGTCCATTGTAGATTCTAATGAACTACTACTTACCGTAGTGAAAACGATGTCAGCACCTCCATTTTTATAGAGATCCCATGGATCTCTTAATAATTTCCCAGGTGGAGGAATACCTAGTAATGGAGCCGCTCCATCTATGGATATCAATTTGTCATGGATTTTACGAAAATTTTTCGGATATGGCCCACCTGGTTGTGTGAGTTTAGGATCCTCTTGTGCCCATAATGAAGACCCTGGTAAACTAACACTAATTGCACTGCCAAGTGCGCCAGCAGCTATGAGTTTAGTGAAGTATCTGCGGCTAAACTCTTTTTTTTCATTGTTATTTTTCATAAATTTTATGTTTATTAAAAACTATTTTAACGTATTCTTGTAGATTACTCCGTCTTTCATAATGACTGGGAAGTTATTTTCAGGATCTATGACCAAATCGATGTTTTCCAATGGATTACCATCTACCAATATAACATCAGCTAAAGCTCCTTCTTGTATAACACCTATTTTTCCGGGATAGGTGTCACGCGGGCCACACAATTTTATTAATTCACCATTGCTGGCTGTTGCCATATTTAAAATTTCAAAAGGTGTGTACCATTTTTTTAATTTCGCTAAGAATTTCCCTTCTTTAGCAGCTAATTCTGGATCAAATAAAAGGTCTGTACCAAAAGCCGTTTTAACTTTATATTTTTTAGCATAAGCGATCGCATGATCTAACTCACCAACAAGATTGGTGTATTTATCTGTGCTTAATTGGTTTTCAAAAACAAATGCGTCTTCACCATGAACATCCATCGGTTGCATACTCCACCACACGCCATTTTCAGCCATTGATTTTGCAGTTTCCTCTTTCATAAAAAAGCCGTGTTCAACTGATTTAGCACCAGCTTTAATCCATTGTTGAATTGCGGCATCTGTATTAACATGAATTGCAACATAGGTATTCCAACTTTTTGCTACATCACAGATAGCTTTCATTTCTTCAAAAGTATATTCAGTAACATCAAGAGGGTCATAGATTGAAGCGACACCTCCGCCACCCATGGCTTTAATTTGAGTTGCCCCCATACGTAATACTTCTCGAGATCTTTTTATTACTTCTGGAACACCATCTGCAATTAAGGTGTGTCCAACTCTTTGTGAATAATCCAGAGGTGTTCCTGCATTCTCAGGAACATCATTAGGACCTCTGAAATCTCCATGGCCAGAAGTTTGACTGATATAAGGTCCTGAAGGGTAAATCCTCGGGCCATCTACTAATCCTGCGTCAATCGCATTTTTAACTCCAAATACATTACCTCCTACATCTCTTACAGTTGTAAAACCTCTTAATAACTGTTCTTTTGAGTGTATGGCAGCAGCAATACTTAATTCACCAAAATTAGCCCCCAACACCTTGCTAATAGGCCAGAAGTTAAACATCGTGTGCCAATGTGCATCGATTAATCCAGGCATCAGCGTTTTTCCATTACCTTGAATAATTTCAGTTCCTTTTGGAGCTTTAATGCCTTTTGCAATTTGTTTGATAATGTTTCCTTCTACTAACACATCAGTATTGACTAGTTTGTCTGATGTTCCATCAAAAACTTGTACATTGGTAAAAAGGGTGATTTGTTTTGGTTTTTCTTGAGCAAATAGCCCTAAACTGATAATGCAAAGAATGCATGATAATAATGATTTTTTCATTTTTAAAGAGTCTTTTAGTTTATTAATTATTTAGTTTTTTTACTACGCCTCCAACTAATTATTAAAGTCGCAACAGTTTAAACTAGCTCCACCAAAATCTATTGGTACGGTATAAAACTCTTTTTTCCAAGTTTCAATATTGAGAGGTACCAATTTACTCTCTGTTACTGTTTCAAAACGGATCGGTTGACCTGGATTAACAGATTCGGGCATGACTTTAGAATCTTTTAGTACAATAACACCGTTAACTAGTACATAAGGAATACCTGTAGATGGTGTAGTACCTTTTTCGTAGGTTGCATTGTCTTTTACTTTTTCAGCACTAAAAATGGTAATATCTGCCACCATGCCTTCCTGCATACGACCACGTATTTGCATAGCTTTTAAACCCATGTCACCTAATGGCTTTGCATAATTGTAAGATGTCATTGAAACTAGTTGCATTAAAGGAATATCATTGTCCTGACCTAAGCGCAGTGTTTTAGCAAATGCAGCACAAGATCGAGGGTGTACATTTGGTAATTCTTCATATGGCGTATTTCTAGTTAGACCCGCAAATGGTATTAATGGCATTCCATCACTTCCTATGGCTACCCCTGGCATTTTTAGCCAGTCAACAATGGCTTCCTCAGGCATTTTGTAAACCAAAACCGCTCTGGTAGGTTCTTTTTTCAACATTTCTTCACGACTTTCCTGGGTGTACCATTCTCCTGTAGCCACATCTTTTACGGTTTCTTCGTATTTGTTACCTAATGTTTTTACCCAAACTTCTGGTTCAAGAAAAACCGCGTTTAAAGCAGTAGAACCCGCAGCGTAAGGGTATATTTCACCCCATACATTGTAATCTCGTTCACGCATTTTAACCAACAACTCATGTACTAAATTATATCCCGGGTTATTAAAATGTATCGCAATAGCAGGAGCGCCCAATGCAGCAGCATTGGATAACATTTCCTGTATACCATTTACCTCGGCAACGTCGTTTCCTGGAGTACCTCTAAAATGCATACCTATTTGACGACCATAGGCACCTGCTAATTTTTGTAATTCATAAATTTCACGAGCAGACACACCTTCACGCATGTATCCTACAGTAGAACCAATTCCGATACCTCCCAGACGTAAACCTTCATCCATTTGTGCTAAGATTTCGTTTCCTTGTTCTAAATTTGGTCTAGTTTTAGACCAACCATCTTTCATACGGGTTTTTAAAGCATCCATTGTATAAAAGTATTCCCAATCATTGAAACCATCTAAAACAGCTGCTCGAGCTAATTCATGGGCAACCGCAACTCCATAATTTAAAGGTGCTTTTCCTTCACGTAGTTTATACCATTCATTTATTTTGGGTCCGTATGCTCCAACTTCTAAATCCAATACAGTAGTACGACCATCACGAAGCATTAGGTTGTACATATAAGGCTCAATACAATGTTGATGACCATCTATAAATCCTGGAGCAACCACATGTCCTTCTGCATTGATGGTTTCCTTACCTTTAATGTCACTTTCTGTAATAATAGCTATTTTACCATCTTTGACTCCTACATTTCTAATGCCGTCAAAATTGGTTTCTGGATCCATAACACGACCATTTAAAATAACTACGTCAAATTCCTGATTTGAATCTGCTCCTTTTTTAGTTGCTGTTTCTTTACAACTGCTAAAAATAAGTGCAATTGCAAAAAGTGTTAAAATTGTTTTTTTCATATGTTGATATTTATTGTTTTTTTATCGGTCATATGTAATTCGCATATCATCATTGGTGTTTGCATCGCATTTTCGTTATGCTCATTTCATATACAATTGCTTTAAATTTTAAAAAAAAGGGACTGATTTATCTAATTGAAAAACAGACCCTTTTTTATTTTTTTAAGACTGATTTGGATCAAACACTCTTGGTTCAATCTCTATTTCATCTAATTTTCCTTTTTCTTGAACAGGGAAACGAATTGGTTTACCCGGGAAAACTTTTAGTACTTCAGAGTCTTTTACTACTATAACTCCATTTACCAATACATAAGGAATACCTGTAGATGGAATAGCTCCCATTCCTGGTTGATAAGTAGAATTATCTCTAACTGTTTCAGCGGAGAAAACTACAATATCAGCATCCATACCTTCTTGCATACGTCCTTTTGTTTTAAACTGAGTAATACCTGCCAATTCATCAAAATACTTGGCATGTAAATAGCTCATTTTAGAGATGGCTTCCATCAAAGGCATCATATTTTCTTCACGTACCATACGCAATACCTTGGCACGCGTACCTGCACTACGTGGATGAACGGACTTCCCTTCGTAAGGTGAATCCCAAGGGTAGTATTCAAGGTTTTCATCCTGAATAGCCATACCGTCAGACACAATCACTACTCCTGGTTGTGCCATCCATTTAACGATGTCTTCCTCTGGGTTGATGTAAATTAAAACGGCTCTTCCTGGATCATTTTTACGAACGTCCTCATACATTGCTTTGTCCCAACGGGTGCCATCTAAGTTTGCAACGTCAGAATACGTAATTCCCATTTGAGCCATACCTGCTTCTGTAATAACATCTGTAGAAGCAATGGTAGAACCAGCTACATAAGGATACACCTCACCCCATACCTTGGCGCCTCTTTTTTCTCTAGCATCATTAACCATTGGAATGGTGTATTCCCAGTCCATATTACTGTTTAGGTGTGAAGCCATGAAAGGCGCATCTAAAACCATCGCATTTGCCAGCATTTCCTGAATACCCAACTGCCCCTCGGTAGGAGGTCTTACTCCCGCAAAGCGCACATGTCCATTTGTAACACGTCCATATTTTGCCGCCAATTCTTGGTATTTATATAGTTCGTATTGCGTAACACCTGTGGTCATATAACCAACTGGTACACCCACACCCAAAGCTCCTTGGCGAAGACCTTCGTCTACCAAACTCATAATCTTGGTCATTTCCTCTTTATTAGGCAAGGTTGCAGTCCAGCCTGGCTTGCGCCCTTCTTTCTGAGCCTTTACAGCGGCTGCTCCCACTGCATGAGCAAACAACCCTCCCATATCATTAGCCTGAGCTGCTATTTCAGGACCGTCAAGGACGGATAAACGTGCAATAAGCGAGAGCGCTACTGTACCATAGTTACTTTGGGTTTTCCCCTCTGCATCATCATACCATTTAGCGATATCTCCAGCTCCTGCTTCAAAATCCATCATGGTTGTTAAACCATCACGTAAATTAACCTTACGACTGAAAGGATCTGTAGCATGTTGGTGTCCTTCAATAAAACCAGGTGCAACCACGTGTCCTTCTGCATTGATGGTTTCCTTACCTTTAATGTCACTTTCTGTAATAATAGCTATTTTACCATCTTTGACTCCTACATTTCTAATGCCGTCAAAATTGGTTTCTGGATCCATAACACGACCATTTAAAATAACTATGTCAAATTCCTGATTTGGATCTGCTCCTTTTTTAGTAGTTTCTGTTTCCTTACAACTGCTAAAAAGAAGTGCAATTGCAAACAGTGATATGATTGTTTTTTTCATACTGCTTGAATTTAAATTACTATTATTTATTTTTTTGGTAAAGGTTTACCTGCACCAGAATCATCGTCTAAATGAATTTCAATAAGTTCAGGATTTAAACCAATCGTATGCTCATTCAACCACTTATTTTGCTCAATTGGCACAAATCTACCTTTAGCTTCCACTGGGAAACGAATTTCTTTTCCTGGTTTTACAGTAAGTACTTCATTGTTTTTTACAACAGTAACACCATTTACAATTACATATGGAATACCTGTAGTTGGGATACCGTGCTGCCCTACTTTAAATCCAGAATTATCGGTGATTGTTTTTGGGTCAAAAATAGTGATATCAGCAATTTTACCTATTTGAATTCTACCACGTTGTTTCATAGCTTCAAGCCCTGTATCCCCTAAATGTTTGGCTGGCCAGTAACTAGCTTGCGCTATTGTAAACATCAATGGTACACCTTGTTCACGAGCCATTCTAAAAACAGCACCACGAGATCCAGAGGTACGAGGGTGACCACGGTATTCTGACCAATCAGCATCCCAAGGTAGTAGTTTACCATCTTCACCAACTCCTGCCATTGCATCACTTGCAATAGTCATGTGAGGAATAGATAACCAATAATTCATCCATGCTTTTCTGTAAGGAAATTCAACCACAACAGACCTTCCTGGTTCTTTTTTCATTAGTGCAGCATAAGTTTCGTTGGTAAGGTATGCATCGTCTATAGGGTCGTAGATGGTTTCTTCGTATTTGTAACCACGTTTTTCTACCCATTCAGAAGGGCTCAAGAAAGCAGCCGTGATCGCTGTTGACCCAGCGGCATAAGGATAATATTCTGACCACATATTCAACCCTTTTTCTCTTGCCATTTGCAATTTTTCTTCAATTTCCCACCAGCCATAATCATTGTTGTGAGCGATAAGCAATGGTGCATTCAACAACATCGAATTCGTGAACATTTCATCAAAAGCTATTGGAGCTTCAGTTGGCGTTTCTGATAAAAGATGGTATCTTGTATGAACAGAAGTCATACGGCCATAATTTGCACCCATCCTTTGACCTTCAAAAAGCTCATAACTAGTGATACCTTTAGCCATATAGGCAATCGGCGCAGCAATACCAATGGCACCTTGTCGTAAATCTTCATCCATTAAAGCCATTACTTTATTCATTTGCTCAACTGTAGATGGTGTTTCTGCCCAACCTTGCACACCATCTGTCAAAGCCTTAGCAGCATAAATACCAATAACAGAATAATCAACTGGTGCACTAAGTTCAGCATCAGGATCATGAACAGCCATTCTATTAAATAACAAACTAGCATTTGTACCGTAGTTTACTTGCCAGCCCGTTTTTGCTTTTTCTGCGTACCATTCTTTTACATTGAATGAACCTGCTTCAAGATCCATACCTGTAGTTACGCCATCTCTTAATGCCATTTTACTAGCAAAAACATCGGTTGCATGATAGTGTGTATCGATAAAACCAGGTGCAACCACATGCCCTTTTGCATCAATGGTTTCTTTACCTTTTATTGGAGATTTTGTAATTGCCACTATTTTCCCATCCTTAACACCTACATTTGAGATATCATCAAACATAGTTTCAGGATCCATTACCCGGCCATTTAAAATGACCAGATCATAGCTGTCATTTGAAGTTGTTTTCTTTTGACCGTATGAAAACGATACCAAGAAAATAAAAAGAAAAGTTAAACTTTTTTTCATAATTTAAGTATTAAGTTAATATAATTTTCGTGTTTCACAATAAGTGATTTTTTATTAAATATTTATATGTTATAATATTATTTTAAAGTTAATTAATCTAATACTAAAAATATGTTTAAATATATAAAAAAAAAGTTAAACAAAAAAATATGTTTATCCAACAATTTAATTTTTGTTAAACCCCATATGATTTATGTAGTTTTAAAAGATTCGCAATTTTATTTTTTCAAACAATCTATCAAAGGTAAAAAAAAACGCGACATTTGGTATAGTACTAAAGTATTAAAATAGCTTTATTAAAAAAAAAAACAACTTCATTTCTAAGTTTATTAAGCATCGAGGTACGATTAGAAACAGCTAACTTTCGAAAAATATGGGTCAAGTGACTTTTTACTGTTGACATTGAAGTGTTAGATAATTATAAAAAGTATTGTTGAAACGGAAGGTATTTTTCAATTTTTTATTCAACAAAACTAATTAAAAAAAAATCATGCTAGCTATTTAAAGATAACATGATTGTACAATTTTTTTTTACTTTATTGTATTTTTATAGACTTTCCCGTCCTTCATAATTAACTGAATGTTAATTTCTGAATCATGAAAAATCGTTAGGACTTTTGTAGATAGCCTTTTACAAGAAATATGTCTACTTAAGCATCTGTTTCAATAAGCCCTATTTTTTTGGATACAGAATACTTAAGTCACTTAAATATAAGATTTCAGTATTTACAGAAGTTGCTTATTTCAAAATCTCAGGAGCTGTCTCCCATTTTAATCTTTTGCTTAGTTCAAAGGATTTCCCTTTTTTCAGCTCCGCATTATCCACAAAATCATTCCCAACCGTAATGGAGTACCTAATAAATTTTGCGAACATGTTTCATAAGCTAAAAATAAGATTATTTCTTAACTTTCTATGATGGCTAAGTTCGCATATCCACACCAAGTTATATACATAAAAAAACTGCGAAGCTAGCTTCGCAGTTTTCTGATTATATTTGTAATATATATCTGTCAACCTATTTTAGATTGTCTTACTTACAAAGTATTCTTATATACTTTTCCATCTTTCATGACAAGCTTCATTGCTGGAATATCATCACCAGCACGTCCAGGTGCATCAAACCATTTTTCATTAGCGCCAATAAGTGTTAAGTCTTCTAATGGATTTCCATCTATAATAAGAATATCTGCATAGGCTCCCGCTTTCACTACGCCTAAACTACCTTCAAAATAAGGGTCTATAACATCTCCTGCAAGTTTTACGATTTCACCATTTACAGAAGTCAGTGATTTTAATGTAAATAAATTACCAAATAACTGTCCACTTAAATAAATAGAATAGTCAGCTTGCGTTATACCGTTTTGAAGATCGCCAATCGCATCTGTATTGAATCCCATTTTTGGTTTAAATTTCTTTACGTTTTCAACAAAATCTTTGGCTGCTATTTTCGCAGACTCATATTTTTTCTTAGACATTGCACTTGTGCGTATATAATCCAGTTGATCAATTAGAGGAGAGAAAGACGTCACGTTTGTAGTCATATATGCTCCCTTTTCTACCATTTTTTTCGCAACCTCTTCATCAAACATTAAGCAATGCTCTATAGTCTTTACGCCATTGTCTAAGCATCTCATAATTGCTGTCTTACCGTACGCATGAGACTGAACATAAGAGCCATAAGACTCTGCTACTTCAACAGCAGCTTGTATGTCTTCTACAGAGAACGCATTTAATTGCCAAGGGTCAAATTGTGAAGCAATTCCACCACTAGACATGATTTTAATTTGAGTTGCTCCTTGCATAAAGTTTTGGCGAGCTGCTGTTTTAATCGCTTCCGGACTATCAGCCGTAAAACTCATGGCATTGCGAGCTGCTGAAGAATGCGCACCAAACATAGTTTCGTTAGGAGTTGTATAATTTCTAAAATCTGCGTGAGAACCAGATGGGCCAATTAAAGCACCAGAAGGATAAAGTCTTGGGCCATTTACCATACCTGCATCTATACATTTCTTTAGTCCAGAACCCATTCCTCCTGCATCTCTCCAGGTAGTAAATCCTGACATTAAAGCAGCTTCAGCTTTTACCGCTGCTCTAATTGCTAATTCATCATAGCCTTTATTATTTTCAATATCCGCTAGCGTAAGACCATTCAAGTATAAATGGCCGTGCCCCTCAATTAAGCCAGGCATTACGGTACCACCCTTACCGTCAATTACAATTGCACCTGCAGGTGCTGTAATTCCATTTTTAACCTCTTTAATTAGGTTGTTTTCAATTAAAACATCTGCTTTTACAAGCTTATCACTTGTTCCATCCCAAACATTTACATTGGTGATTAATTTGTAATTGGGTGCTTTTTTTTCTTGTGCAAATACATTGGCATTTAGCAATACCAATGCAACAATAAGACCGAGTACCGATTTCATTCTTTTCATAATAAATTTGTGTTTTTTGTAATAAAAGTTAAAAATAATTTAGATTTAAAAGCTTCGTCCTTTTCATAGCATATAACGTCTATAACTAAACGCAATGGCAGTTTTAAGTACCAAACTCTAACAAATATACAATTATTTATAATTTGGGAAAAAAAAATTAAAAAAAAATTGGAAAAAAAAAGGAGCCCCGCCATTTTGCAAAAATTGGTAGCGTCCAACTTTGTGTGTATGCGTCATCTCAACTTATAAGATTTGAAGCGTTTAATTTTGTTAAAAATTAAAGTCATAAAAAAAAAGAAAGACGATAGTTGATACCGCTTTCTTTTAAATTATTTTATTGGACACTAATGATTAAAAGTATAATTTATACCGCAACTGAAATTAACGGATGCGCATCCAGTAGTGAATCCTTGCTTGTCCTATTTACTTATCGTTGTAGTTCCAGATTTTTTTTGCAGACATTGAATATCCCATATTTATATTGTCAATACCATCTGCCAAAAAAAGCTCTTTCGTTAAACTTTTTGTTGACAGCGTACCTTCAACCCAAACCGGAGCAAAGCGGGAAGTTGTTTTGAAGCCTTCGTCAAATTTTATATAAACAATTTGATTTGGCGGTGGAGGTGGTGTGTGAATACAAGCCCCTACCCAAGGCACTAAAAGAAATTCAAATGCATTTTTTCCATCAAAGTCCAGCGGCAATAAATAACCTGACATTCTAATGTTTAATCCGTTTAATGATTCTACCACTGTTTCCGCTTTCTTTTTTCGAAGCTCCATAATAGCTGTACGCTGGGCAATCAAGTACTCAATATCAACTCCTTCAGCTGTGAGTTTTTTTTCTTTTTCTTGAACTTTTTTCAGAATTTCAGCGTTCACGCTTCCTGGTTTTCTTTCTTGAAGCATCCGTATTCTCGCTATATAACTTGTTTCATCAATTTGTTCCTCTGTCAATTTTTCAAAAGGATCATCAAATTTAACTTCATCCGAAATTAGATCATCCCAATGAATTACTTTTACCTCTTGGGCAAAAATACTAGTAAAAACAGTTAAAAATAGAAAAGTAAAAATTAATTTGCGCATATTTTTTTTATTTAGTTATTGTATGAAATTAAGTTACATTTTAACGGTCATTCCGTCTAAAAGTGAGTATTTATATATTTTATAACCGGGAATTATCCCAATTAATATTCCTAAAATTATTACCGTTCCGATTATATAAATTTCCTGTAATGATATCCCTGAGGGATTTAAATAAATGCCGTACTGTGTTTCTAGTATGGGTTTTGCTATCTGTAACAGGAGAAAAACAACAGCTATACCTAGCGCTATTCCCCAAACGGTAATTACAATAGATTCGCAGGAAATTAAACCGAATATTTTTAAAGGGCTGGCACCAACCGAGCGTAGAATTGCCATTTCGCGCCGTCTTTCATTAACGCCGGTAAGCAATGCCACAAGCATACCAATTAATCCGGCAACGGCAACAAAACCAGAGACAATCAGCAGTGCTGATTCAATCTTTCCCATCATGTTCCAAAGTCGTTGCAAGGTCAACCCAGGCATAACTGCAGTTAGTGGCTCACTCTTATTTGTATTGATTTGGCGTTGTACGGCCAAAATATTTGTTCGGTTTTTTAATCCCACCAAAAAAGCAGTAATGTATTCGGGTTCAAGATTCAATTCCTCAACTTCATCGGCCGAAAAGTGCATGTGTTTGTCGGGCATTCCATTAACCCAGTCAATATGAATGGCTTCAATTCCTTCTAGGCTCACATGAATGGTTTGGTCAACAGGTGTGCCAGTACGTTTCAGGATTCCAGTAACGCGAAAAGGTTTGTCACCGTGGTCGTGAAAAGCAATTTTACCTGAACCGTGGTTGATTACAATTTCATCGCCAATTTTATAGTTATGTAAAGCTGCAACATCTGCCCCTAAAACGGCATCAAAAGTTTTTTGAAATGCCTTTCCATCCTGAAATTGCAAATGCTGTTTATTGGCAAATTGATAATGTGTGAAATAGTCGTGGTTCGTACCAATTACACCAAATCCTTCATGCGAATCGCCCAGTGAAATCGGAATCGTCCAGTCTATCAATTCATTAGCCGCTATATCTTCGTAGCTATGCCAGCTGATATTGCTAGTAGCCATTCCAATATGAAATACCGTTGACAAAAGAAGTTGCTCGTCGCCGCTGCGCGCACCAACAATCAAATCGGTGCCCGAAATTGAATTGGTAAAACTATTTTCCAAGCCAATCCTTATCCGTTCAACACCCAATAAAAGCGTGATACTAATAGCGATAGAAAATATGGTAAGTGCAACCGTAAACTTACGGTTCAACAAACTTTTTAACGCCAATTTTACTATAAACATACCACAGCCTCCTTTCCTTTTTTCTCAATAATTTGCATAGTTTCTGTAAAATCATTGATTGAAATACTTTTTTGGAATCTCTGTTGGATACGACTGTCGTGACTTACATACAACAAAGTGCTGTTGTTTTTTTTGCACTCTTCCAAAAGCAGGTCAAGGAAGCGCATAGCATTTTTTTCATCAAGTGCTGAAGTTGGTTCATCGGCCAGTATAATTTCGGGCGAACCAATTAAAGCCCTGGCTGCAGCTACCCTTTGTTGTTGCCCAACACTCAGTTCGGTCACTTTTTTTTCGTGAATCTCTTTTTGCTGAAGACCTAATTCAGACAGTAAACGGATGGCTTCTTCTTTTGCAGTAGTTCCCTTTGTTTGGATTTTATTCCTTTTAACTTCAGAAAAATGTATGGGAATAAGTACATTTTCAATAACTGAAAGATAAGGGATCAGATTAAACATCTGAAAAATAACCCCCATATGATTTGCCCTAATGGCATCGCGTTGTGAAGAGGAAGCATCAACCAATTTTTTTTCTAATATCTTAATTTCACCACTGCTCAATGGTAAAACCCCGGATATTAAGTTCAAAAAAGTAGTTTTTCCACTTCCGCTATCGCCTTTAATTAAAAGATGTTCACTTTTCAAAACTTCAAGTTCTGGAATTGTAATAAAAGGAACCTTAGATTTATCCCAACCAAAATTTAAGTTCTGTATTTGTATGATAGAATTATTCATTGTTAATTTTAGAGTTTAAAAGTAGTGTTTTTTATAAATTCTTTTTCAAAAATTTAAAAGAAAAAATAACAAATTCTATTTCAAAACCCGCCCCCAGACTGACATCGAAACAGCCTCCGTAGGTAATGGCAGATATAATGTAACTATTGGATCCCAACGTAATCCTACTTTGTATTCATGTTTCGAATAAACTTGTCCCTCGGTTACATAAACTTCTTACCCATATCCTATTTTAAATTGTTCGATTATGATTTACAACTGGCTAAGATGCCATTAAAATAGCTGTATTCCAAATTGAAAACGGTTATTATTGAATTTTCCCCCGTTGTAATTTTCCTTGGCTGAGTAAATCCATTCCACACCAATATTTACATATTTATTAACCCTGTAAAACGTATTCATAAAAGCGAAAGTACTTGATTTTATATGTGGATTAGGATTATTTGGAATTTTATCAGCGCCAAACATTCCATACGCAAAATTACTTCTAAATTTTTCATTCCATTCATGGCGGTATACACCAAAACCACCATATTGGGTTTGCAATTCAGTTCTAGCTCCATCAAAATATCCGGCATTACTATCCGCTCCCAATACATAATTTGAGGCTCCTGAACCATACAGGCCTGAAAGCGTAATTTTGATAGCATCATTTGGTTTAACAATGAATGTTGCGTTGCTTAAATAACCAGTTACACGATTTTCAGAATCATCTGTTTTATCAGCAAAAGACATAGGACGAATCATTCCCACGATGCTAAAATGATATATAGATGAAGGGTCAACGCTCAGTGATGCAATAAAATCAGGATATTTATTCAACGGAGTCATATTAACTCCTTTTAGATCTGAATTTATGGGTTCTTCCAGAGAAACCGACAATGCAAGTGTTTTGGAAATTGGGGTGCTAAACCGAATTTGTCCACGGCGTATAAAGGGCAGTCCACTTATGGTAGGTTCAACCAAACCTTCAGGTATTGCCTGTAAATCCATAACAAGACTCCAGTACTGCCCCATTAATAGTTTTTGACCCTTCTTATTACTTAATTGTAAATAAGCATGTCGCAAGGAAAATCCTGATTCTCCCCTGAAGTTCATCTCGATATAACCTAGCATTTGTATATCTTTTATACTATATCTTCCATCAAAATATAAGCGCGATGTTTTGGCGCCCATATAGGTCTGACCTTTATAAATATTTTCGGGAGAGAATGTGCCCGGAAGAAGTATTTCGTTTTTTACATTGTATTTGGTATCGTAAAATGCAACGGCCTTAATAAATCCTCCAACAGCCAGTGAAACATCTGTACCAGGTAGTTTAATGGCTCCAGGGAATTCACCTTTTCTAATAGCCGCTTCGTTTAAATCTCCAATATTATCGCGTATTGGTGTAATGGTATCAAGTTTTTGCGCATTTAGATTTGTAAAAGCAAACAAACAAGCGAACAAGATAATTAGTAGGTAACAAAGGCTGAAAGCCTTTGTTATTATTAATGAAGACTGAATATGTACTCCCTGTGTTAGCGGGTTTGACATATTCAGTCTTCTTTTAATACAGACTGATTTCATTCTTTCAATCAATTTTTTTATATAATTATTGTATTGTGTATATCTTAATTCTAGTTTATTTAAATATTAATTCGTCCACGTGCTCCAAAAATAGTTGTAAAATTTGTGTTGGTATTTAATGCTGGATTTATTATCAATTGTATATTTGGTGTAAATTCTACATGAGGTACAATCTGTAATTTGTAGAATATTTCAGAAAGGTATTGATCTTTTAAGCCAGTACCAAATAGATTTTCATTTGGTTTGTTCCAGTTTAATCCTAATCCAAATACATTTGATCCTGTTATATTATAACCAATACCAGTACTCACTGAAGCAGTAAAAATACTACCACCATCTTTTGCCCAGCCCCCTCTAAGGAATGGAAATAATTTATTACCTAATTCCCAACTAACAGAGCCTGAAATACCCCAACCATTAGGAGCATTCACTGTCTTGTCTACTTGCCAAAAGGTTATATGTGCGTTTTGTAAAATAGGCATTTCGTAATTAGGCGTATAACCTACTTCAAAAGTTTTGAGGGTTTCAAATTCAGTAAAGAACGTATCAAAGCTTTTATAAAATTCTTTGGCAGTACCATTAGCATCAATTAAACCTCCTATAACATAAATATGATCCGTTAACCATGCGCTAACCATTAAGCCCAATGAACCATCAGGGTATGAACCGCCGGTAGTACTGGTACCTGTTGCAAATGATAGGTTGTTAAAACTACTCCAAGGGCTTGCCAATGCATATATGTCAGTCCAATCCGTCACATCCAAAAATCCCGCATAAGCTACAATATTAGCCTTTGCAAATGTTTGTCTCCAATATAGATTGGTAACACGCCACCTGTCATCATTATAAACAGATTGCACAAGACCAACATAACCTACTCCTGCAAGTCCCCATTCACGTAATGGTAGGTCGGTGTATTTATGTCTGTTTTCAACTTTAAATACCAAACCGCCCTCATGTGAAGTACCTCTACCAACCAAATTATACTTACCATACATACGAAATACACCACTGGCACCAACATCATCACCTATTGCTTTGGTAGCTGCCATTATTTGTGAGTTATAATCAGCATTAATAATAAAGCCAGTTTTTTTATAAAACCTTTGTTTCAATTGGTCTAAACTGTCTAACCCAGACCATCTATTAAAAATTTCTTTTGAGGTTGATCCTTTTGAGGCGATGTCTTTACTCATCTGCTGACTTACAGAGCTTGGAGCTGAAAGATCTCTTATTTTAATAGTATCTTTCTTTTGATTTTGCCCATAGACAGCAAAATTAAGCACCACTGCAACAAAAAACAATATCAAACCTCTCTTTTCGCTTTTCATACTTTTAAATTTATTTTATAATATTTTCAACAATTTATCTTCTTTTTTATTAGCAGTTAGTTCTTTTTAGAATTAGCTAATAAAAAACTATTTTTCAACAGATTTTCGTTTACAAGTCATAAATCGACATAAGTATCTTCTTTTACAATATCAAATAGATAATCTATTGTAACAAATATATTAATTTTTTTAAGCTATTAAATTAAACAATATCATTAAATTTTATTACATATAATAGAATTATTTTCAACACCCATATACAACTTGACACTATAAAAATACAACTATTACTCTGGTAACTATATTAACAAATAAAAGAAATTAAACAATATGACAAAACAAACCTTCGGCTATCTACGTTTCATCATGATGATCGTTTTTCTTAGTTTTCAGCTATTCTTAACGACAAAAACAGCATAAACAACATTTGTTACTCGCTAAAAAATAAATTCATATCTATTTAATCTACAATATATTACAGTTTTTTCTTATAAATTAAGCCATCTTTCATAATTAAAGACAAATTTTTATCTGGTGCAGCTAATAACGATATATCTTTAAGCTGGTTACCGTTTACTAGCAGCAAATCGGCATATGCACCTTCTTCAATAACACCTAGCTTACCCTGATACATCTCACGTTGACCACACATTATTATCAATTCAGCATTGCTTGCTGTTGCCATGTTTAAAAAAGCTACAATTAAATTATAAATTTGGTAAATATTAATAGATTAAAAAAAATTGCTATTCTTTATAGTTAACTTTTACGATATTCAAAAAGAGTTAATTTATTTACAAATTGGGTTTAGGTTTCACAATGAAAAAACCGATTAAAACACCCAACATAATGGTTAATGCCACAATAAACATCTGAAAAAACTGTTGTACTCCAAGCTCCATATTTCCACTAGCCATATTGGCTAAACCACGAAAACCAATGGTACCTCCCACTAACAATAAAATAGCAGGAATAACAACAATAGAAGCTGGTCGGCCTGTTTTACGAGACCAGAAATTGCCAACAATTACAGCAACAATTGTCCCTAGCAAATTTCCCAAATTAGCATTCATTATTGAACTTCCACCCAAAACTCCCAAATAGGCTATGGCAGAAACAAGTACCGACCAAGGTAAATCTTTGCGTGGTACTTGAAATGCTAATGCCAAGCCAATTAGTAACAATGGAAAATAAAGTATCATCCACTTTTGATCTACAGGGGCTTGAGGTGCCACTGCTGAAATGGTTACTAAAAAACTAGCTATACGGACACCAATTATAGCTCCTGCAATTTGTTTAACAAGTGCAATTAACCCTGTTTTTAAATTGTACAAACCTGATTTCATGTGTTTTGTTACCAATTCGCCAGTGCCTAAACTAATAGAGTATCCAGGTAGCAATATAATAACAGAACAAAGAATAACCAAAACCAGATTTAATTCAGGTATCCAATGTTTAATCAATGCTGCAAGAAAGCCACTAACCAATGCAGTTGTAAGAGGCATCCAATTTATAGCAGCAGTACCAAAACGAACTGATAGTTGAACTATACCAAAAACGATGATGCTAAATACTGATACGAATAAGCTATCTATCCATCCTGCACCCAAAAGTAGTGCAAAACCAAATCCAGAAAAGACATATCCTAACATACTGGCAAAATTGTTCCATGGTGGAGGAATTTGATCAATTGCATCAATGCGCGGCTCAGCATCATTAAGAGATAAATACCCAGCTTTAATTTCGTTCAACACATCCCCTAATCGGGCGAGCTTGTCCAAATCAATAGATGGGGGTTGGGTAGCTACAATTTCCTCACGCATTTGTATTTCTGATGCTTTCAATAAACCAAACCTGATTTCTACAGGTGTAGATTTGAATTTACCATTGTAACCAAAATCTTTAGCTAAGCTTTTTAATAGAAATTCTAATCTTCCTGAAGTAGAGCCGTATTTATGCGCTGCCAAACCTACTTTCATGAGAAAATTCCATGCATCGTCAAAGGGCACCTTTGGGGATGTAACAAATCCTTTTAAATCTTTTTCTGAACTTTTCATTTACTTCTCTTGAATTTCTAAGAATGTATGTATTCTATTTATTTCAAACAATTACTTTTCCTTGGTTCCAATTTTGACATTCACTTTACTACTATGGTAAATTCAATATCAGTTTATATATTGAATCATGCTTGTCTTCATAATAGTTATGACCTTGATTCTGTTTATTTGCTGATTTAGATTTAATGCTAAGGCAAAAATTGTATTTTCCTTATAAATTTAAGGTCAGGAGTCCTAAATCAGAATTTGTGTTCTATAGTTAAACTCCGATGAATGACTCCTGACCTTTTCCTGACGGCCCTAAGCATTACGCCCCCCAAACTTCCTTCATGACACGCATTAAGTTTCCTCCCATAACTTTTTGAGTATCTTCTACACTATATCCTCTGTTAAGAAGCCCATTAGTTATATTGTAGAAGGTTGCAGGTGTTTTAAGACCAGTAGGGTATACATAAGGAGGATGGCCATACTCTTTAGCTGTCCAAGCACCACTTGCAATGATTTGGTCGTAAAGCTTTTGTGCATCATCATCTGCCATAAGTCCTTGAATCATATAGAAATAATCCATTCCGATGGAGGCATGGTCAATACCAGCCACTTCAATGATATGTTCGATATGCGCGAAGAACTGGTCAAACGTAGGAGTTTGACTTGCACTTACAAACGTTGGCCAACCAACTGCACCAACAACACCACCGTTTTGACCAATCGCCCTAATCACATCATCTGGAACATTACGCGGGTGGTTGTAAACAGCTTTGGCATTGGAGTGAGAAATGATTACCGGGCTGCTAGAGAATTCAATCATGTCCAATACATCTTTATCGCTATTGTGAACTCCATCGACAATAATGCCCAACTCGTTACACTTCTTGATCAGGTCTACCCCTGCCATGCTCAGTCCGGCATCAGATCGATCTAGTTGTCCACTTGCGAATCGATTTCGGTAATTGTAGCCCGGTGCCACTTGGCCAACACCAGCTTCCTTGAACTCTTCTAGAAGGTCTAAATTGTCTTCAACAGCATAAG
>NZ_RHLN01000008.1 GCF_004121075.1 Lutibacter sp. HS1-25
TGGGATATCATATCTTTTATTTTGGTTGACGTGGAGGTTGTCTTGAAAATGGTCAAGTGGTAAAGCGTTTGGATCGTTTGTTCTCGACTGCGCACGAACCGACAAATTCATTTCGGGGGCTTTTAGCATCCAACTTTTGGCGGTGGCTTGCCAATCGGTAATTTTTGATTTCCCTCCAACTTTCCATCCGATTCCCTGGTAATGGTTGAAAAATTTTTTGGCTTCCAATTCTGGATATTTTTCTTTTTTAAAAAAATCTAAAATCAATTTTTCTTTTGCGATTGCCTCTAGTTTAATAAAGTTTATATTTTGTTTATTAATGTTTGTATTAGATACCAGCGCTTGTTCTGATATGGGATAGTTTAAATCCATTTCTTGACTATCACTTGTCTTGAATTGAAACAACTTTACTCTGCTACCTTTAAAAGGGTTGTGAGAAGGGCTGTAAAGAATATATTTCCAATGACTTAGGTCTTTTATGCATCTGTGATAGGTAGATTTTGATCCTATTTTAGAAAACTTCATTAATTCTTCACGATTTATATGAAATTCGTTCGGAAATCGATTGTAATTCCACAATTGAAATAAAGCAATATACAGGCTTATATGGGATGGATTTAAGCGATTGTCTTTTGAAAATTGACTATAGACTCCGTTGAGGTGTTTGATGTAATTCATAGGTTTATAGATTGAGATTCCGCATCAAGTGCGGAATGACTTGAAGTTTAAAGTTTGTTATGAATACTGTTTTCTCTCATCACATTTGAGATTTCATCTGGGTCGTAAAATATGATTCCGCCAATTTTGGTGTAGGGTAAGGTTCCGTTGATTCGCATTGTTTGTAATGTACCGGAACTTACTTTTAGGATCTTCATTAAATCAGCTGACTTAAGATACTTTTTGTTAGTCATTTGCGATTTAATTTTAAGTAAATCTTTGATCTCTTCTAATAATTCGATTTTAAATTCTCTTAGATCATCTGTCGTGATAATTTGTGTAGGCATTTTTAACTGTTTTTTGAATTAATAAATTTTTATAGCGATTTGACTTTCGTGCTACAAAGCTGAAAAGTTTATTTGAAAAAAAATATTAGTAATTAAAAACTCATAAAAATTAGCTAACAAGAAAACAATATAACACCTTGATTATATGGATTTTATAAGTGTAAAAAAATTTCAATTTTTTGAAAAAGAGAAAAAGTATGAGTTTTACAAGGTAAAATCTATTTAAAAAAAGGAGAAAAAGAGGGTAAATAAGGGGTTTTTACTTTAAAAAACCCTTCAAAAAACTCATACTTTACTAATATTTACTCATAAAAAACAACCACTTAACAAACTAAATAACAACACTTTATGTAGTTTTTTAATTTTCGCTCAACCATTTTATTAGTGAAATTTTCAATTTTTCGATAAATTTTGTTGAATTTGACTTTCTAGCCTTAATTTGTTCGACTATTTGATAAGTATTTCCAGGATATACGCCATAATTATTGATGCAAATTTCTTCTATTTCTTTAATACTTAAATTACCATCAGCAATAGCTCCTTTAGCATTTAAACTTAATAATAATTCAATTAATTCGGTAGGTGTACCTGTCCAAGGTATTATAGTGCAGCAAGCATTTTGAACTTCTTGAATTGTAGGTTTAGCGTTTTTATTTTTTAATAATTCAAGTGCGCTGGTGTAATATTTTGTTAGTAGGTCATTTGCCACTATTTCTGAAGCAAGGTGATCCCTGGTAGTACGAAATTCAGGGTCTTCAAAAATTGTTGAATTGTCAATATATAGTTCGAATTGATCTATACCTCTTAAAAAATAAATTTTATCATTTTTAGTTTCATTAAGTTTATAATAATTTACAAAATTAATATACTTGCAATTTTCAAGTCTAATATAGCTCAATTGTAAATCTACATATTTGCGTTGCTTTGATCTGCTTCCCGCAGGTTTTTCTAGAAGGTACGCATTTAAAGCAATGTAGAACCTGAGCCTACCTTTAATGTATGGCTTTTGCTTTTTAAAAAAGTAAATTTCCTCTTTAAGAGAATAAAAACCATTTAGTTTGACTTCCTGACGAAGTTCATTTAAACAATTTTCAGTGAGTTTAATTTTTAGATTTAGACTGATTAATTGACTGTGATTTGATTTGTCAATTTCAATAATTGACGCATCGAATTTTGAGATGATCGAGGCAATTTTTGGCATTGTGGGGTTTTTTAAGTTCTTTTTCGTTTAATAAAAATACTTAAAAACCCCCTAACAAAATATTACTATATTAACCTAAATAACACCAATTTGTATTTTATTTATTGTTGTGCTTTTTTATTTTCACTTAATTTATTCTTATTTAATATATCTCTAAGTATATTCATATCATCACTTACTTTTCTCTCAATTACTTTTGCATAAATTTGTGTTGTGGAGATTTTAGTATGACCTAACATTTTTGAAACTGTTTCAATAGGTACTCCATTAGTAAGGGTTACCGTAGTCGCAAAAGTGTGACGTGCCATATGGAAGGTTAAGTTTTTTTTGATCCCTGAAAAGTTAGCTACTTCTTTTAAATAAGCATTCAATTTTTCATTGGTTATAACTGGAAAAAGTGTTCCTGTCACTTGTGTCATAGGGTGAGAACAATATTTATCTATAAGATACTGCGCTTTTTCAAGTATTGGTACCTTTACAGTTATTTTTGTTTTTTGACGTTTTGTAATAATCCATTTATTTCCATCAATCCCCAAATGGATATTATTGTGTGTCAGCTGCATAATATCAATATAAGCAATACCTGTATAACAACTAAAAATAAATAAATCACGAACACGCTCTAAACGTTCAGAAATAAATTCATAGGTTTCAAGGTTTGACAACTCACTGTCTGATAAGAATTCTCGATTGGTTTTTTCAAAAGTTGGTTTCCATCTAATGAATGGATCCTTATCAATCCATTCCAAATGATAAGAAAGCGTTACCATTTTTCTTAACCTCTGAATATGTTTCATCACTGTATTCTGACCCAATGCCTTAGGATGCTCTTTTGGCCATAAACAATGTAAGAAATTTTCAAAATCACAAATAAACTTATAATCTAATTGGTTTAAATAAATGTCTGTTGTTTTCCTTTTTTGTTGAAGAAATTTAGAAATATAATTTTCTGTAATACCATAATTTCTTATAGTTCCAATAGCAAATGTGCCTTTGGCTTTTTCCGAATGATATTTTATTAATTCGTTTAGAGATTTATTATTCTCTCCTTCACCTAAAAAAGTAGCTTTAATGAGTTGGGCTGTGATTAATTTTTCTTGATTGTATAAATCTATATGTACTTTATGTAATTTCGCTTTAATTTGTTCTATAAATTGATTTTGCTTTCGAGCGTTTTCACTATTTCCCTTTAAACGAGATTTAGACTTATCCCAATGGTCAATGTTAATTTTACGTTTTAAACTAATATTTGTACGTTTCTGATTAACAGTAACTCTCGCAAATAATTCAGCTTCATTGTTTTTTGCACGCGAGGCATTAATCCAAATAAGGATAGAAAAGGTGGAACTTGTTTTCATAGTTGTCGTCTTTTAAATTAAACTTTGTTTAAGACGAAAGTCAAATCAACCATGGTTTTCAGTCAGCAGGTCAACAATGTTGACCGATTAAATTATTGTTGACCGATTTGTGAACCAAAGATATTAAATTAAATCAATTTATATGATGGTCTGAAAATAAAAAATCCTTGCAAAACATAGATTTTACAAGGATTTGGCTTTTAAAGTATATTACTTTAGTGACCCCGACAGGATTCAAACCTGTAACCGCTGGAGCCGAAATCCAGTGCGCTATTCAGTTGCGCCACGAGGCCTTTTTAGTTTTGTGAATGTACTAAATTTTGATGCTAAAATTATTTAGCTAAAAGTTCTTTCACTATTGCCGAAATTGCTTTTCCATCAGCTTTACCAGCTAATTTTGAAGAAGCCAATCCCATTACTTGTCCCATATCTTTCATTGAAGTAGCTCCAACAGATTCTATAATTTCTGTAACAATCTTTTTCAAATCTTCAGCACTTATTTGTTCTGGTAAAAATTGTGAGATTATTTCAGCTTGTGCCAATTCGGGTGCTGCTAAATCTTCTCTATTTTGTGAAACAAAAATTGCAGCACTATCTTTACGTTGTTTTACTAATTTTTGAAGTAAAGCAATTTCTTCAGCATCACTCAAACCTTCTGAAGCACCAGACTTTGTTTGCGCCAATAATAGCTCAGATTTTATAGCTCTTAATGATTCTAAAGCTACTGAATCTTTAGATTTCATAGCTTCTTTCATTTTTGTCATTACCTCTGTTTGTAAACTCATAATTTTATTTTTTGTATTGCGAAGATAAAAAAAAAGAACTCGAAAACCTTCAATATTACAAGAAGATTTTCGAGTCTAAACTTAGAAAATTAGTCTAAGGGCCTCGTCTTTGGGCAAAATTTTTAATCTACGTTATCGTGTAAAAAAGAATTGTTAGAACGCAATTGAATTCCTTCATTTTCATCTATTTCAAGTGATGTTCTTGATGAACTAATTTCAGAAGAATAAGTTGATTGATCTAATTGAATTCCTTTACGCTTATATGCAGGTTCTTTTTCTATTTCATCAATATTATTAGAAACTTTATGATTAAATTTATAGTTAAAAGCCTTCATTTTTTCACGACGGTCATCCGTTCTTTTTTGCAATTCAGCAATTGTTAAGTCTAATGGTGAGATTTCTTTGTGATCTATCACTTCTTGCTCGTTAATATCAATCTCGGCAATTGTTGTAGGACGTACTTTAATGTCCATCTCACGCTCAACTACTTTTGTAGCTGCTACTACTGGCTTTTTTGCTTTTGCAAATTGCTCTTCTATTTCTGTAAAATCTTCTAAAGTAAAATAAACATCCTCTTCTACCTTTTTAATAGGTTGCGGTTTTACAACTTCAGGCGAAACAACTTCAATTTCATTTATTGATTTTACAACCTCTTTTTCTTTAACAACTTGTTTTTCTTCTACAACTTCTTTATTTGCTGAAAGTGGTAAATCAAATGATAAGGTAATTTGTTTTTCTGCAACAATTGGTTTTTCAATTGGCTCTTCAACTACATCTGCAGCCACATCAGTAATTACAAAATCATTTTCAGATACAATTGCAATTTCTTCATAAGTAACATCAATATTTTTTATAAATTCAGAAGTAGGTATTATTTTAAAATCATCTTCAATATCTTCACCTAAATTAAACACTACTTTATTCTCTTCAACAGGAGCAACTTCTTTAATTAATTCTTCATCAATTGTTTGAAAAGTTGAAGCTTTTGATTTTTTATTATCAGATAAATCATAAGTTGATTTTTGCTCTTCACCTAAAACATGAATTACTTTTTTAGCTTCTGTATTTGAAATTTCATGTTGTTGGTCATGGTTAAATCCCGTAGCCACAATAGTTACTGCAATTGCATCTCCTAAAGACTCGTCCTCACCAACTCCCATAATAATGTTTACATCAGATTTTGCTTCAGCCTGAATATAATCATTGATTTCTCCAATTTCATCAATTGTAATTTCTTCTTTTCCTGAAACAATTAGTAACAATACATTTTTAGCTCCAGTAATTTTATTATCGTTTAACAGCGGAGAATCTAATGCTTTTGAAATAGCTACTTCAGACCTGTTTTGACCACTTGCAGTAGCAGAACCCATAATTGCAGTACCACTATTTGAAAGTACTGTTTTAGCATCTTTTAAATCGATATTTTGTGTATAATGATGTGTAATTACTTCAGCTATACCACGAGATGCTGTAGACAATACTTCATCAGCTTTAGAAAAACCTGCTTTAAAACCAAGGTTTCCGTAAACTTCACGTAATTTATTGTTATTAATTACCACCATTGAATCTACATACTGACGTAATTTTTCAATTCCTTTTTGAGCTTGTTCATTACGCATTTTCCCTTCAAAACCGAATGGAATTGTAACAATACCAATGGTTAACAAATCTAATTCTCTTGCAACCCTAGCAATTACAGGTGCTGCTCCAGTACCTGTTCCACCACCCATACCAACTGTAATAAACACCATTTTAGAGTTGGTCTCTAACATTGCTTTAATATCTTCAATACTTTCTTCGGCTGCTCTAGCACCAATCTCAGGATTTGCTCCAGCACCCAATCCTTCAGTTAAAGAAACTCCCAACTGAATTTTTGTAGGTATTGAACTATTGTCTAATGCCTGTTTATCTGTATTACAAATTACAAAATCAACGCCATGGATTCCTTGTGAATACATATGGTTTACGGCATTGCTACCGCCGCCACCTACGCCAATGACTTTTATAACGTTGGACTGATTTTTTGGTAAATCGAAGGAAATGTTGCTAAAATCTGAACTGCTCATAATGTTTGTTTTGGTGTTAGTATCTTTTTCTTTAATTCTTTTACTCTGCATTGTCTAAAAAATCTTTGAATCTTTCTCCCCATTTTTCAAAGATTGTCTTTTTTGGTGGTTTTGATTCTTCTTGCTCTTCTACCTTTGGCTCTGAATCAGTGTTTTCAATTACTGGATTTATAGTTTCTTCAGGAATTTTACTTTTTCTTTCAAATATTTCTTTAGCTTTTTCCTTTTCTAACCTCTTTAATCCGTTCATTAAAAGACCTACGGTTGTTGCATATTGCGGACTAGACAAACTCTCATCAGATTCACCTGCTAAATGTTCGTTAGGATAACCTATTCGGGTATCCATACCTGTAATATATTCTACCAATTGTTTTAAATGCTTTAATTGTGCACCACCACCTGTAAGCACAATACCTGCAATTAATTTTTTCTTAGGCTCTTCGTAACCGTAATTTTTTATTTCTAAAAATACTTGCTCAATAATTTCAACAACACGTGCGTTGATTATTTTCGACAAGTTTTTAAGTGTAATTTCTTTAGGATCTCTTCCTCTTAAACCTGGAATAGAAACAATTTCATTGTCTTTATTTTCACCTGGCCAGGCAGATCCAAATCTTGTTTTTAATAATTCGGCTTGTTTTTCAATAATTGAACAGCCTTCTTTTATATCTTCGGTAATTACATTTCCTCCAAACGGTATTACTGCTGTATGACGAATGATACCATTTTTGAAAATAGCCAAGTCTGTTGTACCACCACCAATATCAATCAACGCAACACCAGCTTCTTTTTCTTCATTGCTTAAAACTGCTTCAGCTGATGCTAAAGGTTCTAAAGTAATTCCTGCTAAATTCAATCCTGCGCTTTTAATACAACGCCCAATATTTCTAATAGAGGCAACTTGCCCTACAACCACATGAAAATTAGCTTCTAAACGACCACCGTACATACCTACTGGCTCAGTGATTTCAGCTTGACCATCCACTTTAAACTCTTGTGGTAGCACGTGTATAATTTCTTCACCAGGTAACATAACCAATTTGTAAACCTGTTTTTCTAATTTATCTAAATCTTCATCATCAATAACCTCTTCAGCATTTGGACGGGTTATATAATCGCTGTGTTGTAAACTTCTAATATGCTGACCTGCAATACCTACAACTGCATCAGTAATTTGCAATCCAGAAACAGCAATTGCTTCGTCTACCGCCATTTGAATAGACTGTATAGTTTGGGTAATATTATTAACCACACCTCTATGAACACCCATACTTTTAGCTTTTCCAATGCCAAGTATTTCAATTTTTCCATATTCATTTTTACGTCCAATCATAGCGGCAATTTTAGTTGTCCCTATGTCCAATCCTACGGCAATATCCTTGTGTTCCATATCTTACTTTTTTGTACACACAACCTGATTGTTGTATTCTAAATTTATTGATGCGTAATTATCTATTGTTTGATCACTCATTGTCTTGTTTAAAAACGAATTCAAATTTTTAAATTTTGAATCTAAATTTTCAATTTTGCCAATTTCAACCTTTTGATCACCTACTCTCATTATTAAAACAAACTCGTTTTTATTGATTTTCTCTACAGCAATTATTTGTTTTTTTAAAAAACCATCGCCCATAATTTTTGAAACCAACAAATGAATTTGTTCATTATCTGTCTCTTTTATATCTCCTGAAATTAATAAAACTCTTGCCGAATGATTCTCTGACAAAGGCATTGTTTTAGCCTGTGAATCAATGTAATAACTCTTGTTTTGAGTTATCACTCTTGCAATAGGGGTACGTTGCTTTATTTTAGTTTTTAACAAGCCATCAACCGTTAAAAATACCGAAGCACTCTCTACCATGGGGTGTGATATAACATTAGCTTCAAGATTATGTAAATCTATAACACTTTTTGGTTGATTTTTAACTGTTTTCCCATTTTGTATTAACAATTTATTAACCATTTGATAATCCATAAAAAGGTTACTTCCATCCTCAAATTCGACATCAATTTCACTAATTTTTACTGCCTTGTTTTTCTCGTAGGAAAACCCTACTAAAAACCCAACAGAGCCTAGCAAAACAATACCTTTTATGATGTTCCAATTAACTTTCAACGGTCAACTTATTTTTAATATTTTCAACCAATTCACCTATATCTCCAGCACCAATAATTACCTTAATTTGGGTAGGAGATTTCAACATATTTTCAACCAAATTTTCTTTTGTTGAAATCTGTTTATTTTCAATAGAAATTTTACTTAATAACCACTCAGAATTCACCCCTTCAATAGGCAATTCTCTGGCTGGATAAATGTCTAATAAAATTACTTCATCAAACTGCGATAAACTTGCAGCAAAATCGTCTATAAAATCACGCGTTCTACTAAACAAATGCGGTTGAAATACCCCTAAAATTTGTTTTGTAGGATACAATTCTCGAACCGAATTTACCACAGCATTAATTTCGGTAGGATGATGCGCATAATCATCAATCAACACCAAATTTTCTGTATTTATTTTATATGAAAAACGTCTTTTAATGCCTTTAAATGAAAGTAAAGCTTTGGCAATAACTTGCAATGGTATTCCATAACTATTTGCCATTGCCAAAGCTGCCACCGCATTTAGCACATTATGTCTTCCTGGTAAATATATTTTTACATTTTTTATTTCGTCTGAAGGAGTTTTTACATCAAAAACATAAGCCCCATCAACAATTCTAATATTTTGAGCATCAAAATCTGCTTGCTCTTCAATACCAAAAGTCAAAGCTTCAATAGGAAGTCCTTTTTTAACAATCAATGTTTTTGAAACTTTTTTTGCAAATTCTTTAAACGAATCTTCCAATGCCGAATGCTCTCCATAAATATCCAAATGATCGGCATCCATAGAAGTAATACCTGCAATTGTTGGCGACAATCTTAAAAACGAACGATCAAACTCATCAGCTTCAACAACAGAAACCTCACTACCTCCTAAAATTAAATTAGACTGGTAATTTTCAGCAATGCCACCTAAAAATGAAGTTGCATTTGTACCTGCCTCTTTCATAATATGACCCAACATTGTTGATGTTGTGGTTTTACCATGCGTTCCTGCAACCGCCAAACAAATTGTGTTTTTAGTAATTTCTCCTAAAATTTCAGAACGTTTTAAAACGGTAAAATTGTGATTCAAAAAATAATTAAACTCCGCATGATTTTTTGGAACCGCAGGAGTATAAATCACAATGGTGTTTTGGTTGTTATTAAATTCAGCAGGAATTAATTCAACAGCATCTTCAAAATGAACTTGAATACCCATTTTTTGAAGCGAACCTGTCAATTCAGTTGGTGTTTTATCAAACCCAGCTACATTTTTACCATTGCAATTAAAATAATTTGCAAGAGAACTCATACCGATACCACCAATACCAATAAAATAAACGTTATGTACCTTTTTTAAGTCCACTTTTTAATTTATTATTAATTTTTCAATCACTTTTACAATATCTTTTGTTGCGTTTGGCAAAGCCATTTTTTTAATATTTTCACTCAAACGTTGCTGTAAACTTTCATCTGTTATTAAATTTGAAAACATACTTTGAAAACTATCCAAATCTGTTTCTTTTAACAGCAAAGCTGCATTTTTACTAACCACAGACAATGCATTTTTTGTTTGATGATCTTCAGCCACATTTGGAGAAGGAATAAAAATTACAGGTTTACCCACAATACATAATTCTGAAATAGAACTTGCACCTGCCCTACTTATCAAAACATCAGCCGCCGCATAAGTTAAATCCATTCTATTTAAAAAAGCATGAGTTTGAACTCCTTCCAAATCATCATATTTTTTAAATTCATCATAATACAATTTTCCTGTTTGCCAAATTACTTGAACCTGTTGCTCAACCAACCAATTTATATGCTTTTCAATTAAATTATTTACAGCCCTTGCCCCCAAACTTCCACCAATAACAACCAATGTTTTTTTTGCTGTATCTAAGTTAAAAAACGCCATACTTTCGGCTCTTTTTTGATCAATAGTTAACAAATCCTGACGTACAGGATTACCTGTTTTAATTATTTTTGATTGAGGAAAAAAATGCTCTAAATTATCGTACGCTACACAAATTGCATCAGCCTTTTTACTTAATAACTTATTGGTAATTCCTGGGTACGAATTTTGTTCCTGAATTACCGTTTTTACACCTTTTAAACTTGCCACATACAGTGTTGGACCACTTGCAAAACCACCAGTTCCAACAACTACATTTGGTTTAAATTTTTTTATAATTTGATGAGCTTTCCACAAACTACTTATCAATTTAAACGGAAAAGCTAAATTGTCTAATGTTAATCTTCTTTGAAGTCCAGCAACCCATAAACCCTCAATCTTATATCCAGCTTGCGGCACTTTTTCCATTTCCATTTTATCTTTAGCACCCACAAATAAAAAGTTGGCCTCAGGATGTTTTTCCTTTAGCTCATTTGCAATAGAAACCGCCGGATAAATATGTCCGCCTGTTCCACCACCACTCAATATTATGTTAATCGATTGCTTCATGTAAAATATCTAAAGGATTTTCTTCATTTTCTGTATTTTCTAATTTTTCTTTATTTGCTGTAACACTCAAAATAATACCAATAGCAATACATGTCATCCAAATTGAAGTTCCACCACTACTAATTAGAGGCAACGTTTGACCAGTTACCGGGAATATATGAACCGCCACTGCCATATTTATGATAGCCTGAAAAACAATAGGCAAACCAACACCAATAATGAGCAAGGTTGCAAAAATGCTTTCGGCTTTTTTTGCTGCAATTATTATCCTTAGCAATAACAAAAAATAAAGCACAATTACGATTCCGGCTCCAAACAAACCAAATTCTTCAACAATAATGGCAAAAATAAAATCGGAAGAAGATTGAGGTAAAAAGTTTTTTTGAACACTTTTTCCTGGACCTCTACCTGTAATTCCACCACTTGCAATGGCTATTTTTGCTTTTTCGACCTGGTATCCCTCTTCAACATTATCATCAGAAAAATTTTCAATTCTACTAATCCAAGTATCAACTCTATTAGGAAATACACCCGGAAAAGCCTTTGCAGACAACACAAACAGCGTTAATACTAGAGCTCCCATTGCCACAACAGACGCTAAATATTTAAATGGATAACCACCTATAAAACACAACATTAATATCATTGAAAAAATAAGAGCAGTGGTTGAAAAGTTTGCTGGTAAAATAAACATCAATGTAAAAGCTACAGGCAGCCACAACTGAAAAACACTTTCTTTAAAAACGATTTCCTTATTTTTATGTTTAGCCAAATAACGAGCTACAAAAATGAACAAAACCAACGAAGCAAAAGTTGATGTTTGAAATCCAACACCAATAAAAGGTATCTGAATCCAACGAGCTGCATTTGCACCACCTATAGTCGTACCTTGATTTAAAGTATAAGCTAACAACAGAATCACTAGCGGCATTGCCAAAATAGACCCACCGCTAAAATATCTATATGGCACTTTATGAACAGCATAAATAATAAAGAAACCACACAACAATAAAAAAGCATGCTTAAATAAATGAGAAGTAGTTGTACCGTTGTTTGCCACATAAACCAAATTGGTACTTGCACTATAAACAGGCAAGAACGACAATATTGCCAAAACAGCAACTATTGCCCAAATGGTACGATCTCCTTCAATATTTTTAAAAATACGTTGCATTTATTTACAATTCTCTAACAGCTTGTTTAAATTTTTCACCTCTATCTTCATAGTTTTCAAATAAATCAAAACTGGCACATGCAGGAGACAACAAAACTGTATCGCCTTTTTCTGCAATTTTATATGCTACTTTTACAGCTTCTTCAGCTCCAGCAGTTTCAACAATTAAATCAATAACATTACAAAAAGTTTGTACTATTTTTTGATTGTCTAATCCCAAACAAACAATAGCTTTTACTTTTTCTCTTACCAACGGCATTAAATCCAAATAATCATTTCCTTTATCAACACCACCAACAATCCAAACAGTTGGAGTTTGCATACTATCCAAAGCGTAATAAGTTGCATTTACATTGGTCGCTTTTGAATCGTTGATATATTCAACACCATTAATTTTTAAAACAGGTTCTAACCTATGAGGCGCCCCTTCAAAATCTTCAAGACTCTCTCTTATAGTGTCTTTTCTTACTTTTAAAAGAGCTGCAGCCATAGTCGCCGCCATTGCATTTTTAGTATTGTGTTGCCCTTTTATTGCCAAAGTTTTAGTATTCATTATGGTTTCTTCTGTTTTATATTTTAATATTATATTTTCGTCTTTTATAAATATGCCCTGTTCCAATTCTTTTTCTAATGAAAAAGGTAGTAAAGTAGCTTTTACCTCATTATTTTGTAACCAATTTGTAATAATTTCATCATCTGCATCATAAATTAAAAAATCGTTTACTGTTTGATTTTCTGTAATTCTAAACTTTGAATTGATATAATTCTCAAATTGATACTCGTATCGATCCAAATGATCAGGTGTTATATTTGTTATTATTGCAATATGCGGCGCAAATGTTTTGATACCATCTAACTGAAAACTACTTAACTCCAACACCTGAATATCAAAATTATCTTCAGCTACTTGTTGCGCATAGCTTTTTCCAATATTACCACCCATTCCAACATTCAAACCTGCTTTTTTCAAAATGTGATTTACCAGCATTGTGGTGGTGGTTTTACCATTAGAACCCGTAATACCAACCAATACACTTTTTGAATATTTGTAAGCAAACTCAATTTCAGAAATTACCAGAACACCTTTTTCTTTTAATTGTTTGATTAAAGGAACTTTATCTGGAATTCCCGGACTTTTCATTACCACATCAGCTTCTAAAATTTTTTCTTCTGAATGTTGCTTTTCTTCAAATTCAATATTGTTATTTAAAAGAACTTCTTTATATTTTTTTGAAATTTCACTTTTATCTGAAACAAAAACTTCATATCCCTTTTGCTTTCCTAAAATAGCGGTACCTACACCACTTTCGCCTGCCCCAAGAACTACTAATTTCATTTACCTCAACTTTAAGGTTACAATTGTTAATACAGCCAACATAATACCAACAATCCAAAAACGGGTTACAATTTTACTTTCATGATAACCAGATTTTTGGTAATGATGATGCAAAGGCGACATTTTAAATATGCGTCGTCCTTCACCAAATTTTTTCTTGGTATACTTAAAATAACTTACCTGCAAAATCACCGATAAATTTTCAACCAAAAAGACACCAGCTAAAATTGGTATTAACAATTCTTTTCGAACAGCAATTGCCAAAACTGCAATAATTCCACCAATAGTTAAACTTCCTGTATCACCCATAAAAACCTGAGCTGGATAGGTATTATACCACAAGAAACCTATTAAAGCACCTACAAATGCAGAGATATAAATGGTCATTTCACCCGAATTAGGGATATACATAACATCCAAGTAATTGGCAAAAATAATGTTACCAGACACCCACGCAAAAACACCAAGTGTTAGTACAATAATTGCCGAAGAACCTGCAGCTAAACCATCAATTCCATCGGTTAAATTAGCTCCGTTTGAAACTGCTGTGATGATAAAAATTACAATTGGAATAAAAATAAGCCAAGCATAATCCCTTAAACCTTCACCAAATAAATCCATTGCTTCAGCATAATCCAACTCATTATTTTTAACAAAAGGAATTGTTGTTTTAGTTGATTGCTTTGCATCACCAAACAATATTCGCTCTCCATTTTCAACATTGTATTGCTGCTGAACAGGTAACTTTTCTTTTATATTTACACCAGGATGAAAATAAAACATGGCTCCAACAAAAATTCCCAAAGTAATTTGCCCCAATACTTTAAACTTTCCTTTTAAACCCTCTTTATCCTTTTTAAAAATCTTAATATAATCATCAACAAAACCAATAGCCCCCATCCAAAGTGTGGTTACCAAAAGTATAACGATATACACATTGTCTATTTTAGCAAACAACAACACAGGGATAATGGTTGCCAAAATAATAATTATACCACCCATAGTAGGCGTTCCTGCTTTTTCAACCTGACCAACCAAGCCCAAATCACGAACCGACTCACCGACTTGTTTGCGTTGCAAATAATTAATTATTCGTTTACCGTAAATTGTTGAAATACCCAAAGAAAATATAAAAGCCATTGCAGAACGAAAAGATATATACTGAAACAAATTTGCTCCAGGTATTTGGTAATGGCTTTCTAAATAATCAAATAAATAATATAACATACTTGTTTTTGGGGTTATAAAAGTTGGGTAATTTTTTCGTAATCATCAAAATGGGTGCGTTGACCATTAATTTCCTGATAAGTCTCATGACCTTTACCAGCTATTAAAATAATATCACCCGCTTTTGCAAGTTTTGTTGCCGTTTTAATAGCTTGCTCTCTATCTAAAATTGAAATTGTTTTTTTAAAATTTTGAGGTTCAACACCTGCTTCTATTTCATTTAAAATTGTTTGAGGATCTTCATTCCTCGGATTGTCTGAAGTAAAAATAACTTGCGTACTTAATTGAGATGCTATACGCCCCATAACAGGGCGTTTAGCTTTATCTCGGTTTCCTCCGCATCCCACAACGGTGATAATTTGCTCGTTTCCGGTTCTAATATTATTGATAGTTTCCAATACATTTTTCAAAGCATCAGGTGTATGTGCATAATCAACAACCGCAGTTATACCCTCTTTTGAAATAAAATGCTGAAATCTTCCATTCACACTTTCCAACTCACTTAACAAAGTAAGAGATTCTGTATTATCTAAACCTAATAAAATTGCAGCTCCGTAAACGGCCAATAAATTATAAGCATTAAAACTTCCTATTAATTTTGTCCAAACTTCGTTGCCATTTATATTTAACAATAAGCCCGAAAACTGATTTTCTAATATTTTTGCTTTAAAATCTGCAATTGTTTTTAAAGCGTAGCTATATTTTTTTGCCTTACAATTTTGAAGCATTACCATCCCATTTTTATCATCGGCATTTACCAATGCAAAAGCTGATTTTGGCAATTCATCAAAAAATATTTTTTTTACATCTCTGTATTCCTGAAATGTTTTGTGATAATCTAAATGATCGTGTGTTAAATTGGTAAAAATACCTCCAACAAATTGTAAACCTGCAGTTCGTTTTTGGTGAATTCCGTGCGAACTCACTTCCATAAAACAATAATCTACACCAGCTTTAACCATTTCATTTAAATAATGATTGATTAAAACCGAATTTGGCGTTGTATGTGTTGCCTCATACAATTTTGTATCTACTAAAATTTTTACTGTTGAAAGCAAACCAGTTTTATAACCCGCCTTTTGAAATAAAGTATACAATAATGAAGCTATTGTGGTTTTTCCATTGGTACCCGTTACTCCAATTAACTTCAATTTTGAAGAAGGATTATCGTAAAAATTTGAAGCAATAATTGCCAAAGCTAAATTGGCATCTTCTACTTGAATATAGGTAACCGATTCGACTAAATTGGATGGTAAAACTTCACAAACAATTGCCGAAGCACCCAATTTAATAGCTTTATCTATAAATTCATGTCCGTCAAAAACCAATCCTTTTTGAGCCACAAACATGGTATTTGGCTGCACTTTTCTTGAATCAAATTCAACAGCAGCAACAAGCACACCTGTACCACCTTTAACAGCAGTAACACTTACTTTGTACAATATGTCTTTAACTGACTTCAATTAGGTTAATTTTATTATAATTGTTGTTCCTTTTATTAATTTTTCTCCAGCATTTAAAGATTGAGCTACCACTTTACCATTTCCCTCACAATTAACCTTCAATCCCATATTTTCTAAAATTGAAATAGCATCCATACCAGCCATTCCTGTTACATCAGGAATTGAGGTATATTCTTTATCTGAAATAACATTGTAAGCAGTATAACTATCTTCAACACTTTTATATTGAGGAACCCTATCTTCAACAACGTTTATCTTATAATTTGATGTATATATTTTTTGAGCAATATCTTTAAAAACAGGTCCCGACACGTCTGCTCCGTAAAATCCTGTTTTTGCATCTGGTTTGTGAATAACTACAATACAAGAATACTTAGGGTTTTCAGCTGGAAAATACCCTGTAAACGAAGAAATATACTTTTTATCTACAGCCCAATCAGCTTTCCAATACTCTGTACGAGCAGTTCCTGTTTTTCCTGCCATAGAAAAATCTTCATCATACAAGCGAGTTCCTGTTCCACGTATTACAACATTTTTTAAAACCGCTCTAACTTTATTTATAGTAACATCCGAACAAATTTTCGGATTAATTACCTCCGTTTCAAATGATTCAACATGCTTATCCCAAGATCTCACTTCTTTTACAAAACTTGGCTTAACCATTACACCATTATTTGCAATGGCATTGTAAAAAGTCAATGTTTGCAATGGCGTTAACGTTAAATTATAACCATAAGCCATTGAAGGCAGCGCATTTTTACTCCATTTTTTATCACCTGGCCTTGGAATACCTGGCGTTCCTTCACCTTTAATTGTTAAGAACAACTTGTCTGTAACATTCATTTTTTGCAAAATATCGACAAACTCATTAGGATTTTTACCGAAATTTTCTTCAATAATTCGTGCAAAACCAATATTTGAAGAAACCTCTAAACTACGCGCAACCGAGATTTTCCCATACCCACCTCTATGCGAATCGTTTATATCTCTACCATACAATCTGTATTTTCCATTTCCAGTATCAACAACAGTACTTGTATCTATTTTTCCAGACTCCAAAGCCGCCACCAATGCCATTACTTTAAAAGCAGATCCCGGCTCGTGCGATTCGTACACAGCATAATTTCTAGTTTCATAATAGGTACCGTTAGAAGCTCTACCCAAATTAGAAATTGCTCTAATTTCCCCAGTTTTAGTTTCCATTACCACCACACAACCATGCTCTGCATTGTAATATTCCAATTGCCTTAACAAAGAATGATGCGCAATATCCTGTATATTTACATCAATTGTAGTTACAATATCCTGGCCATTAATTGGCTCTTTCTCATTATTATCTCCAATAGGCTTCCATTGTCCTTTTGCTATTTTTTGTTTTAAACGCAAACCGTTTACACCATCTAAATATTTACTGTAAGCACCTTCAATTCCAGGCGCACCTCTATCATCTTTATAACCAATTGTTCTTTCTGCAATTTTCCCAAACGGATGCGCTCTAACAGTTGTTTGTTGCGCAATAAAACCACCTTTATAAACTCCCAAATTAAAAATTGGAAAACTTTTTACTTTTACATAATCGTTATATCCCAAACCTTTAGCGATAAACAAATACCTATTTTTAGCATTTCGTCCTTTTCTAATTTTAGTTTCCCAATACGAAGTTGATTTACCTAACATTTTTGAAAGACTTTCAGAAAGGGCTCTTACATTTTTCTCAAAAACTTCAGCCTTAACCGTTACAACATCCATCCTAATTTCATATTGCGACATTGAAGTTGCCAGCAAACTACCATCAACTGAAAAAACACTTCCTTTATTAGCAAAAATAGTATCTTGCTTAATGGTAAGATGCTCAGACATACCTCGATACTTTTCACCATCAACAAATTGAATTGTAGCCAATTGAACCATAATCGCTATCAATAGTCCAACTATCAATAGCAAAACAAGGTTTAATCTATTCAATATGTTTTTTTTAGTAACAGCCAATTTTAATTTGCTTTTTTTGAGACTACTTTTATTACTTGAGGCGGATTTTCACTTGGTTTTAAATCCATACCAGCAACTTTTTTTCTAACTGCTGATTCTAATTTCATTTTCATTGAAATAGAACGCAAATCAAGAAACTGAGATCTAAACTCTTGCACTTCTTTATTTAACTTTGCTATTTCCATCACTTTTTTATCAGATTTATGTGCACTTGCAATCATAATCAACATTAAGGAAACAACAAATAAGATAAACCTCCAATTACTTAACGAATCGTCGCTAATTAAAAATTTCCCTTTTATAATATTATATATGTTATCCTTTATTTTAGACATTTAAACCAATGTTGCGATTCTTAGTTTTGCGCTTCTAGCCCTGTTATTTTCTTTAATTTCTGCTGAAGTTGGCACAATAAGCCCTCCTACTTTTTTCATTGGAACTTTTATATTTCCAAAAAAATCTTTTTCAGGTTGCCCTTCAAACAAACCATCTCTTATAAAACGCTTCACCAATCTATCTTCCAAAGAATGATATGAAATAACACTCAACCTTCCATCTTCATTTAAAATTTCAGGAATTTGAGTCAAAAACTCTTTCAAAACTTCTATCTCCTGATTTACTTCAATTCTAATTCCTTGAAAAATTTGAGCCAACACTTTATGCTCTTTTGCTTTTGGCACAAACTGACTCAAAGTTTCTTTTAACTGAAAACTTGTTTTTATAGGCTCATCTTGACGTACAGCAACTATTTTTTTTGCAATGGCTTTCGCATTTCTCAATTCACCATATTGAAATAACACATTACTTAACTGCTCCTCATCGTAATTATTAACAACTTCAAAAGCAGACAATTCACCTGTTTGATTCATTCTCATATCCAATTCAGCATCAAAACGAGTTGAAAACCCTCTATCAGCCTCATCAAACTGATGAGAAGAAACCCCTAAATCTGCCAAAACACCATCTACCTTTTTAATACCGTAAAAACGCAAATACCTTTTTATAAATCTAAAATTTTGAGGAATCAACGTAAACCTATCATCAGCTATCGCATTTTTTTGCGCATCAACATCCTGATCAAAAGCAAACAATTTCCCACCTTCACCCAAGCGATTTAAAATTTCTTTTGAATGACCACCACCACCAAAAGTAACATCAACATACACTCCGTTAGGTTTAATATTTAAACCATCAATACTTTCTTTTAACAATACCGGATTATGATATTCCATTTTATTCATCATTTGTCATATTACCCATTACTTCTTCAGCCAAATCTGCAAACTCATCTGTAGCATCATCAATAGCCCTTTCATAATTTTCTTTATCCCAGATTTCGATAATATTAACAGCTGAAGAAAGCACAACGTCTTTTGAAATTCCTGCAAAGGTTTGTAGATCTTTTGGAATTAAAAGTCGCCCAGAAGCGTCTAACTCAACAATTTTTACACCTGCAGTAAACCTTCTAATAAAGTCATTATTCTTTTTTACAAATCGATTTAATTTGTTCACTTGCGACATCAACACATTCCACTCTGCCATTGGATACAACTCCAGACATGGCTGAAAAACAGAACGTTTCAAAACAAAACCGTCTTGCAACATAGGTAACAACTGCTTTTTTAACGCACCAGAAAGTAGCAACCTTCCTTTTGCATCAGCTTTACCTTCGTATGTTCCTATTATGTTAATCATTATACCGTAGAATGAATTCAAAAATATAAATTTTTTCCCACATTTTCCCACATTTTACCACATTGTTGATAACTTTACCCACAATACCAGTGTTTTCGGGTTATTTTTTTGACTATCAACATCTTAATACTAACTATTAGGTTCGTTTTTAAAAATGTGTTTTTTCAAAAAAAAGACTACCTTTGCAACACGAATAAAACTTGAAATTAATGAGTCATACACTTATAAAAGAAGGTAAATACAGTTATATTGAAGTAGGAGAAGGTAAGCCTATGATTTTACTTCATGGACTGATGGGAACTTTAAGTAATTTTGAAGGAATTTTAAATCACTTCTCTAAAATTGGGTATAAAGTTATCATTCCTGAATTACCACTTTATTCACTACCAATATTAAAAACCAACGTAAGAAATTTATCGAAATTTTTAAAGAGTTTCATGATTCATAAAGAAATTGAAAGCGCTATTTTAATGGGTAATTCTTTAGGCGGTCATATTGGTTTGTATTTTACAAAATACCATCCCGAAAATGTTGATGCATTAGTACTTGCCGGTAGTTCTGGTTTGTATGAAAAATCATTGGGTGACAGCTATCCTAAAAGAGGAAATTACGAATATATTAAAACCAAAACTCAAGAAGTATTTTACGACCCTAATACCGCTTCAAAAGAAGTAATTGACACTATTTACGAGCTTGTAAATGACCGAACTAAGGTTATAAAAACATTGACGCTTGCCAAAAGTGCGATTAGGCATAATATGGCAAAAGATTTGCCAAAAATGAATATTCCAGCTTGTATAATTTGGGGTAAAAATGATACGGTTACACCGCCAGAAGTAGCAGTAGAATTTAATAGATTGTTACCAGATTCAGACCTATATTGGATTGACAAATGTGGTCATGCTCCTATGATGGAACATTCAGAAGAATTCAACAAAATATTAGAAAACTGGCTGAAAGAAAGAAACCTTTAAGCTATGATAATTAAAACGGCTAATTTTGTAATTAGCAACTCTGATGTTTCAAAATGTCCAAAAGAAAGACTTGCTGAGTACGCATTTATTGGGCGCTCTAATGTTGGTAAATCTTCATTAATTAACATGTTAACCGGTCAAAACAAGTTAGCAAAAACATCTGGACGACCTGGAAAAACACAATTAATAAATCATTTTAAAATTAATAACGAATGGTTTTTAGTTGATTTACCTGGTTACGGATATGCAAAAGTTTCTAAAACCGTTAAAAAAACATTTCAAAGCTTTATAAAAAACTATTTTTTACAACGCGAACAGCTTATTTGTACGTTTGTTTTGATTGATTCAAGATTAGAACCTCAAAAAATAGATTTGGAGTTTATGGAATTTTTAGGTGAAAATGGGATTCCGTTTTCAATTATTTTTACCAAAGCCGATAAGTTAAAACTCAACGAATTGAATAGAAATATTGAGTTTTACACCAAAAAAATGACAAGCACACTTTGGGAAGAAATGCCTCCTTATTTTGCAACTTCAGCAACCAATTCAACAGGAAAAGAAGAAGTTTTAAATTATATTGAAGAGATTAATAATAAGTTAGAGCAATCTTAAAATGGCTTCTACCAAAGATGATTTAAGCGTTGTATTTGAAGACAATCACCTTATTATTGTTAACAAACAATCTGGCGATATTGTTCAGGGCGATAAAACCGGAGATACGCCTTTAAGCGAAATTGTTAAAGCTTATATTAAAGATAAATACGACAAACCAGGCAATGTGTTTTTAGGTGTTGTGCACCGTTTAGATAGGCCAACTACTGGTATTGTTGTTTTTGCAAAAACATCTAAATCTTTAGAACGTTTCAACAAAATGTTACGCGATAAAAAGGTTGACAAAACCTATTGGGCGGTGGTTAAAAACAGACCTCATAAAGACGAAGATACACTTACTGGATTTTTACGAAAGAACCCAAAAAACAACAAATCCACCTCACATTCTTCTGAAATAGAAGGAAGTAAAAAAGCTACACTTCATTACAAACTTTTAAAATCGTTAAACAATTACCATTTATTGGAAATTGATTTAGAAACTGGGCGTCATCATCAAATTAGATGTCAGTTAGCAGCTATAGGATGCCCAATTAAGGGCGATTTAAAATACGGTTTTGATAGAAGTAATAAAGATGCCAGCATTCATTTACACGCTCGTAAAATTGAATTTATTCACCCTGTTACCAAAGAAAATATTACAATTACTGCACCACTTCCAAATGACCCAATTTGGAATGCTTGTGAATAACCAAATACTAAAAAAAATAATTTGTCGTTATAGAATTATTAAACTCTAACTTAAAAAATGAAAAAATTAATAATACTTAGTAGCGTTTTCCTTTTTATAGCTACATCATTAAATGCTCAAAATTGGAAAACCGATTTAAACGATGCTAAAAAAATAGCTTCAGAAAAAAACAATCCAATTATTTTGGTTTTTCAAGGATCTGATTGGTGTGCACCTTGTATAAAATTAGACACACAAATTTTTAGCACACAAGAATTTACAAACTACGCAAAAGATCATTATGTTATGCTAAAAGCAGATTTTCCAAAAAAATCTAAAAATAAATTGACTAATGAACAACAAGAAAAAAACGACAAGTTAGCCGAAAAATACAATCCAAATGGTTATTTTCCATATGTTGTTGTATTAGATAAAACTGGAAAAGTATTGGGAAATACAGGTTATAAAAATATAAGTCCTGCTGAATATATTAAAATATTAAACACTTTTAAATAAAATTCATGACTAAGAATTTTATGCTATTTGTAACTCTTTTAAGTTCAATAGCAATTTTTTCTCAACAAATTCATCGAAAAACGTTGAAATTGATGGGAAGCAGATTTGACATTACAGTTGTAACAAATGATACGCTTGAAGGATCAAATTATATTAACTTGGCTATTGCTGAAATTTCAAGAATTGAAAAAATAATTTCTTCTTGGGATGAAAACTCTCAGACTTCTGAAATAAACAGAAATGCAGGTATAAAACCTGTAAAAGTTGATAAAGAATTATTTGATTTAATTGAACGTGCTATCGCAATATCTAAATTAACCGATGGTGCTTTTGATATTACGTATGCATCAATGGATAAAATCTGGAAATTTGATGGTAGTATGACTGAAATGCCTTCAGCAGCAATTATCAAAGCTTCTGTTTCAAAAGTTGGCTATCAAAACATTGTTCTTAACAAAGAAGATGGAACTGTATTTTTAAAATTAAAAGGAATGAAAATTGGTTTTGGCGCTATTGGAAAAGGTTATGCTGCTGATAAAGCAAAATCACTTTTAATTTCTAAAGGCGTTATTGCTGGAATAATAAATGCATCGGGCGATATGAATACCTGGGGAAAACAACCAAATGGGCAAGATTGGACAATAGCTATTACAAACCCTTTGAACAAAAATAATGCATTTGGATTGTTACCAATAACTAATGGTGCTGTGGTAACATCGGGTAATTACGAAAAGTATGTTACTTTTAATAACATACAATACACGCATATTATAGACCCCAGAACTGGCTACCCGTCAAGTGGTTTAATTAGTGTTTCTGTTTTTGCTCCCAAAGCCGAATTGGCAGATGCTTTAGCGACTTCAATTTTTGTTATGGGAACTGAAGTTGGCTTAAATATGATCAATCAATTACCTAATATTGAGTGTATTATTATAGACAACAAAGGCAATATTCATACTTCAAACAAAATTAATATTAAAAATTATGATTAAGAAAGTAAGCATACTTCTTTTTGTTATTTCTTTAACTTCTTGTGCTACGGTTAAAGATTATCAAAAAGTGTATTTAAACGACCCAGACATGACTTTGTCTGAACAAAAATCTAATAAGTTTGTTACCAGTTTTCAGGTTTATAGAGAAGGTGCCTCTGGCGCAAATGGTGGAAAATCAGGAGGTGGCTGCGGCTGTAATTAAAATTATATGATGAAAAAAACAATCTTTATTATTGCATGTTTTTTAACCTTTACCGGTTACGCACAGTCTAACGAGCCAACTACTTATAAGAAACGTGTACTGGAAACTCCCGAGGTTTCAATTTTAACAAGTTATTATAGCCAAGATGGTGACAATGCAGCAGTTACCGGAGGTATTGGCACTGAAGAACTAAAAGATGTTGCTGGAAACATTGTAATTTCTATACCACTTAATGCCAATGATGTTTTTACAATTGACGGCACAGTATCAGCCTATAGTTCTGCTTCATCAAGTAATTTGAATCCTTTTGATTCAGGCGCCTCAAAAGGTGGTGATGATGATGACGACGATGATGAATATGAGCGTAAAAATAAAATTGCTGGTACAAATAGCACTACTGGAAGCCCTTGGGTTGAATCCTCAGGCGCTTCACGAAGTGATGTTTGGGCAAGTGGTACCATTGCTTATAATCATTCTTCAGATAGCAGAAATACCATTGTAGGCGGTAATATTAGTTTTGCAAATGAATATGATTATTCCTCATTTGGGGTTGGTGCAAATTTTGCTCAATTATTTAATGCTAAAAATACCGAAGTGGGAATTTCAGTAAATGCTTATTTTGACAAATGGCGACCTGCATATCCTACCGAACTTATTTCATATGAAGAAGAAAATGGCAATCTTAACGCTGGTTTTTTTGAGGGTATAGATATTTTAGATCAAAATGGCACTGTTATTAATAAAAATGGTGCTGTGGTATGGAATCCAACTAACTATTCATTAATAACCAATACTTCTCGAAATACGTATGCTGCTTCCATTAGTTTTTCACAAATAATTAGTAAAAAAGCACAATTTTCTGTCTTTTTAGATTTGGTACAACAAAGCGGCTGGTTGTCTAACCCAATGCAGCGTGTTTACTTTGGCGATAAAGAAAATTATTATATTGGAAATGGGGCAAGCATTCCGTTTTATACTTCAAAACAAAATACAGATGTATTTAGATTGGCTGATGATATTGAACGTTTACCTGATACCCGTTTTAAAACCCCTATTGGCGCACGTTTTAATTATTATCTAAATGAAATTATTGTAATACGAACCTATTACAGGTATTATGCTGATGATTGGGGAATTTCTTCTAATACAGCAATTGTTGAGTTACCTATAAAAATAAGTGACAAATTTACTTTATATCCGTCTTATAGATATTACACACAAACTGCAGCAGATTATTTTGCGCCTTTTGAAGCTCATAATTCAACCGAAGAATTTTATACTTCTGATTATGATTTGTCTGAATTTAACGCTAACCAATATGGCTTGGGAGTAACCTATACAGATATTTTTACCAAAGCGCATATTTGGCATTTTGGCATTAAAAGTATAGATTTAAAATATGATTACTACCAGCGAAATACAGGACTAACAGCAGGAATTGTTACTGCGGGTATCAAATTTGCAATGAAGTAAAAAATAAAAGCTAACCTATTGGTTAGCTTTTATTTTTTTATTTACTATTTCGTCTAAACACAAATTACCCACACTTCCTTTGTGCGTATGTGTTACATTTTTATCTGGATTAAAAGTACCTTCTTCAATATTTTTTCCTACTATTTTATAGGCATCTCTAAAAGGTGTTCCGTTTTGAACTAATTTATTAACTTCCTCAACACTAAACAAATACAAGTACTTTTCCTCTTCAACAATATTGGTTCTTACACGAATATTTTTTAATGAATAAGTTAGCATTTCTAAACAAGCTTTTAATGTTGAAAATGAAGGAATTAAACCTTCTTTTAACAACTGCAAATCACGATGATAACCACTTGGAAGGTTATTTGTAATTAATGTAAACTCGTAAGGTAAAGCTTGTAATTTGTTACATTTTCCTCTAATCAATTCAAAAACATCTGGATTTTTTTTGTGAGGCATAATGCTTGAGCCTGTAGTTAATTCATCTGGAAAAGAGATAAAATTAAAATTCTGACTCATATACAAACAAATATCCATACTCATTTTAGACAAAGTACTTGCCACAGAACTAATCGCAAAAGAAACCGATTTTTCTAATTTTCCACGTCCCATTTGAGCCGCTACCGAGTTGTATTTTAAGGTTTCAAAATGCAATAATTTGGTGGTTTCATCTCTATCTATTGGGAAAGAACTTCCGTAACCAGCAGCAGACCCTAAAGGATTTTGATCGGCTACTTTGTAAGCTGCTTTTAAGAAATAAATATCGTCAATCAAAGTTTCAGCATAAGCTGAAAACCACATACCAAATGATGATGGCATTGCTACTTGCAAATGTGTATAACCAGGCAACAATACATTTTTATACTGATCGGCCAAAGAAATTAACAAATCAAATAACTCATTTACTTCACCATTAATTTCGGTTAAAGCATCTTTTAAATACAAATGCACATCAACCAAAACCTGATCGTTTCTTGAGCGTGCAGTGTGGATTTTTTTACCAGTATCTCCCAATTTTTGAGTCAATAAAAACTCTACTTTAGAATGCACATCTTCAAAAGAATCTTCAATGGTAAATTCTCCAGCTTCAATCAATTTTAAAATAGCGTTTAATTCTACTTCTAAAACCGAAATTTCTTCCGCAGTTAATAAACCAATTTTGTGTAACATTTTAGCGTGTGCTAAATTACCAATTACATCGTATTTTGCTAAAATTAAATCCAATTCCCGGTCGTTACCAACGGTGAATAAATCTATTTTTTTATCTGTTGAAAATCCTTTATCCCAAAGTTTCATAATTAATGTTTTTTTGATGGTTGAGCGAAGTCGAAACCACATGCTGTTTTGCACTGTCACTTCGACTTCGCTCAGTGACCACTTTATCTATATAATTTCTTCTAATATTTTAATGTATAAATCTACCCCTTCTTCAATTTCATTTAAGTAAATAAATTCATCGGCGGTATGAGAACGCAAACTTTCACCTGGTCCTAATTTTAATGATGGACAACTTAAAACTGCTTGATCTGAAAGCGTTGGTGATCCGTAAGTAGATCTTCCTAATTTAATTCCGGCCTGCACAATGGCATGTTCTTTTGGAATTGAAGACGAGTTTAATCGCAATGATCTTGGACAAACTTCAGATTTTACATTTGCTGAAATAATCTCAAAAACTTCTTGATTTGAATAAGCATCTGTAACCCTTACATCTACAACATATTTGCAATTTGCTGGTATCACGTTATGTTGACTGCCTGCCTCAATTTGAGTTACCGTCATTTTTATTTTCCCCAAAGTGTCAGACACTTTAGGAAATTCAAAAGTTTGAAACCAGTTAATATCTTCAATGGCGTTGTAAATAGCATTATCAACAATACCGTGCGCAGCGTGACCAGCAGTTCCTTTAGCTTCGCAGTTCAACACCATTAATCCTTTTTCAGCAATCGCCAAATTCATTAAAGTTGGTTCACCTACAATGGCAAAATCAATTTCAGGAATAATTTTTAACATACTGTTTAAACCATTTTGCCCTGAATTTTCTTCTTCAGCAGAAGCCACAATCACAAAATTGTACTTTAAATCTTCTCTATTGTAAAAATAAGTGAATGTTGCTATTAACGAAACCAAACAGCCTCCAGCATCATTGCTTCCTAAACCGTATAATTTTCCATCTTCAACAGTTGGACTTAGTGGGTTGCGCGTATAACCTTTGTTAGGTTTTACAGTATCATGATGCGAGTTTAATAAAATTGTTTTTTTTGAAGGATTGAAGTGTTTGTTTTTTGCCCAAACATTGTTTTTATCTCTTTCAAACAAAATGTTATGATTCAAAAACCACTGCGAAATTAACAAAGCAGTTTCATTTTCTTCACCAGAAAATGATTGCGTTGAAATTAATTTTTTGAGCAGTTCAATAGCTTCATTTGTTAGTTTTTCTATCATTTTACAAACTTAAAGTTGTATATAATTTATTTGAACTATCTACCAATGAAGCATCTCCAATTTTTACTTTGCTTACCCCTTTATTAAGGGCATTAAAGCAATTGTGAATTTTTGGAATCATACCATCAGCAATAATACCTTGAGCCACTAATTGCTCGTGTTTTTTGGCATTTATATGTGTAATTACCGAATTTTTATCGTCAATATTTTCTAAAACACCTTTTAATTCAAATACAAAATTCAATTCTGTTTGGTACAATTTACTCATTCCTACAGCAATTTCCGAAGCAATTGTATCGGCATTTGTATTTAATAATTGTCCGTTTTTATCGTGTGTAATTGCACAAAAAACTGGCGTTACATTGTTTTGCAACAATACATCTATGATAGTATCATTGATAGCATCAACATCACCTGCAAAACCGTAATCAATATCTTTTACAGTGCGTTTATGTGCCAAAATACAATTGGCATCAGCACCAGACAAGCCCATTGCATTGCAATTGTTTTTTTGCAATTGTGCTACAATTTTTTTATTTAACAAACCAGCATACACCATTGTTACCACCTCAACAGTAGCTTCATCAGTAACTCTGCGTCCATTGATCATTTGAGGCTGCAAACCCATAGCTGATGACAATTCTGTAGCTTTTTTTCCACCTCCGTGAATTAAAATTTTAGGACCTTCAATGGCAGAAAAATCTTTTAAAAATGAATTTAAAGCATCGTTATTATTAATAACGTTTCCTCCAATTTTAAAGATTTGCAATACTTGATTTTTCATTGTTTTATTCTTAGTAATAAGAAATGATAATTTTTAAATACAAATTAAAACACAACTCTAAACCCTCTTGAGAGGGAAATTGTATTTTTTAATTCAGACTTTCAAGAATCTTTTTCAACACAATTTGTGCAGAATAAGTTCTGTTATTTGCTTGTTCAATTACTACCGAATTTTCAGAATCTATTACCTCATCAGCAACAATAACATTTCTACGCACAGGTAAACAATGCATAAACTTGGCGTTGTTTGTCAAGTTCATTTTATCAGCAGTTACTGTCCAGTTTTTATCTTTATTTACAACTTTACCATAGTCTTTAAAAGAACTCCAGTTTTTAACATACACAAAATCAGCATTTTCAAATGCTTTGTCTTGATTGTATTCAATTGTAGAATTTTTAGTAATGTCTGTATCTAACTCATAACCTTCAGGATGCGTAATTACAAAATCTGCATCTTGCAACTGCATCATTTCAACAAAAGAATTGGCTACAGCTTGCGGCAAAGCCTTTGGATGCGGTGCCCAAGACAAAACAACTTTTGGCCTGTGAGCAACTTTGTTTTCTTCCATAGTAATGGCATCTGCCAAGGCTTGTAACGGATGACCCGTTGCACTTTCCATATTTACAACAGGAATACCAGCATATTTTTTAAAACTATTGATTACAATTTCTGCTTTGTCTTTTTCTTTATCTGTTAACGAAGCAAAAGCTCTAATGGCAACAATATCACAATATTGTGCAATTACCTTAGCCGCTTCTTTAATATGTTCAGATTTATCTCCGTCCATAATAGCACCATCTTCAAATTCTAATTGCCAGCCTTCGCTACCAAAATTCATCACAATGGTATTCAATCCTAAATTTTGAGCTGCTTTTTGAGTACTTAAACGGGTACGTAAGCTATTGTTAAAAAACAACAAACAAATTGTTTTTCCTTCACCTAGTGTTTTAAATTGTAACTCGTTATTTTTTAAATCAATGGCTTCTGCCACTGTTTTTTGCAAACTATCCAAGTCGTTTATATTGGTGTAATGTTGCATGTTAATTTAATTTAATTTTTGTAAACTTACTTTTATTATTAATGGCATTCACCATAAAATTGTCTTTTAAACCGTTAACCACCCAAGTTTCAATATTTCCTTTTTGGGCAATTTCTGAAGCCTGAATTTTGGTTTTCATACCTCCAGTTCCATGAGAAGAAAACGAATTTAAAATATGATTTTTAAGCTCTTGAATATCTGATGTTTCTGCTATTGTTACAACCTCATCTGTATCCATAGATTCTTTTGTGTAAATACCATTGGTATTGGTCGCTATAATCAATAAATCTGCACTTAACAAAACTGCAGTTAAGGCAGATAATTTGTCGTTATCTCCAAATTTAATTTCATCAGTAGCTACCGTATCATTTTCGTTGATTATTGGAATGTAATCATTCTCAACCAAAATATTGATGGTATTTACAATGTTATTTTTTGATTGTTCTTTTTCAAAATCGGAATACGATAATAAACACTGAGAGGTTAACAAACCTAAATCTCTAAATGTTTCTTGGTAAATACGCATTAAATGCGGCTGACCAATAGATGCCAACGCTTGTTTTACGTTTATTTCTTTACCGTTACTTTCTAATTCCACAAATTGTTTAGCCACTGCAATAGCACCTGAACTAACAATTACAAATTCGTATTTATCTTTTAACTCAGCAATTTGACTGGCAATATCTTCTATCTTGCCACGAGAAATATGGTTGGTTTCTTTTGTTAATACGTTTGAACCAATTTTTAATAGGATTCTTTTTTTACCTGATTTGGCCATTTCCATATATAAACCATTTATTAGTAACTAAATGTTGTAAACCCATTGGACCTCTATGATGCAATTTATCTGTACTTATAGCCAATTCACCACCCAAACCAAATTGACCGCCATCCGTAAAACGCGTTGAAGCATTTTGATAAACTGCGGCAGAATCAACCGATTCCATAAACTCGAGTGCCAATTCGTTATTTTTTGTAATAATTACTGCTGAATGCCCACCGCCATAGGTATTTATTTTTGAAATTGCCGCTTCTGTTGAAGGTACACTTCCAATCACAATTTTATAATCTAAAAACTCTTCATACCAAATATTTTCATCTGTATACGCTGAAATATTTTCAAAAGAAGCCAATACTGCATCTCCAAGAACCTCAACTTTTGACTCTAATAGTTTTTCAACCAACGTTTTAATGAAGCTTTCTTTGTTTGGTAAATTTGAATTTATCAAAACTTTATCTACCGCATTACAAGCTGAAATTTTTGCAGTTTTACCGTTGATAATAACCTTTAGCGCCAATTCTAAATCGGCCTCCGTATCAACATATACAAAATTATTTCCGCGACCACTTACTATCACAGGACATTTGGCATGCTTTTTAGTAAATGCAATTAACTGTTCACCACCACGAGGCACAATTAAATCAACTTTTTGAGTTGGATTTTCTAAAAAAGCTTGTGTTTGAACACGGTCGTAATTTATATATTCAACCCAGTTTGTTGAAATATGATTTGCTTCCAAAGCTTTGTGCCACAAATCTACAATAGCCAAATTTGACTTTACAGACTCTTTACCACCTTTTAACAAAATTTTGTTACCCGATTTAAAAGCAATCCCAGCAGCTTCAACAGTTACATCTGGTCTAGATTCATAAATAATTAAAACCGTTCCAAAAGGAGCAGTTCTATTAATTATTTTCATTCCGTTTTCGTGGTTAAAGTTGTACAATTCTTTTCCTAACGGATCTTCATCGGCAATTAATTGCTGTAAAGATAAAATCATACCATCAACCTTAGCGTCGTCTACTTTTAAACGATCGTACATGGCTAAATCGCCCCCTTTATAACTATCAACATCTGTTTTATTTACGGCTAAAATCTGTGCTCTTTCCAAAGCAATCAATTCTGCCATTGTATTTAAAACATTGTTTCGTTGTTTAATTGTCAACATTTTATTCATGATACCAAAACCTCTTTTAAAGCATTTATAAATTGATCAATCTGGTCTTTGGTTACGGTTAAAGGTGGTAAAATTCTCAACAATTTTTTATTGTTTGAACTACCTGTAAAAATGTGTTTATCGAAAATTAATTTTTTTCTTAATTCGGCAATTTCAAAATCAAATTCAACACCCAACATCAACCCTTTTCCTTTTACTTTTACAACTTCAGGAATGGATTTTATTTGCTCTAAAAAATAAAAATAAACATCGTTTACGTTGTTTAATATACTTTCATTTTCAATAATATCCAATACAGAAATTGCAGCTGCACAAGCCAAATGACTACCACCAAAAGTAGTACCTAACATTCCGTATTTGGCTTCGTATTTATCGGCAATTAAAACGCCTCCAATTGGAAAACCGTTAGCCATTCCTTTTGCAGTTGTAATAATATCTGGATTAACACCGTGATATTGAAAAGCAAAAAACTTTCCACTTCTGGCATAACCAGACTGAATTTCGTCTAAAATTAAAATAACACCCTTTTTATTACAAAATTTTTCAACTTCTTTAAAAAACTCGGTTGTACCTTCATCTAAACCTCCAACACCTTGAATTCCTTCAATAATTACAGCAGCAACATCACCTTTTCCCAATTCGTGAATTACCAAATCAATATCATTTAAAGGTAAAAAAGTTACTTTTTGCTGTAAATTGATTGGTGCATTGATACTTTTATTGTCTGTAACTGCAACTGCTGCTGAAGTACGACCGTGAAACGAATTATCAAAAGCGATAACTCTACTTTTTCCGGTAATAAATGAAGCTAGTTTTAATGCATTCTCATTGGCCTCGGCACCTGAATTACATAAAAACAAGTTGTAATTTTCGCAACCAGAAAGTCTCCCCAATTTTTCAGCCAATTCTTTTTGAAGTGGATTTTGAATTGAATTTGAGTAAAATGCCAAATTGTTTAATTGATGGGTAATTGCATCTACATAAGCTGGATGCGTATGACCAACCGAAATAACACCGTGACCTCCGTATAAATCTAAATATTTTGTATTATTTTTATCCCAAACGTGGGCTCCTATAGCTTTAACAGGAGTCACATCATACAATGGGTAAACATCAAATAAATTCATGTTTTTATGTTTTAAATCTGACTAATTTTTTCAAACGATGTTACCAAACCTTTGATTAATGACGAACTTAAACCTTGGTGTTCCATCTCATTCAAACCTTCAATTGTACAACCGCTTGGTGTTGTTACTTTATCTATTTCCTGCTCTGGGTGATTGCCCGATTTTACCAACAAACTTGCTGCACCTAAACAGGTTTGAACTGCTAACTCTTGTGCTTCTGCAGCGTGAAAACCTAATTGTACTGCACCTTGAGCCGTAGCGCGTATTAAACGCATCCAAAAGGCAATTCCACTGGCACAAATTACAGTTGCAGACTGCATTAATTTTTCTTCAATACACATGGTTTTACCAATAGAATCGAAAATAATTTTTGCAAAATCTATATTTTTTGTTCCTAACAAATTAGCACTCAAACAAGTCATTGATTGCCCTACAGAAATAGCTGTATTTGGCATAGCTCTAATAACAGCAACATTTGAACCCAATGCATTTTCAATATCACTAATTACCCTACCAGTTACTACAGAAATAATGGTATGTCTTTTAGGATTTACAAGATCTTTTATTTCTTCTAAAACACCTGGTAATTGATTGGGCTGAACTGCAATAATTACAACATCAGAAAACCGAACTGCTTTTTTATTATCTGTTGAAATTTTTACATTGGGTAACTTATTCCAAGAGTCTAATGCTTCGGTATTTCGTTTTGTTAAATATAAGTTTTTCACTTTAAAGTTGTCTTGAGTTAAAAGACCAACTGCTATTGAATAACCTAAATTTCCTGTGCCTAAAATTGCAATTTTCATAATTGTTGTTTTATAATAGTGTTAAAATGAATTCGCTTTGAGTTTTAATCCTTCTGTTTGTGGTAAGCCAAATATTAAATTCATATTTTGAATTGCTTGACCTGAAGCACCTTTTAATAAATTATCTATAACTGAAGTAATTAAAAGCTTGTTTTTATGTTTTTGCAAGTGTAAAAAGCAATTGTTTGTATTTACTACTTGTTTTAAATGAACTGGTGATTTTGAAACGTGAGTAAATACAGCATCTTTATAAAAATTATCAAATAACTCGTACGCATCATCAAGTGTACCTTCAAAATCTAAATACACTGAAGCAAAAATACCACGACTAAAATTCCCTCTGTTAGGGATGAAGAATATCTCGTTAGAAAAATCATTTTGCAACGCTGTTAAACTTTCTCCAATTTCACCTAAATGTTGATGTGCAAAAGCTTTATATACTGAAAAGTTATTATCTCTCCAGCTAAAATGTGTTGTTGCACTTGGTGAAACACCCGCTCCTGTAGATCCTGTTGTTGCATTTACATGCACTTCACTATTAATCAACCCAGCTTTTGCTAATGGCAACAATGCCAACTGGATAGCTGTAGCAAAACAACCTGGATTTGCAATATTATTGGCCTTCTCAATTTTTTCTTTTTGAGCTTCAGGCAAACCGTAAACAAATTCTTTTTCCTGAAAAACAGCGTCGGCATTCAACCTAAAATCGTTGCTTAAATCAATTATTTTTGTATTGTTTGAAAACAAGTTGGCTTCTAAAAACTTTTTAGAGTTACCGTGTCCTAAACATAAAAATAATACATCTACATTTTTATTGATTTCGCTTGAAAATTTTAAATCTAAAGTACCAAACAAATCATCATGTACTTGGTAAATAAAATTTCCAGCATTTGATGTGCTATACACAAAATCTAATTCCACATTTGGGTGATTAACAATTAATCTTATTAATTCACCTGCTGTATATCCTGCTCCACCAACAATTCCTATTTTAATCATAATTATGAATTTACGCTGTGATAAATTTTGTTTGAAGTACCTAAAATCTTGATAAATCCTTTCGCGTCTTCAGCAGTCCAAGCTTTGTTAGTTTCTCCATATTCACCAAACTTCGACTTCATTAAATCGTGTTTAGACTCAATACCATTTAAACTAAAATGATATGGTTTTAAGGTTACAAACACCTCACCTGTTACTGTTTTTTGAGAGTCTTCTAAAAAGGCTTCAATATTACGCATTACAGGCTCAAAATATTGACCATCGTGAAATAACATTCCGTACCAGCTAGCCAATTGTTCTTTTAAATTTTGTTGCCATTTAGACAATACGTGTTTTTCTAATAAATGATGTGCTTTTATAGTTACAACAGCAGCTGCCGCTTCAAAACCAACTCTACCTTTAATACCAACAATAGTATCTCCAACGTGAATATCTCTACCAATAGCATATTTTGAAGCTAAAGCTTCTAATTTTAAAATGGTATTTACTGAAGAATCCATTTCATCATTTAACCCAACCAATTGCCCTTTTTCAAAATGCAATTTAATATTTGTTGGTTCTGTTTTTTCAAGCTGACTTGGATATGCTTCTTCTGGTAAAGCTTGGTGCGATGTTAAAGTTTCAACACCACCAACACTTGTACCCCAAATACCTTTATTTATTGAATATTTTGCTTTAGACCAAGGATAATCTACCCCGTGTTTTTTTAAATATTCTATTTCTTCTTGACGAGATAATTTTAAATCTCTAATTGGTGTAATTATTTCAATTTCAGGCGCTAAAGTTTGAAAAATCATATCAAAACGAACTTGATCGTTTCCTGCACCTGTACTACCATGTGCTATGTATTTTGCATTTATTTTTTTAGCGTACTCAACAACTTCAATGGCTTGAAAAACTCTTTCAGCACTTACAGATAAAGGATATGTATTATTTTTTAACACATTACCATAAACCATAAATCTAATGGCATTTTGATAATATTTTTCTAAAATATTTTTATTAGTATGCGAAGCAACACCCATTTCATAGGCTTTTGCCTCAACAACTTTTAATTCTTCGGCTGAAAATCCACCAGTATTTACCAATACACTGTGAACTTCTAAATTTAATTCATTTTGTAAATATTTTACACAATATGAAGTATCTAAACCTCCGCTATATGCTACAACTACTTTATCCATAATTTTATTTTTTATTTTTCTTTAGAAATATGGCTTGTTTTATTTCCTTTAATCTACTCAATACTTTGGAATTGTATTTATGTTCTTTTATATTTTTACTGTGTGCAGGATCGTATAACATACCTGTACACAAACACATTTTTTTATCCGTTCTTGTTAAAACGTCGAAGTTTTTACAAGTTTTACAACCATTCCAAAAGGCTTCATCATTTGTTAATTCTGAAAAAGTTACTGGTTGATAACCCAATTCATAGTTAATTTTCATAACGGCCAAACCAGTTGTAATTCCAAATATTTTTGCATCTGGATATTTTTCTAATGAATAATCAAATATTCTCTTTTTAATTTGCTTGGCCAATCCAACATTTCTATAATCTGGATGAACAATTAAACCTGAATGCGCCACATATTTACCGTGACTCCAGCATTCTATATAACAAAATCCGGCAAATTTATCTCCATCTAAAGCTATTACCGCATTTTGATTTTCTAATTTGGTCATAATATACTCAGGAGTACGTTTAGCAATACCTGTACCTCTTTGCATAGCTGAAGTTTCTATGGTATCACAAATTATTTGGGCATATTTGTTATGTGAACTATTTGCAATTACTATTTTCAATTGAATTGATATTTTTTAAATTAATTTAAATTTTAGTTTAAAAACGGAAATGGACACACCTATTTCCCTAAATACAAACCCCCACTAGGGCCTATAGTGAAAAATAAAAAGCATATCCCTAATTAAAAATTTAATTAAAGTGTTATAAAATAATGATTGTATTTGTTGATTTTGATGCAATTTGAACTTGAAAAATAAAAATAAAACTGTTTTTTGGTACTCTAAAATTAACGTACGATGCGGCGCACCCTAAACGTAGTAGGCGGGGGCGTAAAAACAGGTGTATTTAAAATTTCATTTTTCATTAGTACAATATTACGTAAAAAAGTTATACAATTTATTATTTGTTTATTATTTAACAATATTTAAACTTAACCTATTAAATATAACAACCTAAGATTAATTATTTGAAAACTAATTTATTATAATTAAAAAACTAAAGGAGTTGCTTACGCAACTCCTTTAGTTTTAAATAGGAATTTAACTTACTTTTAATGAAATGCTATTCTGTATAATTGCAATCATAACCAATAGTTAAACAATTTTAGTCATTGCTGTCATTGAAGCTCTTAAGAACTCTCCTATTTCTTCAACAGGATGATTTCTTATTGCATCATTTACATCAATTAATTCTTTATTATCTACACCATTTGAACCCGTGTTAAATGGACGACCAACTAAATTACTTGGTGCATTTTTAACATAATCAGCAATTAATGGTTTACAAGCATGGTCAAATAAATAACAACCATATTCTGCTGTATCTGAAATTACGCGGTTCATTTCAAATAATTTTTTACGCGCAATTGTATTGGCAATTAATGGTGTTTCGTGTAACGATTCGTAATAAGCAGACTCATCAATAATTCCAGATTCTGTCATAGCTTCAAAAGCCAATTCAACCCCAGCTTTTACCATTGCTACCATTAAAACGCCATTGTCAAAATATTCTTGTTCAGAAATTTTCACATCACCAGCAGGTGTTTTTTCAAAAGCAGTTTCGCCAGTTGCAGCTCTCCAAGTTAACAAGTTGATATCGTCATTTGCCCAATCTTCCATCATTGTTTTTGAGAAATGACCACTCATAATATCGTCCATATGTTTTTGGAACAACGGACGCATAATGTCTTTCAATTCTTCTGAAACTTTGAAAGCTTCAATTTTTGCTGGATTTGATAAACGATCCATCATATTTGTAATACCTCCATGCTTTAAAGCTTCGGTGATGGTTTCCCAACCGTATTGAATTAATTTTGAAGCATATCCTGCATCAACACCTTCAGCAACCATTTTATCAAAACATAAAATAGATCCAGTTTGTAACAATCCACAAAGTATAGTTTGCTCACCCATTAAATCTGATTTTACTTCAGCAACAAATGAAGATTCTAATACACCTGCAGTATGGCCACCTGTAGCAACTGCATATGCTTTTGCATAGTCCCATCCTTTTCCTTCTGGATCATTTTCTGGGTGTACAGCAATTAATGTTGGCACACCAAATCCTCTTTTATATTCTTCACGAACTTCAGAACCTGGAGATTTTGGAGCTACCATAATTACGGTAATATCTTTACGAACTTGCATTCCTTCTTCAACAATATTAAAACCGTGAGAATAAGATAAAGTTGCTCCTTTTTTCATTAAAGGCATTACAGCGCTAACTACAGCTGTATGTTGTTTATCTGGTGTTAAATTGATTAACAAATCTGCAGTAGGAATCATTTCTTCGTAAGTTCCTACTTTAAAATTGTTTTCAGAAGCATTTAAAAAAGATTGTCTTTTTTCGGCAATTGCAGCTGCTCTTAATGTATAAGATACATCTAAACCTGAATCTCTCATGTTTAAACCTTGATTTAAACCTTGTGCACCACAACCTACAATTACAATTTTTTTACCTTTTAATGCTTCTACACCATCATTAAATTCAGAAGAATCCATAAATCTACATCTTCCTAATTGATCTAATTTATCTCTTAACGAAAGTGTGTTAAAATAATTTGCCATTTTTTAAATTTATTTAATTGTTGAACAGTTTATTTTTACTGCTATTTTATTTTTACTTTTATTTTTACAGTTTTTTTAATAAACTGTTTTAATGAATTTCTGCCAATAAATCTGATATTGCCATTTTAGGTTTTGTAATAGCAATACGCCCTGAACGTACAAACTGCAACAATCCATAAGGCTTTAATTTATCGTACATATTGTCAATATCTTCTTTTAAACCTGAAGCTTCAATTACAAAATAACGTTCGTAAATAGCAATAATATGTGCTCTTCTAAACTTCATTCTTTCCTGAATTTCTTCGTTGTACAAGTGCTCTGTAGAAATTTTGAATAAAGCCGTTTCATTGTAAATAATTTCGTCTTCAGTATGAAAAAACGCACCAATAACTTCAATTTGCTTTTCTAACTGACCAACTACTTTCCGAGCTTGACTTTCAGAAATATCAACCACAAAAGTAAACCTGTGTACATTGTCTATTTCCGATTTTGAAACCGTCATACTTTCTATATTGATATGACGTTTTAAAAATATTGCTGAAAGGCGATTTAGTATCCCTACGTTGTTTTCAGTATATACTGAAAATGTAAAATTTTTAATTTCTTCCATCTTAACTTAATCTTATATCTGAAACACTTGCTCCTGTTGGTATCATTGGAAACACATTGTCTTCTTGTTCAATAACTACTTCTAAGAAATAAGCTTCTTTTGAAGCCATCATAGTTTTAATTGCAGCATCTAAATCTTCACGTTTTGAAACTCTTTGTGCTTCAATATCATAAGCTCCAGCTAACTTTACAAAATCAGGACTAATCATTTCTGTTGAAGCGTAACGTTTGTCGAAAAACAATTCTTGCCATTGACGCACCATACCTAAATAACTATTGTTTAATACCACTATTTTTACGGCTGCTTTTGTTTGAAGAATGGTACCCAACTCATTACAAGTCATTTGATAACCACCATCTCCAATAATAGCAACAACTTCGCGATTTGGCACTCCCATTTTAGCTCCAATAGCTGCTGGCAATGCAAATCCCATAGTACCTAAACCACCTGAAGTTACACTACTTCTTGATTTTATAAAATCTGCGTAACGACAAGCAAACATTTGGTGTTGACCAACATCAGAAACAATAACGGCATCACCATTGGTTACTTTATTAATTCCACCAAGAACTTCACCCATAGTTAAACCAGGTTTAGTTGGATTTAATTGATCGTTAATTACTTTATCTTTTTCAATTTGATATAATTTATCAAATTCTTTCATCCATTCTTTATGAGATGCTTTATCCAGATACTGCATAATTTCGGCTAAAGTTTGCTTCACTGTACCTAAAACTGCAACATCTGCCTTAACATTTTTGTTAATTTCAGATGGATCAATTTCAAAATGAATCACTTTTGCCTGTTTAGCATAAGTTGCCAAATTACCTGTTACACGATCGTCAAAACGCATACCAATAGCAATAAGTACATCACAAGAATTGGTTAAAACATTTGGTGCATAATTACCGTGCATTCCAACCATACCAACGTTTAATGGGTGGCTAGTTGACAAGGCAGACAAACCTAAAACTGTTGATGCACAAGGGATATCTGTTTTTTCAATAAAATCTTGAAACTCTTGTTCTGCACCCCCAATAATTACACCTTGCCCCCAAACAATAAATGGTTTTTTAGCTGCATTTATAATTGTAGCTGCTTCTTTTATTTTTTCAACATCAATTTTTGGATTGGCTCTGTAGCTTCTAATTTTCTCACATTTTTTATATGAAAAATCCAATTCACCAAATTGTGCATCTTTAGTAATATCGATTAAAACGGGACCCGGACGACCTGATTTTGCGATAAAAAAAGCTCTTGCAATAATTTCAGGAATTTCTGAAGCTTTTGTAATTTGATAATTCCATTTTGTTACTGGTGTTGAAATCCCAATAATATCTGTTTCCTGAAAAGCATCAGAACCCAACAAATGCGACGCTACCTGACCTGTAATACAAACCAATGGTGTAGAATCTATTTGAGCATCGGCAATACCTGTTACCAAGTTTGTTGCCCCTGGGCCAGAAGTTGCAAATACAATTCCTGGTTTACCTGTTACACGTGAAAAACCTTGAGCAGCATGTATTGCTCCTTGCTCATGACGTGTTAAAACATGGTGGAATTTATCTTGGTATTTATAAATTTCATCATAAACAGGCATAATAGCACCACCTGGGTAACCATAAGCCAAATCTGCATCTTCTGCTAACAAGCAATTAATTACAGCTTCAGCACCTGTCATTTTTATTGTTTTTGAAGTTTCAACTTCATTAATACTTTGTTTCAAAGTGTCCATAGGCTTAATATTTATCCATAACACAACTTGCTGAAGCAGAAATGTATCCTACAAAAAAACCATGCTTATTGCAAGAGTTATAATTGTAACCCTTACTTGCAATAGCAACTTGCGGCATTTTCAAATCTTCTTCAGTAAAATCAACAGCATATAACATAACCTGCGCGGCAGGTTGCGTGGTATCTTGCGTTACTCTTTTACTGTGTTTATTTAGTTGCATTATTTTGAATCCTTTTTTAATTATCTTAAATTATTATTAAAACAACCTAAATTTTGTTACTAATTTTATAATTAAGGCGTAAATTTAATTTAGGCATTTGTTTTTAAGTTTTTTCATTTACTTTTTTTACAATAGCCATTAGACTATAATTTTACATACATAACTGTTTTTCATATAGTTAACTCTCTTTTTTTTACAATGATTATACAATAAAAAAACCTGCATCATTTTCTAACACAGGTTTCTAACTTATTTTTATTACAAACATGCATTAGCTTAGATCTAATTTGACCTGAATTAAAATGACACTATTTAACCTGTTTATTTTCATAATTTACTTTGCATAAAAAAACCTTCCTAAAATATTTTAGGAAGGTTTTTTATTTTATATAAATAATACAATGCGCTTCCTAATCTTATGGTGAGACAACCACAGAGACACTAATAGAAACGATATTGTTTATTGATTTTTTCATATATTGATTACAAATATGTGAATTATTTTTTAATTATTTGACATTTACTTTCGATTTTTCCTGAATAATTTTTTCAACGGTAGCATCTTGAATTTTACTTTCTAACCAACTTAAAATATCTAAATACAAAAAAGCTCTTTTTTCATAAGGATGATCTTTGTAAACAATTAATTCGTTGTATAATTTCACAAATTCTTTGCGTAAATCTTGTGGATAAATATTACTTAGGTTTTTTAAGAATGCTATCATTTTGCGTTGCACCTCGTGTAAATCATTCATTTTAATCAAAAACTTATAAGTCGAAACGATCAACTTTTCAATATTGTAATCTATACCAGCATCATAATGCGCAACCAAATTTAACACCCTCGAAAAACACAATAAATCTTCTCGCATAGACAAATCTTTGTTATTTATTATTTTTTCCAAATAAAAAATACACTCTTCATTTTTACCAGCACCAAAATACATACAGGCAATTTTATAATAAAAAACCATAATATGATGTGCGTCAATTTTGGTTTTATATTCTTCAATTTGAAGTAATAATTGAGATACAAATTTCAATCCCTCAGTAAATTTACCATCAATAAAATGAAGATTTAACTTATTTTGACTGTAATAAATAAAAGCGAGGGTTTTTGTGTTTTCATTTAAAGAAATTTGTTCTAAATCAATATCTAATTTTAAAGTTTTTAACACTTTACTAAACTTTGATTTGTGCCAAGTTAAAAACAAAGACTCTAACAAATAGTTAACACCTTTTAAATAAAATACAGGATTTTGCTTTTTCATTTCAGGATTATCTTCAAACAAATCGACCCATTTTTGAGCATATTTATAACTCGAAACAAAATCCTGTAAAATTAAACTATGCCACAAATAAGCTTTGTATAAAAATAGTTTTTCTTTAAAACCTAGTTCAGACAAATTGTATTTTGGCAATCGTTTTTCAAAATATTTATTTACAGCTTCAGAATCTGTATTGTCTTTAACATAACCTTCTTTTAACAACAAACTATACAATTGCAACGATAAATTTGAAAGTTTACTAATACGCACATTTCTTAAACTCAACTCTTTAGCCTGCTCTGTTAATTCATCGGCGCGATTGCTTAAACTTCTTGTAATGTATTGAGATTCAATTACTTTTTCAAACTCTACAATTTCATAAGCTAAATTATTTTCATCGTTTTGAATTGCTAATTCCTTCGCTTTTTCAAGTATTTTCAAACTTTGCTTGTACAACCCTTTGTTATACAAAATAGAAGCAAAATCAAATTGCTCTCTAATTTGTGCGCGTACATTTTGATGCACAGGATTAAAACGCAAACTCACCAAAATTTGCTTGTATAAATGCGCTTTGGTATTTGATATTTGTTGTTTTTTTATATTGGTTTTTGACAAAATCAATTCGTCGTTATAACTTGAAACTTTATCTAACAAATTAAATAACGACATGAAATTTGCATCCACATTTCCACCCAATCTGCCCACATATAGTTTAAATTGTCTCTTTTCAGATTTTGAAAGAGACTTTACCAAAGTGAAAAGAGCATCTTTTTGTTCAATAGCCATTGTAATAAAAATATTTTTATATTGTTGTTTATCAAGTAGTTAAATCAAGTGTCGACAATTTGAATATAGTAATCTAATCATTTCTGCCGAAATTCAACTAAGCTATACATCTATTTTTGACGTATCAAATGTGATAAAAAAAAATCAAAAATGAGTAAAAATAGAGTTCAAATTTTTGATACAACCTTAAGAGATGGCGAACAAGTTCCTGGTTGTAAGTTGAATACTGAACAAAAATTAGTAATTGCTGAGCGTCTTGATTTGTTAGGTGTTGATGTTATTGAAGCTGGATTCCCAATTTCAAGCCCAGGTGATTTTAGTTCGGTTGAAGCAATTTCAAAATTAGTAAAAAACGCAACAGTTTGTGGTTTAACACGCGCAAACCAAAAAGATATAGAAGTAGCAGCCGATGCATTAAAATATGCAAAACGCCCAAGAATTCATACAGGAATTGGTACTTCTGAATCACATATTCTTCATAAATTTAAATCTACTCAAGAAAAAATTATTGTTCGTGCTTACGATGCAGTTGCTTATGCGAAGAAATTTGTTGAAGATGTAGAATTTTATGCTGAAGATGCTGGTAGAACAGACAATGAATATTTAGCCCGTGTTTTAGAGCAAGTTATAAAAGCTGGAGCTACAGTTTTAAATATTCCTGACACTACAGGCTACTGTTTACCAGACGAATACGGTGCTAAAATAAAGTATTTAAAAGAAAACGTAAAAGGTATTGATAATGTTATTTTATCATGCCACTGTCATAACGATTTAGGTTTGGCAACTGCCAATGCCATTGCAGGTGTTCAAAACGGAGCGCGCCAGATAGAATGTACTATTAACGGAATTGGTGAACGTGCAGGAAATACTGCTTTGGAAGAAGTTGTAATGATTTTAAAACAACATCCGTATTTAAATTTAGACACAGGTATAAACACCAAATTATTATACGATACTAGTTTGTTGGTACAACGAAGTATGGGTATGATGGTACAACCTAACAAAGCTGTTGTAGGTGAAAATGCATTTGCACATAGTTCTGGAATTCATCAAGATGGAGTTATTAAAAATCGTGAAACATACGAAATTATTGACCCTGCTGATGTTGGTGTAACAGAATCTTCAATTGTTTTAACTGCAAGAAGTGGTAGAGCTGCTTTGGCATATAGAGCTAAAAATATTGGATATAATTTAACAAAAATTCAATTAGACGATATTTACCCTCAATTTTTACAGTTTGCCGATCATCACAAAGAAATTAATGATGAAGATTTACATCATTTAATGGAATTAAATCAAATAACTAAAACTACTATTGCTATTTAATTATATTTGTGAAATAGAACAAATATCATGAATTTAAAAATAGCTTTACTTCCGGGCGATGGTATTGGCCCAGAAGTAATACAACAAGCAGTTAAAGTTTTAGATGCAATTGCTGAAAAGTATACTCATAAATTTGAGTATACTAAAGCAGCAATAGGCGCAGTTGCAATAGAAAAAACAGGCAATCCATTACCTAATGAAACATTGCAAATTTGCACAAATAGTGATGCTATTTTATTAGGTACTATTGCCGATTTAAAATACAACAAAAATTCAAAAGCAACAATTCTTGCAGAACAAGGTTTATTGGATCTTAGAAAAAGCTTAGGCCTTTTTGCCAATATTCGTCCGCTAACTACTTATAATTCCTTAATTCACAATTCTAATTTAAAAGAAAAAGTTATTAAGGGTACCGACTTTATTATTTATAGAGAGTTAACAGGCGGCATTTATTTTAGCGATAAAACCTTGAGCGAAGACGGCAAAACAGCTTCTGATATTTGCAAATACAACATTAATGAAATTGATAGAATAGCTCATTTAGCTTTTAATGCTGCCCGAATTAGAAGAAAAAAATTGACTTTGGTAGACAAAGCCAGTGTTTTGGAAACTTCTCGTTTATGGAGAAAGCGTATTTCAGAAATTTCAAAAAGCTATCCAAATGTAAAATTGAATTTTATGTTTGCCGATGATGCTGCCAAACAGCTGATTTTAAACCCAAAACAATTTGATATTATTTTAACCGAAAATCTATTTGGCGATATTTTATCAGACGAAGCAAGTGTAATTTCAGGATCTATTGGCTTGTTAGCATCGGCTTCAATTGGAGAAAAATCGGCTTTATTTGAGCCTATTCAAAATTATTCACCACTAGATAAAGGAAAAAATATTGCCAATCCATTGGCATCCATTTTGGCTGCGGCTATGTTGCTCGATCATTTTAAATTGTATGAAGAAGCTGAAGATATTAGAACCGCCGTTGAAAAATCATTAGAATTGAGTATTTCAACACCCGATTTAAACGAAACAAATCATTTTTCAACAACAAGCGTTGGAAATTTTTTATGTGATTTTATTTTAGATGATGAAAACACGTTTTACAATAAAAATAATATTGATTTAGGGCAATCAACTATTATATAAGTTAAATTGACAATGTACAATTCGCAATTCTCAATTTGTACGGTCACTTAGCGCATCCGAAGTCAAAATTAGGCTTTGACAACGCTCAGCCACCAATAAATTATTAACATGCTATTTTTGAAATTTTAAACTAAAAATTGGTTTGAGTAAAATCAAAACTATGGAAATAAATACAAGTCTTATTGATGCTATAAACTACCGCCGTTCCGTTAGAATTTACGACGAAACAAAAGAAATTGATGCTGAAATTGTAAAAAAATGCATTGATCAGGCAACTTTGTCACCCAGCAGTAGCAATATGCAATTGTGGGAATTTCATCATATTGTTTCTTCAAAAATTTTAAACCAATTAAGCATTGCTTGCTTAGATCAAAGTGCCGCCAAAACAGCCAAGCAATTGGTTGTAATTGTAGTAAGAAAAGATTTATGGAAACAACGTACCAAAGCAAATGCAGCCTACTTAAAAAATTCTTTTGGCAATAAACCCGAAAGCGAATATTCGTCTAGAGAGCAATTTGCTTTAAATTATTATCAAAAATTACTGCCTTTTATCTATGCCGATTTTTTAGGAATATTTGGCGCTATTAAATATATTATTGGATGGGTTATAGGACTTTTTAAACCAAGTTATCGTCAACTTAGCAATGCAGATATGCGCATTGTAGCACATAAATCTGCAGGTTTAGCCGCCCAAACTTTTATGTTAAGTATGGCTGCAAAAAATTACGATACTTGCCCAATGGAAGGAATAGATACGCTTCGAATTAAAAAAATATTAAATTTACCAACTTCAAGCGAAATAAATATGGTGATTTCCTGCGGAATTAGAAAACCCGAAGGCGTTTATGGAGATCGCTTCAGAATTCCATTCGAATCGGTTTACAAACAATGGTAATAAATTCAACAAAAAGAACAAACGTTAATTAATCAACAAGATTATGACAGCAAAACATAGTATTATAGATCAAATTATTTCAAATAAAAAAAATCAAAACCTCGATTTTAGTTTAAAAACCAAAACCGAAAATTTTACAAATAACTTATTTCACATGTTATTCGACTCTAAAGTTTCTGTTGAAACTGCAGTTGACCAACTTGAACGTGATTTTTCGGAAATATTTGAATTGGCTTGTTTCGACAAATCAAGACCTTGTAACAATGTTTGGAATTCTTTTCTTGAAAAATTGCCAGTGCTGTTAAAAAAACTGAATTTAGATGCAAATGCCTGCTTAAACTTTGATCCTGCATCCAACAGTATTGAAGAAGTGTATATTGCTTATCCAGGTTTTTTTGCCATTGCAATTCACCGTTTTAGTCACGAATTATACAACTTAAAACTACCCTTAATTCCACGTTTAATGAGTGAATATGCACACCGATTAACTGGTGTTGACATACATCCTGGAGCAACTATTGGCGATTCATTTTTTATTGACCACGCCACAGGAATTGTTATTGGAGAAACTTGTATTATTAAAGAAAATGTAAAAATTTATCAGGGTGTAACTTTGGGAGCCTTACAGGTTTCTAAAGAATTAAAAGACAAAAAGCGTCATCCAACAGTTGAAAATAATGTAATTATTTATGCAAATGCAACAATTTTAGGTGGCGAAACTGTTATTGGTGCCAATAGCATTATTGGTGGTAACGTTTGGTTAACAGAATCTGTACCCGTAAATACTTTTGTTTATCACAAACCTGAAACCAAATTAAAACCAAAAAAATAAGCAATGGAAAGTAAAAATTTATTCGATTTTATTGGAAATACTCCTTTGGTAAAATCTCAAAATATTTTAAAAAAAGAAGGTGTTTCCTTATACTTAAAATTAGAAGGAAACAACCCAGGAGGAAGTGTAAAAGACCGTGCAGCATACAACATGATTTCATCGGCTATAGAACGAAAAGCAATTAAAAAAGGAGATTATTTAATTGAAGCTACAAGTGGAAATACGGGTATTGCATTGGCATTAATTGCTCAAATATTTGGCATAAACTTAGAGTTGGTAATGCCCGAAAACTCGACCAAAGAACGTGTTCAAACTATGCAGGTATATGGTGCAAAGGTTACTTTAACACCTGCTTCAGTTGGCATTGAAGGATCGCGCGAATATGCCGAAAAAATGATGAAGGAAAAAGGCTATATTATGCTAGACCAGTTTGCAAATCCAGATAACTGGAAAGCACATTACAAAACAACAGGTCCTGAAATTTGGAGAGATACCAATGGTGAAATCACACATTTTGTTTCGGCAATGGGTACAACAGGAACCATTATGGGAACTTCAACATATTTAAAAGAAAAAAATAACAACGTTCAAATTATAGGCGCTCAACCTACCGATAATTCTAAAATTCCTGGCATTAGAAAATGGTCTCCAGCATTTTTACCTAAAATATTTGATGCAAAAAAAGTCGATCAAGTTATTGAAGTTAGCGAACAAGAAGCACGTGAAATGACAAAACGATTGGCAAAAGAAGAAGGTATTTTTGCTGGAATGAGCAGCGGTGGTGCTGTAACCGCAGCATTAAAACTATCAGAAACTATAAAAAGCGGTGTAATAGTTGCCATTATTTGTGACCGTGGAGACCGTTATTTATCATCTGATTTGTTCGATTAAAACGTTGTAGTATATATCGCTATTTATGATTGGATTCCAATCACTTTTATTGTATTTTTGTTAGTCCTAATTCATATATATCTTATTTTATGAGAAAAATACAAATGGTTGACTTACAAGGTCAATATCAGAAAATAAAAGACAAAGTAGATACCCAATTACAAGAAGTTTTAAACTCATCAGCTTATATTAATGGTCCTGAAGTTCATGCTTTTCAAAAAGATTTAGAAAATTATTTAGACGTAAAACACGTTATTCCGTGTGCAAACGGTACCGATGCCTTGCAAATTGCAATGATGGGATTGGGTTTAAAACCTGGCGACGAAGTTATTACAGTAGATTTTACCTTTGCAGCTACTGTTGAAGTAATAGCCTTATTACAATTAACACCTGTTTTGGTTGATGTTGAAAAAGACACTTTTAATATTGATATCGAAGCATTAAAAAAAGCAATTACACCTAAAACAAAAGCAATTGTTCCTGTGCATTTATTTGGGCAATGTGCCAATATGGAAGCTGTTTTAGACATTGCTTGTGAACACAATTTATTTGTAATTGAAGATACTGCACAAGCTATTGGAGCTAATTACACCTTTAAAAATGGAGTAACTAAAAAAGCAGGTACTATGGGAATGGTTGGAACAACATCATTTTTCCCTTCAAAAAACTTAGGATGTTATGGTGATGGTGGTGCAATTTTTACCAATAATGACGAGCTTGCTCATACCATAAGAGGTATTGTAAACCACGGTATGTACAAACGTTACTACCACGATGTTGTAGGTGTAAATTCTCGTTTAGATAGTTTACAGGCTGCAATTTTAGGTATTAAATTACCTTTGTTAGACGGATATTGTGAGGCTCGTAAAAAAGCTGCCGATTACTATTCAAAAGCTTTTGCTTCAAACAAAAACATTGTAACACCTGTTATTCGTGATTTTTCTACACACGTTTTTCATCAATATACCTTACAAATTACCAATGGTCAAAGAAATGAATTACATCAACATTTGTTAGACAACCAAATTCCGAATGCAATTTATTATCCAGTGCCTTTACACAGCCAAAAAGCTTATGCTGATGAAAGATATAATGAGGCTGATTTTAAAGTTACAAATGAATTAATTGATACGGTTATTTCATTACCAATGCACACCGAATTAGATGAAGAACAATTGAAATTTATAACAACAACCATTCTAAATTTTATAAAATAAGCTTATGAAAAAAGTATTAGTAACCGGAGGATTGGGATTTATAGGATCTCACACAGTAGTTGAATTACAAAACGAAGGTTTTGAAGTTGTAATTATTGATAATTTATCAAATTCTAAAATCGAAGTTTTAGACAAAATCACATCAATCACAGGAGTTAAACCTTCATATTTCAACATTGATTTAAGAGATAAAGCTGCAGTAAAAGATTTTTTTGCAAATAATAAAGTTGATGGAACCATCCATTTTGCGGCATATAAAGCTGTTGGCGAAAGTGTTCAAAAACCTTTAGATTATTACGAAAACAATATTGGTAGTTTGGTTTACATTTTACAAGAATTGAAAGCTAATAGTTTAAACAACTTTATTTTTAGTTCCTCTTGTACCGTTTACGGTCAAGCCGATGAATTGCCAATTACTGAAAATGCACCTATTAAACCTGCAGAATCACCTTACGGAAACACAAAACAAATTGGCGAAGAAATTATCAAAGACGCTACAAAAATATCAGATTTAAAAGCCATTGCATTGCGTTACTTCAACCCTATTGGAGCACATGAATCTGCTAAAATTGGAGAGTTACCAATTGGTGTACCACAAAATTTAATTCCATATGTAGTTCAAACTGCAGCAGGAATTCGTGAAGAATTATCAGTTTTTGGAAGTGACTACAACACGCCTGACGGAACAGCAGTACGCGATTATATTCACGTAGTAGATATTGCAAAAGCACACATTGTTGCCTTAAAAAGATTGATTGAAAATAAAAATAAATCAAATTTTGAAATATTTAACTTAGGAACTGGTCAAGGAAATTCAGTCTTAGAAGTTATTAAATCTTTTGAAAAAGTAACAGGTCAAAAAGTAAACTACAAATTGGTAGACCGCAGAGAAGGTGATGTTACAGCTGCTTATGCTGACACCAATTATGCAAACAATGAATTGGGTTGGAAAACCAAATTATCACTTGATGAAGCTTTACTTTCTGCTTGGAAATGGCAAAAAACCTTATAAGCTATTAGCTTTAGCTATTGACAAAAAAAGCGCTGAAAATCACCATATTTTCAGCGCTTTTTTATTTAAAAATAAAAAAATGTTAAAAAATATTTTCGTGCTACTTATTTTTCTAACTTTGCCCTATTAAAATTTACGAGGAAAAATTTGAACTGATTGCAACCTCATTAAAAAATGCTAAAGCAGTAAATATTACTTCTTTAAGCGACCGTTGCAATTTCCTTCATTTTTACTCTTAAGTATAACTTAAAAATTTAAACCTATGCCATATTTATTTACATCTGAGTCCGTTTCTGAAGGACACCCAGACAAAGTTGCTGATCAAATTTCAGATGCTTTGGTTGATAATTTTTTAGCTTTTGATAAAAATTCAAAAGTAGCTTGTGAAACACTAGTAACAACCGGACAAGTTGTTTTAGCTGGAGAAGTAAAATCTAAAACCTATTTAGATGTTCAAAAAATAGCGAGAGACGTTATAAACAAAATTGGATATACTAAAAGTGAATATATGTTTGACGGAAATTCATGTGGTGTATTTTCTGCTATTCACGAACAATCTCAAGACATTAACCAAGGTGTTGACCGTGCTTCTAAAGAAGAGCAAGGTGCTGGTGACCAAGGTATGATGTTTGGTTATGCAACCAACGAAACTGAAAATTACATGCCTTTAGCATTAGATTTAAGTCATCGTATTTTACAAGAATTGGCTGCGCTAAGAAGAGAAAACAATGAAATTACATATTTAAGACCAGACTCTAAAAGTCAGGTAACTATTGAATATACAGACGACAATGTGCCTTTTAGAATTAAAGATATTGTAGTTTCTACACAACATGATGATTTTGATGCTAACGACGAAGTTATGTTGGCTAAAATTAAAAGTGATGTTATTAATATTTTAATTCCTAGAGTAGTTGCAGATTTACCTGCAGAAACCAAGGCTTTATTTAACAATAGCATTGTTTACCACGTTAATCCAACAGGTAAATTTGTTATTGGTGGCCCTCACGGAGACACTGGCTTAACAGGAAGAAAAATTATTGTAGATACATATGGCGGTAAAGGTGCTCACGGTGGTGGTGCTTTTTCAGGAAAAGACCCTAGTAAAGTAGACCGAAGTGCTGCATATGCAACGCGTCATATTGCAAAAAATTTAGTAGCTGCTGGTGTTGCTAACGAAGTTTTAATTCAGGTTTCATATGCTATTGGTGAAGCAAAACCAATGGGTATTTATGTAAATACTTACGGAAGTTCAAATGTAAACAAAGCTGATGGTGAAATTGCTGAAATTATTGAACAAATTTTTGATATGCGTCCTGCTTTTATCGAAGAACGTTTAAAATTACGCCAACCAATGTATTCTGAAACTGCTGCTTACGGACATATGGGACGTAAAAATGATGTTACAACTAAAACATTTAGCAATGTTGATGGCACTGAAATCTCTGTAGATGTTGAATTATTTACTTGGGAAAAATTAGATTACGTTGACAAAATAAAAGACGCTTTTGGTTTGTAAACCAAAACATTTAAATACCTTAAAAACCTTCATAGCAAACTGTTATGAAGGTTTTTTTTTACTAACAACTAAAAAACTTTCAAAAAAATTACTTAGATTGGGAAATAAATTTGAAATATTATCACAATTAAAATCATTTGTTGTGAAAAAAAACTATGAATTTATTGAAAATAAACAACTTTTAATTCAAAAAACTTTTGAAAAAATTCATTTCAATCTAAACTGAATTGTACATTAATTAAACGCTATAAAATTAGAATATCACACTACTATTGAAATTATAAAAATCCCTTATAAACGATAACAAATGCATAAATATTCAATTTTACTACTATTTACCCTAATTCATTTTAATTTTTCATATGGGCAAGTTTACAACTCAAGCTATGCAGAAATTGTAAATAAATGCGCTTACGATTCAATTTATAAAAATTTACAGCAATTTGAAAGCTATGGGGTAAAAGAAATAGGCACATCCTCATTAAATAATACAAAAAATTGGATTATCAACAAATACAATCATTATGGATATACCAATATTGTTGAACAACCTTTTAGTTATTTTGGATATAATACTGAAAATATCATTATTACAAAAACTGGTTCTGTATATCCAAATAAATATATCATTATTGATGCCCATTATGATACAAGAAAAGGCACTGGCACTAACGATAATGGTAGTGGTACCGTTATTCTTTTTGAAATAGCCAGACTCTTAAAAGATATAAATACAGAATACTCTATAAAATTTATACATTTTAGTGGAGAAGAAGATGGCTACATTGGAAGTCAATATTTTATAAATAATACTGTAATTCCTCAAAACTTAGACATTGTTTTAGTGTTTAATATTGACGAAGTGGGTGGTGTTTACGGAATGACCAACAATACTATTGTATGTGAAAGAGATGAAATAAACCCAACAGCTAACAATGCAGCATCTGCAATTGTCACAAATGAATTGGCTAATTGCGTAGGCTTGTATTCCAACCTAACAGCTGAAATTTCCTTTGCATATCTATCAGATTACATCCCTTTTGAAGCCAACGGAGAAATAATCACAGGTTTTTTTGAAAAAAACAAATCTACACATCCACACACCATTAGCGATGTATTTACCAATTTAGATGTTAATTATGTTTATGAGGTTTCAAAAGCTGCTATTGGAGCTTCGCTTCACTTTTCCAAAGCGCTTAAAAATGTATTAAACATTGATAAAAATTATTCTTTTAATAATATTATTGCCTATCCAAACCCAACCAATAATGAAGTTTCGATTTTATTAGGGGAAACAAAAACTGATGTAAAAATTTACTTAAGAAACACAATAGGTCAAACAATTTTAACTAAAAGTTATGAAGCTGTAGATCATATCAAAATTAATATTGAAAACCAACAACCAGGTCTCTATTTTTTAATATTAGAAACTAAGTTAGGAAAATCAAAAAATATTAAGATTATTAAGAAATAACAATTTATTTAAGAAAACCAAATATGGCTATAAATTAAGAACTTAAATTATTAACTTATAACCATACAACAAAATTGATTTTCAAAAAAAATTACAAATTATACTTTACAGAAAACAACCACAATCTTGGCTGAATAAAATACAATGCAGATGTGTTACTATCATTAACTTCATTATAACTATCGGTATTTATTGAAGCATTATTGGTGATGTTATTTGCTGTAATTTTAAATTCCCATTTGCTTTTTTGCTTTTGATAATACAAATTGGCATTTAAAAAAGAATATTCATTTTTATAAGTTTTGTCTTTATCTTGGTAATTGTAATAACTGTAATCGGCTGTTAAAATAAAGTTTTTCAAAAACACAATTTCCATATTTGCAAAAGGACGATTGGTTGTACTACCATTTGATAAATATTTTCTGAATGACAATTGATATCCTACTTCAAAATTTGGAGCATTTTTAAATTTGGTAGCCACGCTTGCCTGATAATTATGAGAAAATTCTTTAGATTTAATTTCTTCATTATTTACAATATTATTAAAAATTGAATTGTTAAAACTCGCACTAAAATTGGTTTTTAACTTGCTATACGTTTTACCGTATCTAAAATTACCTGAGAAAGTTTCATCGGCAAATTCTGAATTTACTGGAGAAGAAACCCTGTCTACACCAACCAACAAAGTTCTGTTTTTAATAACATTTACTTTTTTAGTGTAATTTAAAGCAGCGTTGATATTGGTAAAATTAAACATACTAAAGCTAAAATAACTTAAAGAATAACGATGATTTAAAGAATTTTCTAAATCGCGATTACCTTTATACATAGCTCTATAATTACTATAAATAAATCCTTCCGCAGCATCATTTATATCTGTAAACTGTGATGAAATTGAATAATTAAACCTTAAACTTTCTGATGTTTTAAACTGCAAACGAGCATAAACATCTGGTAGTATTTTAGTTAAATTTTCAGTATCAACGGTTGCTAATTGTTCATCTTTTATTTGATAATTATGAATGGTTACCCCTGGATTAAATGTAAAAATTCCTTCAACAATTTTATAATACACACCTACAAATAGATCGGTAAAGTTAAATTTAACATCGTTATTCAATGTTTGTTCTGCAAAATTTATCTCGGTTCCATTGTCTAAAAACTGTGATATTGAAGTCTCATAATTTTGAGAACTTAAAGTACTTCCAAAGCTTAAATTGATATTGCTTTTTTGGTTTAACAAATAGTAATAATCTATTTTTCCGTCGAATTTACTAGTGTTAAATTTTTTGTACTGAGTCATATCGTACAATTCTTGATCAATTGATGGAATAAAAGAAAAAGGTTGCGTACTGGTAATTGCGTTTAAAAGCGGTTTGTCTTTTTCAAAAATATATTGCAATTCTACCGCCAATATATTATTTTTATTCACATTGTAATATGCATTAAAATTTTGATTGATAGAAACTGGCTCTTCTTTTTTGTATGTATCTGCACTTCGTTGAGTTGAATTTACTTCAACCAATTCATTTTGGTTAGAAAGTTTTCCAAAAATATCGTAATCTAAATGTAAATCGTCGTTTGGTTTGTAAGTAACCCCAAACTTAAGCAACCCCAATTTACTTTCTTGGGTTGAAGTTGTTTCGCTAACATCAATTAACCCTGTTTTATTATAAACAATTTGAGATTCAGTAAGCATCTCAGTCTGTGAGTTGTTTACAATTCCAAATCCGGTAATAGTCAATTCTTTTTTAGGTGTCAAACCAAAATTTAACGCCCCAAAATTTGAAACAATTTCTAAAGCCCTATTATTTTGAGTGGTTAAAAATCCCAAGCCACTTGAGGTAACATTAAAATTAGTTCCGTTATTACTCATTCCTCCACGCAAGCCACCCGTAAATCTAAAATAATCCTGACGTGTAAAAGGCGTTTCACCAATATTATTAAAATCGGCTAAAATATTTACACTTCGTGTTGGGCTATAGTAAAACAATTTTGGCTTCGCAATATATTTTGCATTGCCTTCACTTACACCACCACCAGCATTAACTTCTCCAAACCAAAATTTATCTTTGCCTTTTTTCAACTTAATGTTTAGTGCAATATTGTCTTCATTATTGGTTACACCACGCATACCAGCCACTTCATTATAATTTTTAAGCACCTGAACTTTATCTATGGCATTGGCAGGAATATTTTGAGTAGCTAATTTTGAATCACCATCAAAAAACTCCTTTCCTTCAACCAAAACTTTATTTACTTTTTTACCTTCAACTTCAACCTCACCATTATCGTCTATATCAATTCCAGGTAATTTTGCAAGCACATCTTCTAGCTTTTTTTCAGTTCCATTTGTAAAAGAATCGGTATTGTATGAAATGGTATCCCCTGAAATTTTAATAGGAATTTCGTATGAAATTTCAACCTCGTTTAAAGTTTCACTGGCCTCGTTTAAAACAATATCTTGTTTAAGATCTGCGGAAGCAATTGCAACAGTAATATCAATAATTTTAGGTTCATAACCCAAATAATTTACTTTAATTGTATATGCCAAACTTTCTTCCAAATGCAATTTGTAATGCCCTTTAGTATCTGTTATTGAGTACGATTCTAAAAAATTGGTACCTTTTTTAAAAGCAATTACATTTGCCATTTCCAACGGTTTTCCGGCTGCATCTTTTACAATTCCCTCAACAGTAACCTTTTGACCGTAAACCCAAAACGGAATTGCAAATAATAAGAATATTAAAGTATATTTTTTCATTGTTTTATTTTGTTGAATTTTTTATATCACAAATCCATTATAAGCCATTAGGCCAATCTATTTATATCCATAAAACTGAAATAATAAACAGATTGAAGGTAATTTGTAATTCACAATTTGCAATTCGTAATTCACAATTTGCAATTCGTAATTCATAATTCGTAATTCGTAATTAATTAAGGTCTCATTCTACCAGCACCACCACCATCAGATTTTTGACGTTCGTTTTGCATACGTTCTCGCATTTCTTTGGTTTTTTCAACCACCATTTCATCATAAGCTTTTTGGCTCACTACTTTTCCTTTTGAAGGCTCCGTAATTTCAACTTTATCTTTTGGATTTATCACAATTTTAGTACACAAAATTTGCATATTATCATCTGAAATTTCAAGAATCAAACCAGGCAAACCCCAATATTCACCAGGGCCATTACTTACCGGAATATCTAGAGTATACCAAGCGGTTACAGTAATTAATTCCTTCATATTTTTTTGTGCTTCCTCCTTTTTATCAGCTTCTTTTCTGTCTGAGTCACTTTGCGAACCTCTTCCAAATTGAAATTCTCTTTTTACAGGACGTTCAACAATTGTTGTAGCTTTAAAACACAAATAGTTACCAATCATTTTGGTTTCTTGTTCCATTTTCCAATTGTAAGTAGTTAAGCTATCTTTTACCAAAAAAAACTTACCACTAAATTCATTTTCTTGTGCTGTAACTTTTGTTTGAATATTTTTATAATATTTTCCTGAAGCACCACCACCAAACATCATCATACGCATACCTCCTCCTCCACCTCCGTTTGGAGATTGATCTATTTTTTCTTCTTGTTTGTATATTGAAGCTGTTTTATCAAATGTAAATTCGTATGTTTTTTCAAGATTATTTTTCATTCTTTCTTTGATCATTTGAATTCTGTCTGCCGGAATTCCTGTTTTAGAAAAATCAATATCCATTGTAGTTTTAGAAAAATAAGTTGCTTTACCTTGAAAGTCTTGCGCCTTCAACAAAAAAGAAAATAACAATAAAACAATGGTGCTAATTTTAAATAGAAATTTTTTCATTGATTGAGTTTTTAAAATTTTAAATGTTATAACAAATATAATAGCTATCTCCACTTATTTCAGTTAATATGTGTTAACGTATGTTAAGCGATTCGGATTATAAATTTTATGTACTTAACTTTGATTTATGGATAAACAAAATTACAAATGGGTAGTGTATTTTATTGGGCTTACCATAGTTATTACTATTGCAGCTCAGGTTTATTGGAATATTAAAGAATATGAAACTAATAAACAACAACTTATCTCAAAAGTACAGCGCAGTTTAGACAATGCCGTTGAAACATATTTTGCCAATTTAACTAAGTCGGGAATTATTACTTACCCATCTTTAAATCCTAAAAATTCAAACGATAAAACCGATACTATTGTTGTTCGTACAAATTCCAGAGAAAATTTTAGAAAAAAAATGGATAGTACTTTACAAAATTTGACCAATAAAGACAGTTCTAAATCTATTATTATAAACAATGAAGGGCGTGGCTCATTTGCATTTTTTAATTCAGAAAGAAATGTGTCAAAAAATATCGACAGCCTAATTTCAAAAGTAATTATTTCAATTTCAAGAGACACTTTAGATTTAAATAAATTGGATTCTTATTTAATTGATGAATTTGAAAGAAACAATATTGAGGTTACTTATGGTTTAAAATATGATTATAGTTACAAAGTAAACCACGATAGTATTGTTAAAAAAAACAAAGATTTGAATTTAGATAAAATTCCAAAAAAACATTTAACTGCCATTTCAAATTCAACCTTTTTACCACATCGAAGTCATTTAGAATTGTATTTTACCAATGAAACTGCTACGCTTCTAAAAAACACATTAATAAGTATTTTGCTTTCATTTTTACTTTCAATAAGCATTATTGCCAGTTTGGTTTATTTGTTAAAAACCATTTACAAACAAAAACAATTGGCCGAAGTAAAAAACGATTTGATAAACAATATTACCCACGAATTTAAAACACCCATTGCAACTATTTCAACAGTTTTAGAAGCTATGAAAAACTTTAATGTTTTAGACGATAAAGAAAAATCTACCAAATACATAGATATTGCCAATTTACAAGTCGAAAAACTGCATCAAATGGTTGAAAAAATTCTGGAAACCGCGACTTTAAACAACAACAATTTAGAACTTCATAAAAAACCTGAAAATGTACCTGAACTTATCCAAAGAGTTGTTGAAAAATACAAATTAATTGCCAACGAAAAAGCAATTATATTTAACAACCTTAGTCAAAATATAATTGTAAATTTAGATGTTTTTCATTTTGAAAACGCCCTTGGAAATATTATAGACAACGCTATTAAATATGGCGGCGATATTATAAATATTGAATTAATTTCAACAAAAAATAAGGTTGAAATTTTAATAAAAGACAACGGAAATGGCATTTCAAAATCACAAAAGGAAAAAGTTTTTGAGCAATTTTATCGTATCCCAACAGGCAATACGCACAATGTAAAAGGCTTTGGAATTGGCCTATTTTACTCTAAAAGCATTGTTGAAAAACACCAAGGAAACATTGAAATAATTTACGATAAAAACAACAATACCATTTTTAAAATTGAATTGTTAAATGAGCAATAAAATAAAAATACTATTGGCTGAAGACGAACCTTCTTTAGGTCAAATTATTAAAGAAAGTTTAGAAACTCGCAATTTTGAAGTATTGCTTTGCCCCAACGGAAAAATCGCTTACGAAACCTACAAATTAGAGCAACCCTTGTTGTTAGTTTTAGATGTTATGATGCCACAAAAAGATGGTTTTACACTGGCAAAAGAAATTAGATTGGAAGACCCTACCATTCCCATTATTTTTTTAACTGCAAAATCTCAAACCGAAGATGTAGTTTACGGTTTTAATATAGGTGGTAACGACTATTTAAAAAAACCATTTAGCATGGAAGAATTAATTGTTAGAATTAATGCCCTGTTAAAAAGAACAACTGATGCTTTTGCCGAAGAAATTAGCTTAGGAAAGTATACTTTTAACTTAAAAAAACAAACACTTCATTTCAATAATGTTTCAGAAAAATTAACCCATCGCGAAGCCAATTTATTGTATTATTTAATAAAAAATAAAAATCAGGTATTAGACCGCTCTTTTATTTTGAATAAATTATGGGGTGATGATGATTTTTTTAACGCCCGAAGTATGGATGTATTTATTACAAAACTTCGCAAAAAATTAAAAGACGATACTTCCATTCAAATTATAAATGTTCGTGGTTTTGGTTATAAATTGGTTTTTTAATACGTTAATATTGTATTGTTAATTCATAAAAAAATTAATTACTTTAGCAATTCTAACTTCTACATAAATAAAAATTATGCACGTAGCAATTGCCGGTAATATTGGAGCAGGTAAAACCACCCTAACCAAACTCTTAGCCAAACATTATAGATGGGAACCACATTATGAGTCTGTTGAAGGCAATCCATATTTAGACGATTTTTATAGCGAAATGGAACGTTGGTCGTTTAATTTACAAGTGTATTTTTTAAACAGCAGATTTCGTCAAATATTAGAAATTAGAGAAAGTGGTAAAAATATTATTCAGGACAGAACTATTTATGAAGATGCCCGAATTTTTGCACCAAACTTACATGCAATGGGATTGATGCCCAATAGAGATTATAGCAATTACGAATCGCTATTTGAATTGATGGAACGTTTGGTTTCTCCACCAGATTTATTAATTTATTTAAGAGCTTCAATACCTACTTTGGTAGGTCAAATTCATAAAAGAGGTCGTGAATACGAAAACTCTATAAGTATCGATTATTTAAGTCGATTAAACGAACGCTACGAAGCATGGATTTCAAAATACGAAAAAGGAAATTTATTGATTATTGATGTAGACAACTTAAATTTTGTTGACAATCAAGAAGATTTGGGTTTTATTATTGATAAAATTGACGCCCAAATAAACGGCCTTTTTTAAAAACTGTAAATGAAATATTTCAAATCTTTTATCGTATTCTTCCTAATTTCAACTTATGCAATGGCACAAAATACTGTTGAATTGAATGAAGGAGCCGTAGTCCCCAATTTTTCGGCACAAAATACTGATGGCGTGATTTGGAAATCAGCTGAAGTTACTACCGATTTTTTAGTTGTATATTTTTATCCTGCTGCTATGACAGGTGGTTGCACCAAACAAGCCTGCGCGTATAGAGACAACAAAGCTACTTTTGATAAAATGGGTGTTACTGTTGTTGGTGTAAGCGGAGATGAAGTAAAAAACTTACAATATTTTAGAGACGCGTATCAATTAAATTTTCCTTTATTATCTGATGCAAACGGCGATATTTCAAAAATATTTGGAATTCCAACAACCAAAGGCGGTGAAATTTCACGAGAAATTGGTGGCGAAAATTTATTGCTAATTAGAGCAATCACCACACCAAGATGGACATTTGTTTTAGATAAAACCCGTACCATTATCTACAAAAACGCTGCAGTTAATGCTGCTGAAGACAGTAAAAAAGTAAAAGAAGCAATTGAAAATTATCAATTGACAAATAAAAATTAACAGCTAGTATTCAGTTTTAAGTTAACAGTTTTCATCCATCAGTTAGCACATTACAAAACTGATACTTCGAACTAAATTAACAATCCAAAAAATGATTATAGACGTACATACACATATCAATAATTACCACGAAGAAAAAGTTGCTTCACTTGAAGATTGCCTAAACAATCTTGAAGATAATATGGCAAAAAACAATGTTGACTACTCATTGGTATTGACATCTTATAAAGTTAACGAGCATCGCCCAAGTACTAAACGAGTTGTAGAAGCAATTAGTAATCGAAAAAATTTAGGTGTAATTGCAGGTATTAGTTGGCTAAATTACAACTATAATGATGTTATAGAAATTGCAGAATACTTAAAAAAAGGACTTATAAAAGGCTTAAAATTTTACCCTGGCTACGAACCTTTTTACCCAAACGACAGCCGACTTAGGTTGTGGTATGAAATGGCTTTGGAATATGATGTACCTGTTATGTTTCACTCTGGAGACACCTACGCTCCTACTGGAAAAGTAAAATATTCACATCCATTACATATTGATGATTTGGCTGTTGATTACCCTAATTTAAAAATAGTAATTTGCCATGTTGGTAATCCCTGGATTAGAGATTGTATGGAAATGGTGTATAAAAATACCAATGTTTATGCAGACATTTCTGGATTGGTACTTGGAAATTTTTCAGAGAAATTTGAAAAATATATGAAAAAAGAAATCGAAGAAATGATTACTTATTCAGGTGATCCAAATTATTTATTGTACGGAACAGATTGGCCAATATCCAATATGAATTCTTACTTGAAATTTATAGATCAAATAGAATTATCAGACGAAAAAAAGGAATTGATTTTATGGAAAAATGCAGCTCAACTATTTAAAATTGATGTTGAAAATCTAAAATAAAAAAAAGGTCGAATGATAAAATTATCATTCGACCTTTTTTTTAAACTAAGCGTGACATTAAAAATAGTAGTATTAAATTAAACTCTTTTTTAACCAAATCATTAATCCAAAAGCTACTATTCCCAAACTACCCATAAAAAACCAGTTAACTGCAAAACCAAACTGATCAATCATTTCCATCCCTACTTTTGCACTAAAAATATGTGCAAATGAAAATGCCATAGAATACAACGCCAAATAACGTCCTTCTTTACCCGTAGGCGCCCTGTCCATTGCAAAATTATTTGTAAAAGGAAATCCTAACATTTCACCAAAGGTTATAAACAACATACCTGAAATCAATATCAAAATTGACAAACTTGTATTTAATATAAAAAAGCTTACTGCAAAAAGCAACAAACTCCAAGCGATGATTTTTAATTTATTCAACGATTTTTGCTCAATATAATGTATCAAAGGCATTTCAAATAAAAATATAACAAAACCATTTAGAGACATTAACAAACCAATTTGAACTTCAGATAAATCATGAATTTCACGATAATACAATGGCATTGTGGTAAATAATTGTAAAAACATAAAACCCATTAAAAAAACAACTACTAAAAAAATCCAGAATGGCTTGTCTTTGTAAACTGAAGTAACTTTTGCTGTAGCTATTTCTTCAATAGGGTTAGCAATTGGTTGAATTTGTTTTTCTTTCAAAACCAATTTCATAATTAATATTGCCAAAATACAAGTTATACCATCAACCCAAAACAACCCAGAATACCCTATAAAAGCAATTATCAACCCACCTAAAAATGGCCCAAATGAAAAACCAAGATTAATAGCCAAACGAATTAATGTAAGCGACCTTGTTCTATTTTCAGGCTTGCTATATGCTTTTAACGAAACAAACATTGCAGGTCTAAACATATCAGCCACGGTCATTGTTAAAAAAATTCCGATTAAAAAACCTTCAAAAGAATGTATAAATTGTAACGAGATAAATAAAATACCCGTTGTAAATAAACTTCTAACCATTACTTTGTAAAAACCAATGGTATCTGATAATTTTCCGCCAATCCAAGAGCCCAATAAAGATCCCAAACCAAAACTTGTCATAACCCAACCAACCTGACTTAATGTTAAGTGTAAATCTTTGGTTAAATACAACGACATAAAAGGCAACACCATAGTGCCAGCCCTGTTTACAAAAGTGATCAGTGCCAACCACCAAACCTGAGGAGACAGCCCTTTGAATGAATTGTGATATGTATTTATTGTACTTCTTACCATTGTATAAAATTAAAAAACCCAGCTTTAAACTGGGTTTGTAATGAATTGATATTATTTATTTCTGAATAATTAAAACACATATACACCCTTGCAATTACCTGTAAGGCAATCAACTACTGTCTGATATTTTGAATAATTATTCATTTAACTGTGCTATATTTTTACCAAAACTACAAAAATTATTCAATTAAAACACTGTTGAAATATTTTGTACTTTAGATTTTTAAAAATTAAAATATGAAAACCCTTTTAATAAACACACTAATTTTAGTTTCATTTATTGGTTGCACAAATTCTTCAAAAAAAAATTATGAAGATGAAATTAAATTATTTCAATATAAATTGAATACAGAATTTGCAGATGCAACAACTTCACCTTTAACAGCAGAAGATATAAAAACATTTAAGGCACTAGATTTTTTTGATATTGATGAAGACTACAAAGTTACCGCCGAATTAATTTTAACGCCAGAAGCACCTATTTTTGAAATGCAAACTACTACAGAACGCAAACCTTTATATAAAAAATATGGTATTGCAAAATTTACCGTTAATGGTATAAATTGCGAATTAAGTTTGTATCAAAATCAGGATTTTATAAATTCGTCAACCTACGGAAATTTACTTTTTATGCCTTTCAACGATTTAACCAACGGTAAAACAAGTTATGGCGGCGGAAGATTTATTGATGTTGAAATTCCCACAAAAGGAAACAATACTATTGAAATAGATTTTAACAAAGCGTACAACCCTTATTGTGCTTACAATCATTCTTATTCGTGTCCAATACCACCGGCTGAAAACAATTTAAATGTTAGTATAAATGCTGGCGAAAAAGCATACCATAAACTTCCATAAAAAAAGCCCACACTAAATAAATAGTGTGAGCTTTAACTTTCCTTTTCAATAATATTTTAATGTTGATTTAAACGGAAATCTGGATAAGCATCCATACCATGCTCATGTATATCCAAACCTTCTTGTTCTTCATCTGAAGTAACTCTGATTCCAACAGTACTTTTCAAAGTTTTTATAATAATGTAAGCAAATAGCAAACAAAATACACCTACCGAAACCACACCAATTAATTGGTATCCAAACTGTTTCCAACCTGCCAATTCTCCAAAAATTCCAACAGCTAAAGTACCCCAAACACCACACACCAAATGCACAGCAATTGCACCTACAGGATCATCTAATTGTATTTTATCTACCAAAGCAACAGCTAAAACAATTAAACCACCAGCAATAAATCCAATTACAATTGAATCTGTAACACTCATTAAATCAGCACCCGCAGTAATACCTACCAAACCACCAAGAATACCATTTAAAAACATTGACAAATCGTATTGCTTGTATTTTAATAAAGATACTAAAAATGCAGATAAACCACCCGCAGCAGCAGCCAAACAAGTTGTTACTAACACCAGCGAAGTTTTTCCTGGATCTGCAGAAAGTACAGAACCACCATTAAATCCGAACCAACCTAACCATAAAATTAACACACCTGCAGTTGCAAATGGCATACTATGACCTGGTATTGCATTTGGCGAACCATCTTTTTTAAATTTTCCAATTCGAGCACCCAATAACCAAACGGCTACCAATGCAGCCCATCCACCAACAGAATGTACTAAAGTTGAACCAGCAAAATCGTAAAATCCAGCTTCACTAATTACAGTTCCAAATTCATCAACTTGATTTCCTAAAGATGAAAGCCATCCGCCTCCCCATTGCCAAGAACCAACAATTGGATAAACCAGACCTACATAAATAATTGTAAAAATCATAAATGAACCCAATTTAATTCTTTCAGCAACAGCTCCTGAAACAATAGTTGCAGCAGTAGCAGCAAACATAGCTTGGAATAAGAAGTCGGTCCAATAGGTATAATTTCCATCTGCATAAGCAATTGTTAACCCGTTTTCAGGCATGTTTAATCCAAACAAACCGAAAAAATAATCTGGCACTACACCTGCAATAAAAGAACCTGGGTACATTAAATTAAAACCTACAAGAGTGTATAAAACAAGTCCAATTGAAATGATAAATACGTTTTTAAATAAAATGTTAATTGTATTTTTTTGGCGTGTTAAACCAATTTCAAGCAGTGAAAATCCAAGGTGCATTAAAAATACCAAAGCGGTACAAATCATCATCCATACATTGTTCACTGTAAATAAAGTGTTTTCCATAATATAATTATACTCGTTAATTTTATTGAAGCGATTCTACTCCTTTTTCTTTTGTTCTAATCCTATAAGCTTCGTTAATGTCTGAAACAAATATTTTTCCATCACCCACTTCACCAGTGTAAGCCGTTTTTAAAAGCACATCAACAGTTCTCTCCAAAAATGGATCTGAAACAACAATTGACAAATATCTTCTTTGAATATCAGAAGTACTATATATCACACCTCTATAAACGTGACCTTCTTTTTCATTACCAACTCCTGTCACATCCCAATAACTAAAAAAGTTAACTTCAATTTCGTGCAAAGCTTCTTTAACTTGAACAAATTTTGATTTTCGAATAATAGCTTCTATTTTTTTCATTATTACGTATAGTTTAAAATTATTTCGATCAAAAATATAATATTTTTTTGTTACCCCCTAATTTACAGGGGGTCTAATACTTATTTTTATATTAATTTTATTATTACCCCATTTTTATAGAATATTACACAATAAATTTGAGATTTATTCATAATTAAAAAAATGCCTGATGAAAAAATTCACCAGGCATTTTGTAACCAAACTTAAATTTAATATGAAATTTTAAAATGCATAAATTGCAGCAACTAAGAAAGTTGATAAATTATCAGAAGGCATTCCATCGCTACCTAAATAAGGCTTATCATCACCCCAAGTATCCAATCTTAGTTCAGGCTTAATAGTTAAACCTTCAATTGCGTAACTACCTGTAAGCGTTGCAGCAAACACACCTGGATCATTACTTACAGCATCAGACATTGTTTGAAAATATTCACCTCTTAATCCGATAGAGAATTTTTCAGAAGTAGCTAATTGTGGGTAAATAGCAGCTCCGTAAAACCCTTCACCATCATTATCTGCATATGCAGCATTTATTCCTAAGTAAAAAGAATCAGAGATATCAAAACCACCTGTATAATCTACTTCAAAACCTAAACCTTTACCATCATCGTAGTAGAAGTTTAAATATTGTCCTTTAAATCCTAATTGAGCTCCTGCAGAATAAGCACCTGTAATATTGTTATTAACATCAGTAACGTTCATAGCAGCAAGCATTAAACTAAAATCATCAGACAATGCAAAGTCAGCTTTTAAACCTACGTGAGAAAAAGGTCCGTTAGAGAATAAATATGAAGTACTGTAGTTAAAGTTTCCTGTTGGAGAAATTACTTCGTACCCTAAATAAGTATTAAATCTACCCATTGTAAGCGTTGTTTTCTCAGTAACATCCCAATAAACATATAATTGGTTTAAGTTATACCCACCAACAGCAGCATCTCCACGAGGTCCAAAAGCTAAATCAATAACCGCACCTGTTTTTGCACCTTTATATTCACCTACAACATTAGCCATACCTAACGCAAAACCTAACTCATCAGCAAATGAAGTTCCAAAAGATTGTTGATCATTATCAGCAGCACTTATACTCACTTGATAGTAACCATCAACAGAACCACTTACACTAAATTTTTTCTCTGCAGCCTCTTCTTGAGCATTTATTGCACCAACAGAAAGCGTCGCTATTAAAACCAGCACTATTTTTTTAATTGTTTTCATGTTCTTTTAATTTAATTATTGTTTATTTTGATTGTTCTTGTTCTATTTAAAATTAATCGTTATACACATTTGATTTGTGTTCGTGAATATCCAATCCATCTACTTCTTCTTCTTTAGAAACTCTTAATCCAATTGTTTTCTTCAAAGTATAAAGTACAATAAATGAAGTTGCTATTGCCCAAGCTCCGATAGCTAAAACACCAGTTGCTTGCACACCTAACAAACCAAATCCACCACCATATAAAAGACCACCGTCTAACGCAAATACACCAACTAATAAAGTACCTAAAGCACCACATACACCGTGTACAGATACAGCACCTACTGGATCGTCAATTTTTAATTTTTTATCTATAAATTCAATTGAGAATACTATTACAATACCAGCAACCAAACCAATTATTGCAGCACCAACTGGACTAACAGCAGCACAACCAGCAGTAATAGCTACCAAACCAGCCAAAGCACCGTTTAAAGTCATAGAAACATCAGGCTTACCATACAATCCCCAAGAAACAAACATTGCAGCGATTGCAGCAGCAGCAGCAGCCAAATTAGTTGTGATTAAAATACCTGAAACAGCATTTACATTGTCTCCAGAGATTGCCAACTGAGATCCACCATTAAATCCAAACCAACCAAACCATAGTACAAATACACCAATAGCACCTAATACAATGTTATGACCTTGAATTGCATTTGATTTTCCATTTGTGTATTTACCAAGTCTTGGTCCCACTAAAAAAGCAGCAATAAGAGCAGACCAACCACCCACAGAGTGAACTACCGTTGAACCAGCAAAATCAATAAAACCCAAATTAGTTAACCAACCTTCACCTTGCCACACCCAGTTTCCTGAGATTGGGTAAATTACAACTGTCATTATCAATGAAAAGATAAGGTAAGTTGTAAATTTTGTTCTTTCTGCAATTGCTCCCGAAACGATTGTTGCAGCTGTAGCAGCAAACACAGTTTGAAAGAATAGATTGTGCATATTCTCCATATCAGAGAAAAACAAACTTGGAGTTCCAATAAAACCTCCAATTTCATCTCCATACATAACTGTATATCCAATAGCCCAGAAACCCAAACTACCTATACACAAATCCATTAAATTTTTCATTATAATATTACCAGCATTTTTTGATCTAGTAAAACCAACCTCTACTAAGGTAAAACCAGCTTGCATAAAAAACACTAAAATTCCGCTGATTATAATCCACATTATGTCTAATACCGCATTCGTATCCATACTATTTATTTTTAAAAGTTAAAATTTGATTTATTATTTTAAGGCGTCAGATCCTTTTTCTTTTGTTCTTATTCTGTAAGTTTCTTCAACATCTGACACAAATATTTTACCATCACCTACAATTCCAGTACTAGCAGTTTTTAACAAAACATCAATTGTTCTATCTAAAAAATGATCCGAAACCACTATTGATAAATACCTTCTCTGAATGTCTGAAGTACTATAACTAACACCTCTATAAACATGACCTTGTTTTTCATTACCAACTCCAGTTACGTCCCAGTAACTAAAAAAATTAACCTCAATAAGATGTAAAGCTTCTTTAACTTCATCAAATTTTGACTTTCTAATAATCGCTTCGATTTTCTTCATAATAAAATGATTTTTATAATTGATTTCGGGTCAAAAATATATTTTTATTTAATACCCCCCTAATTTTTTAGGGGTATAGATTTCACTTTTATGTTTTTTCACTTTTTTACCCACTTTTTTTATGGGTATAATAAATTTTGTGAATTATTTTACCATTCTTTAACAAAAAATTGTGATGAGATTTTTAAAATGAGTGTAAAAAAGAATATAAAAATGAAGAAATAAAAAAAATGTATGCTATTTTACCTTATTTAATGTTCTATTTTAATAGGCAAACGAATAAATATTCTGTAAAGGATAATTTTGAGTAAAAAATAAAACTATTCTATATTGATATTGACTTTTAAAGTAAAAGAAATGAAGACTTTAAGATTGACAAATTAACCACTGATTATCTAAAGTGCTTTTAAGCATTTTTACTTAAAAAAGCATGAATAATTGATTTTTTTGGTTTTAAGAAGCCGTTAATAGATACAAGCTTTAGATTTACAATCTTGCAATTATTAATTATTTATTTTTAATTATTATTGCGTTAGTGATTGCAGCGACATCCTTTTTTAGAATGAAACGCAGTGGAATTGTAAAAAAGATATAGCGAAAAGCACGACCCAAAGGGGAACGCCCAAATTATATAAGTTGAAAGTCGAAAGTCGAAAGTCTTAAAGTCACTTCGCGAAAAAACTTGTTATAGAAGCTAATTTTTTAATATTGGTTTACACATTGAGTTATCAACTTTAAAAAAACCAACTAAGAAAGACTGAATATTTATTTAAAATTTTACCTTATCAGTATCTACCCAACTCCATTTACCTGTTACAGTTCCGTTTTGAAGCGTTATTATACCTGGATTTGCTCGCACAATTGTTTTTAATGTCGTTTCATCGCAAAACAACATGTCGAAATTTAAACGATAGTTATTTTTAATATTCAAAAAATCTTCATTCATAGAAGCCGAAAGCAAATACACCTTATAATTGTTAGCCAATGCCTGATCGGTTACATTTTTAACATTTAAAAAACCCAACATATCACTTTTACTTAAATTATAAGCAACAACTAACATAACCTTATCTTCGGCCAAAACAGCATCGGTTAAATTTTCACCTTCAGCAGATTCTAAATAAAAATCGTGAATAGGCGGCTCTTCTTCACCTATATATTGCATCCCTTCAGGAATATTTTTACCAATAGCATATGGTCTAAAATCTATAATTGGCAAATGCACCAACACATAATAAGTAATATATAGGAAACTAAAAAATGACAAAAAGGCGATCCATTTTAAATAATTTGAAGTCATTATTGGTTGAATCATTTTTACTTTCCACACCAACAACACAACAAGAATAACTAAAACAATGTTTTTATAAAAAGTACCCCAAGTAGACAATTTAACCGCATCACCAAAACAACCACAATCCGTTACCTTATCGTAATAAGCTGAATACCAAGTTAAAAACAAAAATACCAACATAATACCTAGCAAACTCCAAACCGTAAATTTAGGCAAATACCCGAGCAATAAAAGCACACCTAACATAATTTCGAACAAAATCATTGCAATTGAAAAAAGCAATGAAAACGGAATTAAAAACTCCAAGTTCAACACATCTGCACTAAAGTATTCTTGAAATTTGTAGGAAGACCCTAGCGGATCAACCAATTTTACAAATCCAGAAAATACAAATGTCAATCCTACTATTAAACGGGCTATAAATACGGCAATTTTCATGTTATTCAGTTTCGTTGATATGGATTAAGGCAAAAACTGCATAATTAATCATATCCTGATAATTTGCATCAATTCCTTCAGAAACAATTGTTTTACCTTTATTATCTTCAATTTGTTTTACGCGCAATAATTTTTGAAGTATCAAATCTGTTAATGAACTTACACGCATATCTCGCCAAGCCTCACCATAATCATGATTTTTATTTTCCATTAACTGTTTTGTAATTGCAATATGCTTGTCATACAAAGCTACTGCTTCATCAACAGCCATATCAGGTTGCTCAACCACACCTTTTTCTAACTGGATTAAAGCCATGATGGCATAATTGATAATACCTATAAATTCAGAAACCTCACCTTCATCAACTTTTCGAACACTATTTTGTTGCAACTGACGAATACGTTGTGCTTTTATAAAAATTTGATCGGTTAACGAAGGTAGCCTTAAAATACGCCAAGCTGTACCGTAATCTTTTAATTTATTTGCATATAATGTTCGGCATTTTTCAATAACCTGATCGTATTGTTTTGAAGTTTGTTGCATGTAACTTTAATTAATTCCGTAAATTTCGCACAAATTTAACGAATTAAAAAATCAATTCCTCTATTATGAAAAAAGTTGCTGTTTTTTGCGGATCGAGCATAGGATTTAATGAAATTTATAAAAATGAAGCCATAAAATTGGGCGTTTATTTTGCAAAAAACAACATAGGGTTGATTTATGGTGGAGGAAAAATTGGAATGATGGGCGCTATTGCTGATGCTATTATTGAAAATAAAGGAGAAGTAATTGGCGTAATTCCAGGCTTACTTAGACATGAAGAAGTTGCACACTCAAACATCACCGAAATGATTGTAACCAAAACCATGAGCAAACGAAAAGTAAAAATTAGCAAATTGGCCGATGGCTATATTGCCTTACCCGGCGGTTTTGGAACTTTAGATGAAATTTTTGAAGCCCTTACACTAAATCAGCTTGGTATTGAACAAAAACCTGTCGGCATTTTAAACACCAACGGTTTTTTTAATCCCATAATTTCTCAATTAGATGTTATGGTTAATGAAGGATTTTTAAAACAATCTAACAAAGACATGTTAATGATAAGCGAATCTATTGATGAGTTGATTGCTAAAATGTTTAATTATGAAGCACCTATAATGACCAAAGTAATTGATAAGGTAATAAAATAATGAAGCATATTAACTGCAATGGTAAATTGATTGATTTAAACTCTCCAAAAGTAATGGGGATTTTAAACATTACACCCGATTCTTTTTTTGACGGCGGCAAACACAACACTCCTGATGCTATTATTTTTCAGGTTGAAAAAATGCTAAATGAAGGTGCTACTTTTATTGATGTTGGCGCTTACTCATCAAGACCCGGTGCAAAACACATTTCAGAAGAAGAAGAAATGAGTCGGATTTTACCAATTATAAAATTACTAACTAAGACTTTTCCTTCCATTTTAATTTCAGTAGATACTTTTAGAAGTAATGTTGCAAAACAATGTGTAGAAAATGGTGCTTGTTTGATAAATGACATTTCAGCAGGAGATTTAGACACTTCCATGTTTTCAACAATCGCAAAACTACAAGTACCTTATATTATTATGCATATGCAAGGTTCTCCACAAAATATGCAAAACAACCCAACTTATCATGATATTGTAAAAGATGTTCTTTTTTATTTTTCAAAAAAAATTGCAGAACTTAGAGCTTTAGGAGTCAACGATATTATTACCGATGTTGGTTTTGGCTTTGGAAAAACATTAGAACACAATTACAAATTACTCGCAAATTTAGAACTTTTTAAAAATTTAGAAGTCCCAATGCTTGCAGGTTTATCAAGAAAATCGATGCTTTACAAACCATTAAACACTTCAGCAAAAGAAGCATTAAACACAACCACCGCTGCAAATACCATTGCATTATTAAACGGCGCTACTATTTTAAGAGTACACGATGTAAAAAAAGCAATGGAAACTATTAAAATTGTTGAACTTTTAAAAAACAATCAATGAAAAAAGTAATTATACTTATAATTTCTGTAATTTTATTAAGTTGCTCTCAACAAGAAATAAAACTTCCAAAACTTGCAACAAAAGGTGTACAAGAAATTTACGACCATTCTCAGGTTTGGATTTTTTTTGAAGTTAAAGAAGGCGATACTATTGCAAATTTAAATCGTAAAAACACCATAAGCTCCACACATTGGATTTACAATATTGACAATCGTTTGCCATTAAAATCATTTATTTCTTCAATTATTAATTTGCAAGACAAACACGCAAACGGCATACACTCTAAAGAAGGAATGCACAATTATTATAGCTACGCAGATACAATTTCTAAAAAATTATCTTTTTTTGAATTTGATAAAACCGTATATAAAACTGATAGCTTACTCTCAAAATACGAGATAAAAACAAACAGCGAACTTTACAAAAGCTACAACAACATCAACCTTACTTTTAATCCAGAAAATACCTGGATTAATGATGCTAAAATGGAAAATGGCGAATTAAAAAATACGCTAATCGATTTTATTGATTTTTCTGCGGAAGGAAAAAAAACCATGTTACATCTAAATTTCAACCAAAATCTGTCATACCAAAATTATCTTTTTTACAGAACTTTGATTGAAACAATTCAAAATACAAACATTTCAATCAATCAATTCGAGTATATTTTCGACCCAAATAAAGTTCCAGATTGCGGCTGCCAATAAATATTTTGTATGCAATCTTTTTCCTATTTTTACAAAAAATACTTCAATGTTCGACTTTTTAGACTTTACTTTTTTAGATGCCTTAGATATCATTTTAGTAGCAGTACTACTCTATTATGTATATAAATTACTAAAAGGAACTGTTGCTATTAATATTTTTATAGGTATTGCATTGATTGTAATTATTTGGAAAATTACAGAAGCGTTGCAAATGGAAATGTTGAGCGGATTATTGGGCGCTTTATTAGGTTTAGGCGCTATTGCTGTTTTAATTGTTTTTCAACCAGAGGTTAGAAAATTTTTATTAATGCTTGGCTCCACAAATTTTACAAACAAACGCAGTTTTTTAAAACAATTGCGATTTTTAAAAACCGAGATTCATACCACTATGAATGTTGAAGCTATTATAAAAGCTTGCGAATCAATGGCTACTACAAAAACCGGCGCTTTAATTGTTTTAGAACGAACACACAATTTAGATTTTGTAAAACCTACTGGAGACAAAATGAATTGTGAAATCAACAAACCAATATTAGAAAGTATTTTTTACAAAAACAGCCCATTGCACGATGGCGCTATGATAATTAAAGAAAACTTTATCATTGCAACCCGAATTATCTTACCTCTTTCAAATAAATCACTACCATCTCGATTTGGTTTACGCCACAGAGCTGCCATTGGAATTACTGAAAAAACCGATGCACTTAGCCTAGTTGTCTCTGAAGAAACTGGAAAAATATCATACATTAAAGACGGTGAGTTTGTTCTTTTTAAAAACACCAACGAACTAATCGAAATGATTAGATATGATTTAAATTAGCTTAAATACCATTTACAAGTAATACAGCAGAAATTATAGGATTAACAACAATATTTGCATAAACACAACAATTGTTATTGATCCCCATAAACACTAGGGATCATTCTCAAAAGTTGTGTGTGAATTGAATTAAAATTATGATTTTTGTTTAAAAAATAAATTTTGGACAATTATCTAGACTTACTAAAACTCATACTCCCTGAGTTTTTAATCAACCACTTCTATCTGGTAAAGAACACCAAAAACGGTGAAGTAATGCATCTTTATTTTGAAGAGCGAAATATACCTCCAAAAGAGCAGGTTTCCAAAGTTCTAATAGCGCACGGTTTTCACAAAGAAGTAACAATCCAAGATTTTCCATTACGTGGAAACACGGTTTATCTACACATAAAACGACGTAGATGGCTGGACAAAACAACCAAGGAAGTTATTCAAAGAGATTGGAACTTAGTAGCACAGGGAACACGGATGACCACCGAGTTTGCTGCTTTTTTAAAAGAAATTAGTCAATACTAAGGCTTCTGATTGCCATACCATCGGCAGTTTCTATGGAGTTAAT